>JAFGAM010000001.1 GCA_016933675.1 Candidatus Anaeroferrophillacea bacterium
ATTATTCTGTTCGGCAGCTACGCCTATGGCACGCCCCATGAAGACAGCGACATCGATCTGTTTTTTTGCGTTTATCACCCACACCGGGTTCACCTGCGAGGGCCGAGAAAATCCGCCATGCTATCCGGTGTCACGGTTTCCGTTTCGGCATCGGGGTAGACCTTCGTGAAGGTTTCGGGAAACCGAACCCGGATCCCGGGTTTCCACTTGAACTCCCAGGCCCTGAGTCGGCCGCCGGCCTCTTCAAGATAATCGATCTCCTGCTGCTGGGAGGTACGCCAGAAAAAGCGGTTGGCCGCGGCCGGGCCGTTGGCCATTTTTTTTACACGCTCGCTGACCAGATAGTTTTCCCAAAGCGCACCCGCATCAGCACGCAGACCGAGCGGATTGAAGTGCCTGATTACCGCGTTGCGGATACCATTGTCGACAAAATAGATTTTCCGGCTTTTTTTCAATTCGTTGCGCAGGTTGCGGCTGTAAGAACCCAGCCGGACGATGATGAAGGCTTTTTCGAGGATGTCGATATACCTTTCCACCGTCTCGTTGTTGAGCCCCGTCTGCGTCCCCAGTTCATTGAACGATACCTGGCTTCCGATCTGCAAGGCCAGGGCTTGAAGCAGCCGTTCCAGACGATCGGGCTTCTGGATTCCGCCCCAGGCAAGGATATCCTTGTAGAGATAGCTGTCGGCAAGGTGGAGCAGACGGTCTTCTTCATCTCCGGGATAGGTGACAATCTCCGGATAGGAGCCATACACCAGGCGATGCTCGAGCAGCCGCCGCTCTTCCAGCTCACCATGATGATCGACCAGCTCCCGCCACGCCAGGGGATAGAGATGGTATTCCCATTTCCGCCCGGTCAGCGGCTCGCTGATACGGTTGGCCAGATCAAAAGCGGAAGAACCCGACGCCAGCACCTTGACTCCGGACAGGTTATCGACGATCAGTTTGAGGCAAAGGCCGATATTTGCCAATCGCTGTGCCTCATCGATTACCAGAACCCGGCGCGCGCCGACAAGGCTTTTCAGGCGGGTTGACGTAACATCTTCCAGCAACCGCCGGATGTCGGGCTCATCGCCGTTCCACCAGAGGACCATACTCTCGTCCATCCCGGCGGTCAACATACGAAGGAGCGTCGTCTTCCCCGACTGCCGCGGGCCGAAAAGAACGATTACCTTGGGGTCATCGAGCCGCTTCCGGATAACCGGAACCAGTAACCGGGCATACACGCCTTCTTCCACGTGATTTCTCCCATCGAATAGCAAATTATTACTCTTTTTTGCCATTCATAGCATGCCGAGCACTGACAAATCAACGGGCAAACCGGAGACATCTTTCACACCAGGCGGGCCACCAGCGGATGGACGACATCGCCGCCGGCGCGCACCGGGTTCATCTGGCGCAGCTCGGAAACCAGGGAGATGGAAGGCCGGGCGTCGGCAATGCCGTAGCCGCCACCGGCAAGGATGTCGCGGTAGACCTGGGTATGCAGGTCGGTAAAACCGCCGGAGAATTCGATCTCCTCGCCGTCGATAACCAGGGAGCGATGGGTGGTGCCTCCGGCCGCTTGCACCGCTTCGGGCAGATCGCGGTGATCGACGGACAGAAACCAGCGCACCCGGGCGCGCTCCAGCTCCAGGAAGCCGGCCATCCTCCGGTCGCTGGCGTAATGCAGTTCCCGGTGCACCACCCCGCCGAAAATCCACATGAGCATATCAAAGAAGTGAATGCCGATGTTGGTGGCCACCCCGCCCGATTTATGCACATCCCCCTTCCAGGAAATGAAGTACCACTTGCCCCGCGAGGTGATGTAGGTCAGGTCGATCACGTGTTTGCCGCCATTGGCCGGCTCCTGCTCGATGCGCTCCTTGAGTGCGGCGATGGCCGGATGGCAGCGCAACTGCAGGATAGTATAGATGCGCCCGTGGCTCTCCGCCTCGATCTCCGCCAGCCCGTCGAGGTTCCAGGGGTTCAGCACCAGCGGCTTTTCGCAGATGGCATCGGCGCCGATACGCAGGGCGAAACGGATGTGGGCATCGTGGAGATAGTTGGGCGAGCAGATGACGACATAATGGATGCGCTGCTCATCACCTTGCCGGCGAAGCTTTTCGGCGTGACGGTCAAAGCGCTCGAACTCGGTGAAAAAGCTGACATCGTAGGAAAAACGATCGAGGATGCCGACGGCATCGGAAGGATCAAGGGCGGCGGCAAGGCGGTTGCCGGTATCCTTGATCGCCTGCATATGCCGCGGCGCGATGTAACCGGCGGCACCGATGAGGGCAAAGTTTTTGGGAAGGTGTGAATGATCCATGGATTGGCCTCCATAGAAAGGTAAGTCACTTTTAATTCACCACGCAGCAGATGAACCATTACAATCCAGGACATTATCCGACTGGCACAACAAGTTACGGGCCACCAGGAATGTCCCCAACCAGACGCAGCCATCGACCACCGTGGTTGAAAGCGCAACACCGGGCAGATCCATCAAAGCAATCATTATTACATTGACTGCAATATTCACAATCATGGCACAAAGGGAAATAATTGCCAATAGCCGCGCCTGTTGAATAACCAGCAAAGCTCGGGACAGAACCAGCGATCCGGCCAGAAAAGGAACCCCAGGCAAATACCACCAGAGCAAATCCTTCAGACTGGCAAGCTCCGGCGTTCCAAAAAGAGGGCTGCGAAAAATCAGCGGTATCCACCACGAAGCCCCGGCAAACAAAAGTACCACCGCAGGAACACAGACACCGAAAGCCTGCCAAGCAGCCCGTCTAACCGGCTTCCAAGTCAACAAATGACCATGCTGGTGATGCCGGCTCGACCAATCACCAAGTAAGAATATCAGAATGCCTCCAAGCGCCAATACTGGCATTCCCCGAATACGTCCGGCATATTCCACCAAGGTCACGCTTCCTGAACGCAGATGGCCAACCATTGCGAGATCGACCAACGGATTGACAACTGTCCCCGCCAACGCCAAGGTCATCCAGGCGACATCGCGATATGCATGCCAAAACACATGACCCGGCATTTGTGATGTCATGCCACGAAAGACACCGCGCAATTCAGCCGGGAACAACAACAACATGCGGATGATCTCCCCCACTAAAAAGGCCGTTGCTAAAACCAGAATATCAGCATTACGGAAGATGGCCAGCACTGCCAGTACCCCTATACTTCGCAGGGCCAGATGTACTGTTGACAGGAAATAGCGTTGACGATATTGGTGGAAACTGGAAAAAAATGAGGACAAGAAAGCCAAACCGGGCTGACCTGCCAAAACTGCAATGACTGTAAGAGCCGACCGCTGAATCCCTGGCACCGCAATGCCCCGCATCGGCGCAATGAACAGTCCACCAATAATCATGAAGGCAAAGATACCGACCGTGCCGGCCAATGCAACCTTGTATGCCCGTCGGCCAAACGACACATGAAGTGCTCCCGGCATTCGGTGCCATACCGGCACCAAGGCACTTTCCGTGGCATAGTAACAGATACCAATGCAGAAGTACGCAATTCCATAGGTAAAAAAGAACCAGTCGGTTTCCGGGTTAGCACCATAAAAGTTTGCAATGACAATAAAAAGGATAAAATTAAGGCCCCGACCACAGAGGTTGGCAAGGGTCAGCATAACGGGCCGGGATGCCATGTCAATCCCTTTCAGGATTCACCTGCGGGCGTGCCGGACGACCCCACACCTTTACTCCGGGCGGCACATCCCGATCGACATAACTGAGTGCCCCAACAACGCTTCCACTCCCGATAGTCACTCCTTTGACAATCACGGACTGTGGGCCGATATAGCAGTTATCACCAATGGATACAGGTGCATAGCTGTAACTCTTCACCCCCCCCGACACAGCCCATGCCACCGAATCATGAGTATATATTTGCACCCCCGCCGAGATGGAACAATAGGAACCAATGGTAAGTTTTCCTGTTCCATCCAGTAGAGAAAATGGGCCTATCCACGTATGCTCACCCACATTGACATCACCAAGCACCAGACTGCTGTCGTATATACTCGTCTGTACCCCAAATCCCAAGAAACGGGATTTCTCCCAGCGATCAAACATCATATCGGCAAAAGGCAACACTCGGTCGTACTTTTCCTTGCTCATGGTACGAATTGCATCCCGCAACTCATGTATCGCCGCCAAGAGTCTGTGAAGATTGTCAGGTTCCATTCCTGGAACAGTTTTCATGTCGTGACATCCTTCCCATCGAGAAAGAGTTTACACCACCATTCAAAACACAGAAACGACCACAGCATAAGCCGGTGATTGGCCCGTCCAGCTACATGCTCATCAATGATCCGGGCCACATACTGAGGGTTAAGGAAATCCCGGTACGCAGCGCGCTTATTGAGCAGCGTCTCCTTCACGTAGGCGAGGGATTCTCCCCGATACCACGATTCGTCGGGAGCCGAGAAGCCCTGTTTCCTCCGCTCCGTCACCACCGTCGGCAGGATTCCTGCCATTGCCTGACGCAGAACGTTTTTACCGTCGGCACAGGACTGGTAACGTCGTAATTTGCGCGGAACGTTCTCATCAACACGCATAATATGTTCCAGATCAGCCAGTTTATGTCGAATGGAAATCCGCTGAGCAAAATCCACCAGGTCATTATCCAGAAACGGCACCCGTTCCTCCAACCCGTGGGCCATCGACAATTTGTCTCCGACAATCAACAGCCCGGCAAGAAATGTTTTGATCTCGAAATACAGGGAATTGGCAATATGCTCTTCAGGCGAATCATAGTGCAACCGACGGTTAAAGGTGAACACCCGGCTGAAAGTGCGGAAGGTATCAGTTTCACGAATCCGTCGATTCACATCGTCGGTGAACAGTTGGCTTCGCTCATGATCCGGCACCAACCGTTGCCAGTACGCATAGTATTGGCGCAGGTAATCATCTCGGCCGATCGCATTGAAAACCCGGTAATAACGCCAGGGGTAACCGGCATACAGCTCATCACCCCCGGCCCCCGATAGACATACCTTGACGAATCTCGATGCCAGCCGGGAAACATAAAAATTTGGGTAGCTCATCCCCAAGCGTAAGTCCTCCAGGTGCCATACCAAACGCGGCAGGGCCCAAGAAATATCCGAAGAGTTCACCACCTGCTGGTAATGCTCGGTTTTGAAATGGCAGGCAATGTATTCCGCTTCCCGCCGCTCATCGTAATTGGCTTCCACCCCGGTTACTTCCGACATATCGAAACCACAGGTAAATGTGGCCAACCGCGGAATTGATTCTGCCGCCACGCCGACGATGGAACCAGAATCCATCCCTCCCGACAGGTAGCTGCCAACCGGCACGTCGCTTACCAATTGGCGGGTTACGGCCTGGTAAAAAAGACGGGCAGTCTCCTCCTTGGCAGTCTGAAAGTCAAGCAGCTCGTCCCGCCGGGTAAAATCGTAATCCCACCAGGTTTGGCGCGTGAATTCCGGCTCCCGTTCACTGATGGAGCGGATACTGGCAGCCTGCAGCTGGTTGATCCCGCGAAAAAGCGTATGATAGCGAAAGAGGTTCTGAAAAGTGAAGTATTCATTCAGGGCGTCAAAATTCAGCTCGACCGATACCGCCGGATGCTTGAGTATTGCCTTGATTTCTGAACCAAAAATCAGGGTTTTCCCTATCCGGGTCCAGTACAAGGGCTTGACACCGTAGCGATCACGAATCAGGTGCAGGCACCGCTCCCGAGCATCCCAGATGGCCGCGGCAAACATCCCGTTGAGCCGCTTGACCACCGCCAAGCCCCAGACTTGGAAACCCGCCAGCAGCACCTCCGTGTCAGTTCGTGAGCTGAAACAATACCCCGTTTTTTCGAGTTCCGTTCGCAGTTCGCGATAATTGTAAATCTCACCGTTGTAAACCAGTACAACATTGCCGTCCGCTGAAAGCATCGGTTGGTGGCCAGCCGGAGAAGTATCGATAATGGCTAGTCGGCGATGCCCCAATGCCAGATTGACATCGATATACTGGCCTTCATCGTCAGGCCCCCGGTGGGCCAGGGCATCGGTCATGGATTTGATGAAGCGGTGCGGAACAGGCTCACCATCCAAATTGAATATACCACAGATGCCGCACATCAGCCCCGCCCGATTGCCGCCACGACGGCGTCCTGCTCTGCATCCGTCAGATCATGGAACAGCGGCAGGGCAAGGCAGCGATCCCCGGCTTCAGCACTGCCGGCAAGCGCGTCGGCCCAGCGGCACCGGGGACCAGGCTGAAAGGCCGGCTGCCGATGCAAACAGTACGTGCCGATCTGCACTTCTATGCCTTGCTGCCGCACGCGGGTCAGAAGACGATCGCGCTCCGGCACCATGACACAACAGGTTTGGTAGGAATGCACCCCGTTGGGCGTCGTTTGCGGCAATTCGAAGCCCGGAATCCGTCCACACAGATCGTGGTATCGTGCAGCAAGTTCCTGTCGGCGGCTCAACAATTCTTCGGCCACCGCCAATTGCTCCAGTCCGACCGCCGCGAGGAGGTCGGACATCTTGTAATTGGTTCCCGGCATGATGAAGCGCGCCGCCTCACGGCTGCCGGTGGCAGCCAGACCGAAATGCTTGTAAGACCACAGCCAGTCCCGGTATTCCTTCCGCTCGGCAGTGATCAGTCCCCCCTCACCAGTAGTGATGAACTTGCGCGGGTGCAGGCTGAAAACACTGATATCGGCAAAACCACCGACCCTGCGGCCGCGATATGAGGCACCGAAGGCACAGGCGGCATCTTCGACAACAGGAAGGTCATATCTGTGGGAAATTGCGGTCAGACGATCATAATCAAGGGGGTTGCCGAACAGGGAAACCGGCACGAGCGCCTTCGTCCGTGGCGTGATGGCCGCCTCCATGGCATCGTAGTCGATCAGCATGGTTTGCGGATCGATATCGACGAGCACCACCGTGGCCCCGAGCAGCATGGGAACCGAAGCGGTTGCCGGGTAGGTATAGTCGGGGACGATGACCTCGTCGCCGGCGGTGATTCCGAGACAGCGCAGGGCGGCCTCGATCCCCGCGGTGCAGGAGGTCACCGCCAGGCAGTGGGAAACTCCCAGATAATCACGGCATCCCGTCTCGAATGCGGCGGTCACCTTTCCTTCGGTCAGCATGCCGCTGTCCAGCACTTCGCCAACCCGACGCTTCATGCCCTCAGTGATATACAGTTTAATCAGGGGGATTTTCATAGACCTGCCCGAGATGCCCGTCTTCGAGATAATACATTTTCCAGTGGTCGCAGTGGTTGCAGGGAATCAGGTCACTGACCTCCCCATACCGATGTGCTTGGCGAACCTCCTGGTATCGCGTTCCCTGCCATATCGCCGCAAGGCTTTGCTCGGACGCATTCCCAAGAGTTTCGGCAGGCGTCCTGGTCCAATCGTGGTTGCACAGAGCGGTCATACCGTCCCAGTACACCACCATGTCAGTAAAGGGTTTGAAGCATGGCAGACGCTGTGAAAATGCTGGTAGCGGCTCGTTGATACTGCCGGGACGGCCATCGCCGGAATGCTCGATGTACACCCGCACACGGTCAACCAGCGGTTGCCAGAAAGAAACAAAAGCATCTATACCCGGAAGATGCTCCCTGGTGGCTACCGCCGACACCTGAACCACCGGCAACCGCCGGTTGCGTCTTGCCTTCAGTTCCAGGAACCGCCGAATATTGGTAAGAACGGTGGCATAGCTGCTGCCGCGCCTCGTCCGTTCATACAGGTACGGATCAACCGTGTCGAGGGAAAAGGATATGAAATCAATCTCCAGGTCGACAATCGCGGCAGCAGCCTTCGTATCGAGAAGCATGGCATTGGTGGTCAACTGCACCGGGCCGATACCCCGCTTCTTGGCATAAGACAGAATTTTCCGCCAATCCGGGTGCAAAAGGGTTTCACCACGAAAAAAGGGAACCAAGGTTACCGGCAGGTGATCCGCCATTTCGTCAAGCAGACGACAAGCCAGAGCATTAGGCATATCACCTTGATGACGCTCCATCAGCCGCCGGGGACAGAAGGTACAGTTGAGATTGCAGCGGTTGGTCAGCTCAAGGGTCACGCGGGAAGGGAATGGTCCAGAATCCGGTATGCTTGAAATTTCAGGAGTCAATGTAACCATCTGGCGTTCAGCCGACATTTGATCCTCACGAGTCTTCAGCAATCATTCATTGATAGGAGTTCTTTGAATGCATCAACATATTTTCCCCCCCCTTCTTCGGAGGTTGCAAGATAGGGAGCCATGTCACAGCGCGCTTGTTCACCCAGCTTACGGACTGCCGGACGATTGATCATTGCCCAACGGCCAACCGCTACCAGGTCGTCCAAGTCATCCGGCTTGATCATCAAGCAGTTATCACCACTTCTCCACGGGGTGCCTTGATTATCCGGGCAATCAACCAGAAGTTGAGCCGTGGAAGAGATTGTCATTTCTTGCGAAACGGCATTGAAGGCTATCCCTCCGATCCCCAGATCGGCATACCGCAGATAATCCATCACATTCATCCGGGGACCGAGAACATATACTGTTTTTCCAAGCCCCAGACGGTCGACCATCTTTTGCAAATCCGGTCGAAGATGTCCGGATCCTAAATAAATGAGCCGAAACGGCAGTTTTTCCCCCTCCCATCTTTTCGCCGCCTCAACCAGCAGCAACAGAGGCAAGTGATTATCCTTCATTTTCAAGGAATCAAAGCGACCAACATATACCATCACAAACACATCGTCCGGCGCATCCGCAAGCATATCTTCCAAGTCAGCCGGCATCCCGTCTCCCTTTACACCCGCCGACACAAGCAGAGGAAGGGTAAGGTAGCAAGCGGAAAAACGTTTTTTGTAATTCTCATTCCAAGGCTGAGGGCCGAAACAGTCGATGGCCGCATCAACCCGGGCATGGATAAAACGATTTAAAAATTCTGGCAACAAACGTATATCACTGCCCCGGGCGGTCAGAATAATCCGGGTGCCATACAACCACCGCGCCGGCAGGGCAAGCAGGGCGGTTACGGTCCACTGGGCATGAATCAGATCGGCCCAGCGGGCATGGCGCCAGATCGTCACTGCCATGGCTAGCAGGAGGCAGGGGATTTGCAAACAGGCCAACCAGGAATCCGCCTGATAGACAGGACGACCGGGTTTTTTCAAAACCTCCAATGAAAATGGAAAAAAATAATGAAACCGATGAATTTCAATACCGGAACCGGGAAACTCCGCTTCCGGCGCCCCGCGATAATGTGGGGTCACAACACGAACACTCACCCCCTGTCCGGCGTAGGCTTCGACTTCCGCCTTAACAAATTTTCCGTCGAAATGCTGCGCCGATTCATATGGGTAACTAAATGTTGGAACAAGGATATTCATCGCTCAAATATCAGCCATCACTGAATCATTTCAGATCCTTGTTGTATTCCATATCAAACCACATGGCAAAGAACAGGGATTGCAAGCCGGTGATAAAGAGGAATGCGGCAAACAGGGCACTGGTGGCAGCAACCCCGCTTCCCATTATGCGGACAAGCATGAGGTAGAGCCCAAAGAGGAAGCCGCACGGCGTAAGCACCATTCCCATGAGGTAGAAAAACAACAGCGGATGGAAATCTCGAATGACATACTTCTCGAACAAACGTCGGAAAAATCCTCTCATCAGTAACGTCGGTATGGTAATCATTACCTTCCGCACCTTGATACCGGATTTCTCCCCGACATTATACACCGGCTTGATGGACACATCCCGTACACGAAAATTACAGATGTTCAATTTGATCAACAAGTCATTGGGCATCCCGTAGCGGGGATAAATATCATCCAGATCAATGCGCTCAAGAGCGGGGAGGGAAATCGCTGTATAGCCACTCTGTGAATCAGCGACATGCCAATAACCAGAAGCAATCTTCGTAAAAAGAGACAAGAAAGAATTGCCGATATAGCGGTATCTGGGAATCATCTCCCAAGACTCACCCCGAAACAGGCGGTTGCCCTTGGTATAATCACACTCACCCCGGCATACAGGTCCGACTATGCGAGGAAGATCATCGGGATCCATCTGAAAATCAGCCGCCATGACGACGGTCGCGGCAATATGATGATCCCGGGCCCAGCGATAGCCTGTGGCAATGGCAGCCCCCACGCCACGGTTAACTTCATGGCATAGCAGAATCAACCGGGGATTTTCAATAGCCAGTGACTCTACCGCCTGAACGGTATCGTCAGTGCTTTTATCATCCACTACCACGATGTAATCGACAAAGTCCGGCATCGTTTCGATTACTTTACCGATAAGCAGGGACTCGTTGTATGCCGGCACAACGACGGCAACGGTCTTCTCAGCGTACATCACAGTGCCTATCAAAAAATTTATTGTCCGAAAACCCAACGGAAAAGCGAGTACCCTTTAATTCCACTAACCGTAGTATCACATATTGGATTTTCATTCGTTTCGCTAATTGTCCAGCGATCCGTATTTCCCCCAACAACCCTGGTAGCCGCAATAATAAAGCCCGGATTCGTCCCATCATGTGCATTTATCACACTAATTTCATATTCACCTTTTTGATAGCGATTATTAACGTTACCATCCCCTCCAAACCCTGGCAGAGAATCAATGGTTGAGCAATATTTATTTCGCTCGCTAAACATTTGTTCCTGGGCCATCTGAGCCGCCTTAAGGGAAATGATTGCATCTGCCTGTTTGGCTCGGTTGATATAATTTTGATACATCGGGATGGCAACCGTTGCAAGAATGGCTAAAATTGCCACAGTGATCATCAATTCCACAAGCGTGTAGCCGGAGGAGAAACCCTGACCATCACTGCTGCTGCCGAGTGAGTTCTTGCTTAACATCATGACCAGACCCCCACCATGATAGTCATAGACAATGTTTTTTTGCCAAGCAAATTATCTTCTTTGTCTAAATGTTTTTCTGCATATGAGATCATTATTTCCAACTCATCCTTATGAGGATAATCAGGATACATTCGCATCCCCATACTGAAGGCCGACAATGCTGCAGCATATTTTTTTTCGGCCATCAGATATATTCCTTTATTAATCCATGCCCGCGCATAATCAGGATCACAAACAATCGCTTTCTCGATATCTGCCATGGCAGTGGAATAGTTCTCGTTCTTATAAAATAACCACGATCTCAACAAATATAAATCTGCATTATCCGGAGCCATTTTTCTTGCAGCTCCAAACATTGGCAAAAGTAATTTTTTACTATTCACACCTAACTTCAGTGACGCATACGCCAATGCCATACAAAAGTGAAATTTACTTTCAAGAGGATGATATAGATAATTATCCCTGATCGTCCCTTTTTCTCGCTGTCTTTGATTAGCTAACTCAATTTTCCCTATATTCTCAACAATCTTTTCACATGCTTCTGACTTCAAAAAAGATCCTGGGCATGTTTCACAATATAATCGGGCCTTGGCATAATCACCGATTTGGAAAAATTTCTCTGCCACTATTTCCTTGACCGCTACAGAGACCGGAACATCCCGATCGACCTCCAACCCCGATTTTAGCCCAAAGTCGTCATTTTCTAAGGCGGCATGCATAACTGCAACTAGATTCTTTTCCAAATTTACCGATACCGGTAAATCACATCTTCGCGCAAATACTAGACCCTTCCAAAAAACATCAATAGCTAGTTCGTATTCACCTTCTTGGAAATAAATCTTTCCCAAACGCAGCAGAAAAATTGGATATGCGTTTCTCTTTGCATTCGTAGGGGCAGAATCGATGAATGTTTGCGCCCTATCAATAGCTACTTCTTGTTTCCCCAACGCCGAAAGAGCGGCAATAACATTATTAGCCGATACCCAATACTCCTCATAGCCATCCTTTCCCAATTCAAGCGCTATCTCGCTTTCCTTGATCGCTTCTTCAAACTGCCCATCGTTAGCTAAAAACCTGCCAAGATTACTGTGCACTCTGGCCTTGTGGGGAGCTTTTTTCACGCAATCGCGATATAAGGTGATGGGATCCTGCCAAGAGATATTCCGAACATAGGTCATCAAAGAAAAACTAGAAAGAATAATAATACCCCCTGCAACAAAAATCTTAATGGCGTTAACACCGTATTCGCCGTGAAATATTTTTTTACAAATCACATTCAGCATTAAAACTAAGGCCACGTAAAAACCTACTGATGGAACATATAAGCGATGTTCAAACTTAAGCTCGAGCGGGAAAATGCTGGATTCCAACAGCAGATTGACAAAAAACCAATAAACCCCCAGCGTTACCAATGGTTCTTTTTTTCTAAACTTCCAGGAAACAACAATGATGCTTACGAGGAAAAGCAGCGAAAGAAATGTAGAAAAGGGAGAAAACAAACCAGTCGAAACCGGAACGTCATGTTCAAGGGTTAAAAACCCTGGAAGAGGCAATAACAACAGAAAGAGATAAGAACCGACCACCCTGAGTTCGGTTAATAATCTTTCCATTAAATTGAAGTGGCGGTTAGCATAACCGTCCAGCATGCCAGACGCTATCTTGAAATAAACAAATGCGGATATGGCGAACATGCATATAGTAGCTGATTTTTTGTGCGCTTTTATAAAGCTAATAAAATTGTCATTTTTACAACAAATAATTTCGATCAATAGAATTATGATTGGAATTGTTGCACTATTTTGTTTACAAAGTAATGCACTCAACCCTGACAGAAACGATAAAAGATAGAAAGACAGAAACTTTATTCGCAAACCATTGTGCAACTGAATGTTTCTACCATAGCAATACATCCCTAAAGCAAGAAAGTAAAATAAACCTGCCAACGATGTCATGCGCTGAACAATATATGTCACTGCATTCGTATGAACCGGACATAGACTCCACAATCCAGTGATGAAGCAAACGATAAGAACTGAATTATTTCGCCAACTATAGAAATGAGAATTTGCAGCATTACCGGTTAAGTCAAATAATTGTTTGAGAAAAAAGAATAAGGCTGCCGACGCAAATATGTGTATCAGAATATTGGTAACATGAAAAGCTATTATGCTTCCATTCCCCCAATGAAGATCAAGAGCAAATGTCAGCATTGGAATAAAACGATAAAAACCGAATTTTGTTCTTAACAATTCAATAATGGCACGATTGGTAAAAGAAAAACCCAAAACCTTAGGTTCTGTAACAAAACTATGGTAATCATCGAGTACAAAAGGACTATAGATCGTATTTGAATACGCCGATAATACAAATATGAAAACAATCGCCAAGATAAATTTGACACTGCAGATAAAGCCATAACGATTTTTTTCATTATACATCATAAGCTAACCAACGGATCATCAGTAGGATGGCGCACATAAGCAGAAAGGGATACCGGAGAATACCGATATCCCTTTCTTGACTGAAATTTCTTACATGGAACTGATTAATCTAATCCCAGCGCATCGGCCAACCGGCTATTAGATCCCCCATCATTGTAAGTCCAGTTGGTAATCTTACCACCATTAATGACAGCAGTAGCACCAATTGTCTGACCGTATGCCGCCACAAGACCGCCAATAGTGTTATTTGTAGAGTTCGCCAGTACAAAGGTAAGCGTATGGTTCGCCTGATTAAGTGCGTTCAACTTTACATCATGCGTATGCGCATCAGCCTGCAACATCGTGGTATCCGTAGCGAGAGGAAAGGTATCAGATATTGCCCATCTATTTGCCACATTCGTTTCAACAGAATGAATCGTTGGTATCACTGCGCTGGTGAACCTGGCTTTCTGGACATAGTTCCGGTACATCGGAATCGCCACCGCCGCCAGGATGCCGATAATCGCCACGACGATCATCAGTTCGATGAGGGTAAAACCCTTGTTGTTCTTCTTCGCCTGCTTCTTCATGTCGCAATCCTCCGTGTTTTAAATGATACGATTATCCAGATACACCTTAAAATCCTGTGTCCGCTGTCCCTCTCCCTCCTTTCGACGCCGCGGATGGAAACTTTATGCGTTTTTTCTGCGTCCCGGCTCAA
This sequence comes from Candidatus Anaeroferrophillacea bacterium, assembly GCA_016933675.1. GTDB lineage: Bacteria > Desulfobacterota > Anaeroferrophillalia > Anaeroferrophillales > Anaeroferrophillaceae > JAFGAM01. The sequence goes on from JAFGAM010000001.1 coordinate 13,975, forward strand.
TAATTAACCGACATACGCTTTAGCTCTGCTTTCACGTTCCGTGCCAAAACCGGCCGATTTTTATTGACAGGCTCGGTAGAAACCCCCGCAAGCTTCCCGTGGTGGATGTTCCCGGCCATTACCAAGGACAAAGGAAGATTCAATAACCACCCAGACCGCGGGTATTCACGGGTTCCGGACCGCCAACGGGATTAACGGGAAAGGAGAAAAAACAAGCCTGAGAAGCCTATTATGCCGCCTGGTTCTGCCGGCGGGCGTCTCCTGAACCAGGCCGGCAGCCGCCTCAACGCCGTTCTTTGACAATCCACGGCACCATAATTGACAATTTTTGTCACCTCACAATGCAGCGGCGGCAAAAACACTGGAGACACCGGGGCGGCGATGGTGCAGCGGCTAACGCCGGCGAAGCGGTCGAAGGCGGTGGAAATCTGGGTAACGGCTGAAATCTGGGTGGGGGTGGAAATACCGGGCGGCGGTGAAAACGGTATGGCGGCAGGGGCATGGAGCAGACGGCATTGACACCCCCTACTCCATCGGCGGCATCAGCAGTTCCTCTTCTGGCCTGCCATCCCCACCAACCAGACCCCCGGGCAAATCCCCGGACAGGTCCTTGAACAGCTCCTCCTCGAGGTTCGCGGCAGCGGCGCCGGTACTGAACTGTTTCGGCTCAGTACCCTCGCGGAAGGATTCATAGACGGGGTTTTCGGTCCGCGGCGTCGCCAGCAGGCCGGTTTCAGGGTCGATCTTGGCAAACACGATCCCGGTCGGGATGGTGAACGGCTTCTTCGGATACCGCTTCAGAGCCGTATCCATGAAATCGATCCAGATGGGGCAGGCGGCGCGGGAGCCGGTTTCGTGGCGCCCCAGGGGCTTCAATTCGTCAAAACCAACCCAGACGCCGGCCACCAGTTGCGGCGCGAAACCGAGAAACCAGGCATCGAAATAGTCGTTGGTGGTACCCGTCTTGCCCGCCAGCGGCCGCCCCAGCTCCCTGGCCCGCCGTCCGGTACCCCGTTCGACAACACTCTCCAGCATACTGGCCATGAGATATGCCGTCTGCGGTGAAATGGCCCGGTCGCCGTCCACCACCGGCGCATCCCCCTGGCCGACGCCACCGGCCTGGACCCACAGGGGTTCATGGTCCTCGATGATCTCGCCGTCACGGTTCTCGATCCGCTTGATGAATTTCTCCCCGATGCGGTACCCGCCGTTGGCGAATACCGCGTAGGCCCGGGTCAGTTCCATCAGCGATACTCCGGATGAGCCCAGTGCCAGGGTCAGATCGGGGCTCAGTTCCGACTCGATCCCCAGCATCTGCGCATAGGCAATGACGTGGGGAATGCCGATGCGTTTCAGCACCTTGATGGTCACCAGGTTGCGGGAGTGGACCAGCGCCTGACGCAGGCTGGTGGGACCGTAGAACCGCTGCTCGTAGTTCTGCGGTTTCCAAACCTCGTCCCAGGCATCGGGGTCCTGGTAGATCACCGGGTTGTCGAGGAAGATGGTCGCCGGCGTCAGCCCCCGGTCGAGACCGGCGGCGTAGATGATCGGCTTGAAAGCCGAGCCCGGCGAGCGCCGCGACTGGATGGCGCGGTTGAATTCACTCTCGGCAAAGGAACGCCCGCCCACCATCGCCCGCACCATGCCGGTGAAGGGATCGAGGGCCACCACCGCTCCCTGCACCTCGGGGTTCTGTTCGAGACTCACGGTCACCGGAAAAGCGGCATCCCCCGCCGGCACCTCCTCGATCCGCACCAGGACCACGTCACCGGGTTCGAGGGCCGCCGACGGTTTGTCGATGCGCTGGTTCGCCCGCCGGGTGCCATCCGCTTCCGGCCGCCGGGCCCAGCGCATCTTCTCCAGCGGCAGCACCGCCGGCCGGATGCCAAGCGTCAGGGAAACCTCGCCGGCGGCATCGTCCACCCGCTCCACCAGCGCTTGCACCATCATCCCCGGCGCCAGCGCCGCCGGGTCGCCCACTGATTCGGCCAGCTTACGGCGACAGTCGTCAAACCCGAGCGGCGGGCAGGTCTTAAGCGGCCCCTGGAAGCCCTGACGTTTGTCCAGCGCCCGCAATCCCCCGTCCAGTGCCACCCGGGCGGCGGCCTGCATCTCCACGTCCACCGTGGTGTAGACCTGCATCCCCGACTTGTAAAGGCGGTCGTAGCCGTAGGTTTCATCCAGGTAGCGGCGCACGTGTTCGGTAAAATACGGCGTCCGGGACATCGGGTCGCTACGCTCGGGCAGCACCAGGGGTTCGGCCAGGGCCGCGCGGGCTTCCGCGGCGGAAATGTAGCCCTCCTCGACCATCCGGCCAATGACGTACACCTGCCGCCGACGCGCGCGCTCGGGATGGGAAATGGGCGAATAGCGGCTGGGGGCCTTGGGCAGGCCGGCAAGAATCGCCATCTCCGCCAGGGTCAGGTCGCGGGTGTGCTTGCCGAAGTAGGTCTGTGCGGCGATCTCTACCCCGTAGGAACCGTGGCCGAGGTAGATCTGGTTGAGATAGAGAAAGAGGATCTCCTCCTTGCTGAGGTATTTCTCGATGCGCCAGGCAAGGATCGCCTCGCGGATCTTGCGCTTGAGCTTGCGCTCCGGCGTCAGCAACAGCGACTTGGTCACCTGCTGGGTGATGGTGCTGCCGCCCTGCACCACCCGGCCGGCGGCAATATTCTTGATCAGGGCACGGAAGACGCCCAGGAAATCCAGCCCCGGGTGTTCGTAAAAGCGGCTGTCCTCGCCGGCGATGAAGGCCCGCTTCAGCAGCGTGGGAATCTCCTCGATGGGAACGATCTTGCGCTTTTCGAGATAGTACCGGCCAATGAGTTCACCCCCGTCGGCATAGACCTCGGTAATGGCCAGGGGCCGGTAGTCCTTCAGGGAGGTGATCCGCGGCAGATCGCGGGAGAAATAACAGTAGACACCGGCCGCCGTCCCGAGGGTACCGACAACGGCGATTACGACAGGAATCAGCAGCCAGAGCAGAAATGTACGCCGGAATCTCATGATCCAGTCACTGCCGGGCCCGGCGCCGTTCCGACCGGCGGCGGTCCGCCGGCAGCGACACGGTGACCGTCGTGCCCATGCCGGGGCTGCTCTCCAACTCGATATGCCCGCCGTGGGCCTCGGCGATGAAAAATGCCTTGGCCAGGCCGATGCCGGCGCCGGACATCTTGGAGGTCACGAACGGATCAAAGATATCCTTGAGCTTTTCCGGCCTGATGCCGCGACCGTTGTCACGGATGCGCACATGGACCAGCCCGTCCTCGTGCCAGGGCAGGATCTCGAGTACCCCGTGGCCCTGCATGGCCTCGACACTGTTCTGAATGATACTGCCGAACAGAACGGCCAGATCGCCGGCATCGCCGCGCACCGGCGGTATCCCGGCGGCATCGGCAACCCTCAGCTCGACCTCTTCAAGTTCTTCGCGCCGGAAGCTCATGGCCGTAGTGAAGGCATCCCGCAGCAGCTCCGGCAACTCCACGCTCACCGGCCGCACCCGATGGTTCCGCACCAGATGCAGATAGTCCTCGATGTCGGTAACCATGTGCTCCATGCGGTCGATCTGTGTTTCGATAATGTCGAGATAGTGGTGTACCGGCCCCTCGTCGGCGATGCGGTTCCGCAGCCGGTGGATGAAGCCGGAAATAATCAAAACGGGGTTCCTGATCTCGTGGGAGATCCCGTCCACCAGTTTGCCCAGGGAATACATCCGCCGGGCGTCCACCATCCGGGCCTCCATGGCCCGGGCCGCGGTGAGGTCCCGCACGGTGACCACGAAGCCCTCGCGATTCGGTCCCAGGCAGGCGAACTTCAGGGTGATGTGAGCGGGAAAGGAGCCGGTATCCGCCGCCCGCAGGACGATCTCCCGGGCACAGGTTCGCTTTTTAAGGGCGGTACGCAACAGCAACGCCGCCAGATCCACACCATCGACCGCCGGCAACAGGACACCGAGCGGCCGACCGCAGAGATAGTTGCGCGAAAAACCGAAGAGGTCGGCGGCGCCGCGGTTGAGATACAGGATCGTGCCCCGCGGATCGACCACAAGAACGGCGTCGGCCACCAACTCGAGGACCGTCGAGAACAGATGAGAACTGCGGGTAACCACCATGGATCATCTACCCGGAAGCAGCGATTCGGCCGCCAGCCGATGCACCGGCAGCTGGATGACAAAGGAGGTAAGGTCTTCCTCCTGTTCCGTCCGCAGCCGGCCGCCGTGAGATGTGATGATCGAACGGCTCAGGTAGAGACCGGAATCGCGCAGGTAGTCGGCGGTGGCGGTATATTTCCGCCGCGAACCGTCGTCGGCCACCACCGGCGCCCGGGGCGCCGGTCTGCCCTCCGCATCTATGCGCAGTTCGTAGAGATGCTGCGGGACCGCCGCGACGCTGTCCAGGGTTTCGGTCAGCACATCGTCGGAAATCACAATCCGCCCGCCGGTGGCAACGCGGGACAGCGCCAGATCCAGCAGGTGGGCGAGGACATACCCGAGCTTGTGTTCATCGAACGACAGGGTGGAAACAGCGGCATCGAGATTGCGCTCGATCATCACCCCCCGCTGCCGCGCCCGCTCGCCGACCATCTCCAGCACGGCATCGACCAGTGAACGCGCATCCTTGTGCAGCGGAGCGACCACCAGGGCGTCGTCCTCCATCGCCATGATCTTGCCGCATTCGTTGACCATCTCCAGGGCATCTTTGCCGTTGCGGTAGATCTCCCCCACCAGCCGCGCCTCGGCGGACGACTGATCGGCATTCTGCGCCAACAGATGGGATGAGTAGCCGATGATCGCCGACAGCGGCGACTTCATATCCTCGCTGACCATGGCAATGAGTTCACGCCGCTGCTGCCGGGCGTGGGAGGTGGTAAGCATGTTGCCGGTAAGCCTGAGGTTGTTTTCTCCCAGCTTGCGATTGGAGTCCTGGAGGATCTTGAGGTAGGATTTCTTCGACAGCGGCACCAGATCGCTGCCGATACCCATTTCCCCCATTTGCCGGGACACCCGCACCAGCAGGGCATCGATGAACTTGTCGGTCCGGTCGCCCAGATTCAGCAGGGAACCGGCCAGGTGCTTGAGATAACTGGTCTTGAAGCCGTCCTCACCGCTGACGAAGATGCTGCCGACCACCGCGCCGAGATTCACCATCTGGCCGAGGACGCGGACGGCGTCATCCTCCAGATCGGTCAGCAGGTCGAGGCTGTGGTGCAGGGCCATCACCCCGGCATAGACCTCGGGCAGATTCCAGATCCGGGCGAGGGCGACACCAACCTCAGTATGATCCATGCCGTAGAGGCTCTTTTCGGCCACGCTGCGGTTGCCGTATTCACCTTCGCCCTGGCGGACGATGCGCCGGTACAGCGCCGGATCCAGTTCCCAGAGAACAAGAACCCCGATATCCGCCAGCAGCCCGGCGATGAAGGCCTGCTCCGGCTGCGGGAAGCCGGCCTGCTCCGCCAGCTGCCGGGCCGCGGCGGCGGTGTACATGGACTGCTCCCAGTAATCCTGCAACGCCGGGTTGTCGGCGGCCCTGTGCTTCATGACGTCGAGAATCGCGAGACTCAAGACGATATTTTTCACCACCTCGACCCCCAGCAGGGCAATGCCGTGGGATACCGTCGTCACCCGCTCACGCAGGCCGTAATAAGGCGAATTGATCAGTTTGAGAAGATAGGCGGTAATCCCGGCGTCTTCCATGACGATATCGGCGATATCGCGGGCCGACGCCCGGTCGTCCATACCGATCTCCAGCAGGCGGACGGCAACCTGCGGCAATCGGGGCAGACTGTCCATGGCCGCCACGGCCTGCAATATCTCTTCTCTGGCCACCCGGCATGCTCCTTGTACGAAACGCTGCGACTCTATTCACCCTCTTCATACCACCGGGCACCGGCAATGTAAAGCCGGGGAAACTGAACCCGGCTCAACGGCAACCGGCTAGCAGATCCGCCAGGCGGCAGAGATCCGCCGGGCTCAGCTCTCCCGGCCGGCAATCGGGACGGAAACCGCCGGTACGCAGGCAGGCGGTCAGCTCCGTTCGCCCCACCCGGCCACCCAGCAGTCCGAGGAGAGGGTTGACAATCTGCTTGCGCCGCTGGGCGAAGAGCGCCGCCACCACGGCGGCGAACCATTTCGGATCGGATACCGGATGGCGCGGCTCCCGCTGCAACTTCAGGGCAATCACCCGGGACCACACCCTGGGCGGCGGCCGGAAGCAGGCGGGCGACACCGGAAAGCCCGGGTCGATGTCGCAAAACAACGACGCCATGATCGACAGACGGCCGTAGTCACCGCTTCCCGGCATCGCCGTAAGCCGCCTCGCGACCTCCTCCTGGACCATCAGCACCGCCCGGGGAAAGCGCTCGGCACGGCGGATGAGGGCAAAGATGATCGGCGTCGTGATGTTGTAGGGGATATTGCTGATAACGGCATAGGGACCGGCACCAAACGGCGAAACGGGCGCGTCCACAAGCCGGAGGAAATCACCTTCATGCAGCGTCAGGTCGCCCGCCGGCCGATCGGCGAAGCGCTGCCGCAGCCGGGGCACCAGGGCGGCATCGGCCTCCACCGCCGTCACCCGGGCGCCCGCGTCAAGCAGGAAGGCCGTCAGTGCCCCTTCGCCGGGACCGATCTCGAATACCTCGTCCCCGGCACCGAGGCCGGCCAGCCGGACGATCTTGCGGGCGATATTGGCATCGTGAAGGAAATGCTGCCCCAGGCGTTTTTTTGCCCGCGCCATTTCAGCCCTCGCCGCCCGAACCACCGCCATTGATGCCGCCAATGACGCCTTTCGACCCCCCTGCCGAACCGCCCTCGGAACCACCGCCGTTACCCCGCCGCAACCACACAAAAGTCATGCAGGCAAGGGGGTAGCCCGCCAGGGCCACCAGCAGAGCGAGCAGATGGCCGCCTGCCAGCAGCGGAATCGCAACCTTGCCGCCAAGCTGCAGGACGTGTTGCAGGGACTCGATCCGGTCGGGAAACGCGGCGTCACAGTGCAGCAGCAGACAACCGACGCGGTAGTCCAGCAGCAGAATGGGGATCATGGTGACCGGATTGCAGAGCCAGCTGGCGGCAAACGACGCCAGACGGTTGCCGCGCACCAGGAACGCAAGGCCAAAGGCCATGGCGGTGTGCAGACCCAGCAGAGGGGAGAAGGCGACGAACAGCCCGGCGGAAAATCCCCGCGCCATCACCGCCGGGTCATCGCTGCTGCCCACCAGCAGCCGGATCATGGAGCGGAAATCGCGCAGTTTTTTCATCTGCGGTTACAGCTGCCGACGATGGTCATGTCCACGGCATTCACCCTGGGCGGAAATCGCGCAGTTTTTTCATCTGCGGTTACAGGGCCAGACGGGAACTGGCGTTGAGCCGCCGGTCATCCACCAGGCCACGGCAAAAGCGGCGATAACCCACCAGACCGATCATGGCGCCGTTGTCGGTACACAACACCGGCGATGCGCAGTGGGCCGCAAACCCCCGCGCCGCCGCCCGCTCACGCAGCAAGTCGCGGATGGTACGGTTGCAGGCAACGCCCCCGGCCATGACCACGGTCGACACCCCATGCCTTTCGGCGGCACGCACGGCCCGCGCGGTGAGTACATCGGCCACCGCCGCCTGGAACGAGGCGGCGATATCGGCAGGCCTGTGGCCGCCGCGTTCGATCACCGTGCGCACGGCGGTTTTCAGGCCGCTGAAGCTGAAATCGAAAGAATCGGGCGCAAGCCAGGCGCGGGGAAAACGGACCGCCGCCGGATCGCCATCGCCTGCCAACCGCTCGATAAGCGGCCCGCCGGGATAGCCGAGTTCCAGCATCTTGGCGACCTTATCGAAGGCCTCACCAGCGGCGTCGTCGATGGTCCGGCCCAGGAGCCGGTAGGTGTGCCAGTCCGCGGCCAAAAACAGGCTCGTATGGCCGCCGGAAGCTACCAGGCCGACATAGGGAAAGGAAATGTGCGGATTTTCCAACAGGGGGGAGAGCAGGTGCCCTTCGACGTGGTGCACCCCCACCAGCGGCAGCCGACGGGCGAAGGCCACCGCCTTGGCGAAGGAAAGCCCCACCAGCAGCGAACCCACCAGGCCCGGACCGCGGGTGACGCAGACCAGTTCGATGTCGTCGAGGCGGGCGCCGGCTTCCGCCAGCGCCCGGTTGACCACCAGCGGCATATTTTCCAGATGATGACGGGATGCCAGCTCGGGTACCACGCCACCGAAGGGGGCATGCACCTCCACCTGGCTCGAAATAACGTTGGCCCGCACCATGTCGGGGGCCTCGAGCACGGCGGCACAGGTATCGTCACAGGACGTTTCGACGGCAAGGATCATCATGAAGGAGATATTCCGCTGAAAAACGGCATAAAACCGGCGGCAAGCGGTCGGTCGCCGGTGGCGGCAAAGCGCAAGAGACGCATAGTAACCGATTCACCCCGGGGTAACAAGCGCTTTCTGCCGTGCCCCGGCGCACGTTTCCCGCCGTGCTTCCCCGTGACGATCGCCCTCGGCTCAAGCGGCCAGTTCGAGGCCGTCGAAGTCATCGGCCAGCAACTCGCGCAATTTACGCATGGCGTTGGCCTCCAACTGCCGGACCCGCTCACGGGTAATCCCCAGATGATCGCCGACCTCCTGGAGCGTCGCCGATTCGCCGGCAAAAAAACGCCCCTCCACCACCTGGCGCTCGCGCGGGGTCAGTTTCTCCAGTGCCGCGCCGATCTTCTCGCGCCGGACTTCCTCCTCCTCGCGCTCCAGCAGCCGGGTTTCCTGGTTGTCAACCTCGTCCTCGAGCAGATCCTGAAACGTGGTATCGCCGTCACCCAGGGCACGGTTCAAAGACAAATCCCGGAAGCGCAGCCGCTGACACAGGGCCTCGACCTTGGCGTCCACCTCCTGGCCATCCAGCAGCGCCGTCAGCTCCTCGCGGTCGACGGAGGCGTCACTGTCCGCCCCGCGCAAACGGGACATGCGGAAGAACAACTTCTTCTGCAACTGGGTGGTACCGATCTTCACCAGACTCCAGGAACGGATGATGAAATCCTGAATGTAGGCCCGGATCCACCACACGGCATAGGAAATCAGCCGGTAGCCGCGCTCGGGATCGAACTTCTTGACCGCCATCATAAGGCCCAGGTTGCCCTCCTGGATGAGGTCCATCTTCTTCATGCGATACCCGGCATATTCCGACGCCACCTTTACCACGAAGCGCAGGTTCGCGGTCACCAGCCGGTGGGCGACGGACATGTCACCGGTCTGCCGGTAACGCCGGGCCAGCTCCCGCTCCTCCTCTGGCGCCAGCAGATCGAAACGGTTGATCTCGGAAATATAAAGGGCATATGAATCGGTCACCGGAATCATCTCGCCAGCAGCCATATCATCCACCTCCTCCAGTGCTTGCGGTTACGGCTTCACCGCGACCCCGTCTTTCCTGTTGCCCGCCGGTGCGTACCACAGGCAGACAGGCGCCGCGAATCCGGAGCCGTTACCGTGCCATCACATCTTGACATATCGGCAGTCTCTACGCCTTGCCACTGTTAGCACTCACTTTTTACGAGTGCTAACATAGCATACTGCCGACTCCGGAGCAATAGAAAAAAAGCCAAAAAATCCGCCTAAAGCGAGTTACCAGCACCAAGACCGGCCCGCTGGGGATGGTTTCGTAAACACCATACCGGGCGCGAATGATGGAACGAAAACGAAGTCATCGGCACGGGCAGCCGGCGCAAGATGAAACGAAACGCATGCCCAGCCATCGGTATTGACAAAAACCGCCCCCTGCACTATGGTACCCGCGCATATTGGTGAGGCTATCGAAAAACGCCGCTCAAGGGACGACCCGCTAACCACTCCGGACTCGCGGCGCACAAAACCTGCGGGATACGGCGGCGGTTTACGTTGCGCGACTCGGGGTGCAGCGTCCGTCGGCAGGCGGCACGCACCGGCAGACTGCAAAGACAACGGAGTTGCCGGCAAACCGCCGGAACCGGGGAAATCGTACAGAGGTAATGAGACCGGCATGCCCTACGAATTGAAGATCGAAACATCATTCGCCGCCGCCCATAACCTGTTGCACTACAGCGGCCAGTGCGAACGGCTGCACGGCCACAACTGGAAGGTGGAGGTCATCGTCCGCGGCGACGACCTCGACCGGAGTGGCATGCTGCTGGACTTCAAGGCCCTGAAGGAATACACCGACGAGGTTATCGACACCCTCGACCATACCTACCTCAACGAACTTCCGGCCTTCGCCGGGCAGAGTCCGTCGTCGGAAGTCATCGCCCGCCACATCTTTACCGAACTGGAAGTAAAACTCGCGCCCCACAACGTCCGAGTCACTAAAGTGGTCGCGTGGGAATCCGACCGGGCCGCCGCGGCCTACGTACGCTCGTAATGACCATCCAGGATATCCAGCGGCAGCTGGACTACCGCCAGATCGACATCAACAAGGTCGGCATCAAGGGAATCAAGTACCCCATCCAGGTACTCGACCGAACCAGCGGCGTACAGCACACCATCGGCGACTTCAACATGTACGTCAGCCTGCCGCATCGTTTCAAGGGCACCCACATGAGCCGGTTCGTTGAGGTTCTTAACCGTTACCACAACAAGATCGGCATCAACATCTTTCCCACCATCCTGCGCGAGATCAGGCAGCATCTGGAGGCCGAAGCGGCCCATCTGGAGATTACCTTTCCCTACTTCATCGACAAGGAGGCCCCGGTCACCCGCGCGCGCAGCAAGATGGTCTACACCTGCACCTTCATCGGCAGTCTCAAGGGTGACGACCTCGACTTCCGGGTCCAGGTCCAGGTCCCGGTGACCAGCCTCTGCCCCTGCTCCAAGGCCATCAGCGACGACGGCGCCCACAACCAGCGCAGTACCGTCACCGTCACCTTCTCCTTCGACAAGTTTGTCTGGCTCGAGGAAATGATCCACCTCATCGAGGATACCGCCAGCTGCGACATCTACTCGCTGCTCAAGCGCCCGGACGAAAAATACGTCACCGAACACGCCTACGCCAACCCGATGTTCGTCGAAGACCTGGTGCGTGAAATCGCCTGCCGGCTACTCAACGACCGCAACATCATCTGGTTCACCGTCGAGGCGGAGAACATGGAGAGCATCCACAACCACAGCGCCTACGCCTACGTGGAAAAATACCTGTAGGATATGACGACAACGGCGCCGCGACGCCATCCGCGGCCGCAGCCGTTTACGGCGGGCCGGGCGCCGGCAAAGGGGTGAAGACATGTCCCTTGCATTGTTCCTGATTGCCGCCTATCTGCTGGGCGCGATTCCCTGCGGGCTGCTCATCGCCCACCGGTTCACCGTCGACGATCCCCGCACCCACGGCAGCGGCAACATCGGCGCCACCAACATCGCCCGCACTGCCGGCAAAAAAGCCGGTCTGCTGACCCTGTTCGCCGACGCCCTCAAGGGAGCGCTGCCGGTGCTCGTCGCCCACGCCGTTTTTCCCGGCCGCCCGGCGGTCGCCGCCGGCGCCGGCCTGCTGGCCGTCACCGGACACATCTTTCCGCTCTACCTGGGATTCAAAGGCGGCAAAGGGGTGGCCACGGCGCTGGGCGTTTTCCTTACCCTGGCGCCGCCGGCGGTGGCGGTGGAGGTGCTGATCTTCGGGCTGACGCTGGGAGTGACGCGAATCGTTGCGGCGGGATCGATGGTGGCGGCCCTGACGCTGCCGGTGTGTACCTGCCTGCTGGGCTACCCGGCGGCCGTCACCCTGGCGGCGGCGGTCACCGGCGGTCTGGTGGTCTACCGCCACCGGGAGAACCTCAAACGGCTGCTCGACGGCACGGAAAACCGCTTCTTCTGACACCGGCACCAGGATCATGCGGGGCTATTGCCGTCGGCCGCCGCGACGACTGCCGGCGGATTCGAGCCGGCGCTCATGCTCACGCTCCCGCCGGGAAAGACGCCGCGGGTTGCCCTTCTTGCGGGTATCCAGCCGGCGTTCTACCGCTTCCGCTTCCGGATCCGCCGCCCCCGGGACATCACCGCCGCCGTACATACTCACTGCCAGTTCGGCTTCATGATAGAATTCCTCGCTGCCGAGAACCACGGCGCCGGCACTCTCCGCCTGACGGGCCACCTCACGATCGTCGGTCACCACCGTCAGCCCGGAACCGAACTGGCGCGCCTGGCGCACCAGCACCGTATCGGCACTGACCCCAAGGGGCGAGAAATGCACCCGCACCCCGCGGTGACGGGACTGACGTTCACCGCCCCCCGGCGCCCGGCCGCCATCGAAGACAACCGTAACCAGGTGCCGGCTGGCTTCGCGGTAGGCGGCGAGAAAATCCAGCATCCCCTCCCGTTCGGCCTCCAGATCGAGACGATCCAGCGACCGGCCGCCGACCCGGGCGATAAGGTTGTAGCCATCGATGCTCAGGCGCATGATAATCTCCGTCAATACCACCGCGAGGGCGCTGTATACCGCGGCTTTCCGATCCCTGCCGGGGGTTGTCCACCACCATCCCGGAAGGGGTTGGAGGGGTTGAACCCGTTTCGGCAGCACGCCCCGCCAAGCGGATATCGGGATGCCGGCAGCAAAACCGCATCCCGCGCCGCCCCGGTGCCGAAGCCGGCCGGGCAGCGGCGAAAGCCGCTGGAAACCAACGCCGGAACCTGACGACCGGCGGCCGCGAAAGCCGCTGGCAACCGGTACCGGAGCCTGACGGGAACCGGTACGGCGACATCACCGCTGCGGACGGCGCTTCGCCTCCAGCTCGTGACCCGCCGCCTCCCACTGGCGGTAGAGTTCCTGCAGCCGCTCCTGGTAGGCCTGACGCTCGCGGGTCTTCTGCTGCACCGTCTGCGGGCTGGAATCGGAAAAAAATTCCGGCCGTGCGAAGAGGGCATCCAGCTCCTCGCCGGCGGCCTCGAGGCCGGCGATCTCCTCTTCACAGCGGCGCAGCTTTTCCTCCAGGGGCCGGAGATTCACCTTCGACCCCGTCGTGCCGCCACGGTTTTTGTCCTTTTTCCGCTTCCCGGCCCCGCCGGCGGCGGCCGCCGCCGGGGCATTGTCCTTCATCGCCGTCGGCCGGTCCGGCGCCTCCCCGCGCAGGTGATCGGTCCCCGCCCGTTCGAGAAACTCCCGGTAACTGCCGGTGAACAGGTCGGCCTCACCGGGACGCAGCTCGAGAATTTTCGTCGCCACCCGGTCGACGATATAGCGGTTGTGGCTGACGAGGATGATGGTGCCGTCGAAACGCAGCAGGGCATCGACAAAGGCCTCGATGGATTCGAGGTCCAGGTGGTTGCTGGGTTCGTCCAGCACCAGGACGTTGCCGTGGGTAAGCACCAGCTTCGCCAGCACCAGGCGGGCGGCCTCACCGCCGGAGAGCGCGGTAGTCTTCTTGTGGACATCGTCGCCGGAGAACAGCAGGTTGCCGAGCAGACCGCGGATGGCGCTGATGGAGGCCCCCGGATCGAACTGATAGAGGAACTCGTAGGGGGTGGAATTGGACGGGATAATGTCCCGGTGGTCCTGGGAGAAGTAATCGGGATGGGTCTCGTAGCCCCATGAGTAGGAGCCGCCGTCAGCCTTAAGCTCACCCATGACGATCTTCAGCAGGGTCGACTTGCCGATACCGTTGGGGCCGATAACGGCGATCCGGTCGCCGCGGTAGACGGTGAAATCGACCCCGTCCAGAACCCGGTTTTCACCGAAGGATTTCTTCAGACCGCTGACCTCCAGCACCGTTTTGCCCGACGGCCGGCAGCCGGTAAAGCTGATCAGCGGATGTTTCCGGGAGCTGTATACCGGAGCCTCGATAGTCTTTTCCAGGCGTTCGATCTGCTTCGCCTTGCTCTGCGCCTGACGCGCCTTCGAGGCCTTGCCCTTGAAGCGGGTGACGAAGTGCTGCAGGTCGTCGATGCGCTTCTCCGCCTTGGCCGCCTCCTGACGGCGCAGATCCATCTCCTGTTCGCGGGCGACGAGGTAACGGTCGTAATTGCCGCTGTAGATCTTGATGGTGCCGTAGTCGATATCGGCGATATCGGTGCAGATATTGTTGAGAAACTCACGGTCATGGGACACCGCCAGCACGACCCCGGCATAGTCACGCAGGTAGCCCTCAAGCCAGCGGATGGAGATGATATCCAGGTGGTTGGTGGGCTCGTCCAGCAACAAAACGTCGGGACGGCTGAAAAGACACTGGGCCAGCAGGACCCGCAGCTTGTAGCCGCCGGAGAGCTCGCGCATGGTCCGGAGATGTTTCGCACCCGGAATACCGAGGCCCTCGAGCATCTCGCCGATGCGGCTTTCGGCGACGTAGCCGTCATGATGAGCAATAATCTCCTCGAGTTCCACCAGCCGGTCGGCGGGAGGCTCGGGCTGTTCCAGCAGGCGGTCCTTCTCGGTGATCGCCGCCGCCAGCTCCGGCCGGCCGTGAAGCACCACCTCGACCAGGGGCACCGCCTCGAAGGCAAAGTGGTCCTGGGTCAGGGTCCCCATGCGCACCCGGGAAGGGATGTTGATCTCGCCGCCGTCCGGGGTTTCCTGACCCGAAAGCAGGCGCAGAAAGGTGGATTTGCCGACCCCGTTGGCGCCGACGATGCCGTAGCGCCGGCCGGGGTCGAACTGCAGGGTGACGCCGGAAAAAAGCACCTGGGCGCCGTAATGCTTGGTGAGACTGGTAACACTGATCATGGTATCCGTACTGCCTGTTGCCGCCGCGGGCGCGGGCGGCGAAAAATTTGCTTCAAGATGCGGATTGGCCGGGTGAGAACAACGCCCCGAGACTGGACAGCCTGCCGCCCTTTGGGCTAGAGTGCGCTTAGCAGAACCGACGGCATTTGACAAGCCCGGCGACCGCTGACCGCCACGGATGCTGACTTCGCGACAACGTCATGGGCATCATTGCCCGCCCGGGCGCACCGCCCGGGGACAAGGGCACGGCGAGCCGGATCATGTGCCGCCCGGTGATACTCGTGTTCCCCGGCGGCGGCAACACCGCAAATCCGGAGCGGCGGCGGGAGCGGACAATCTTTCCGCCCCGCCGGGGGTCGATTAGGGTTTCATCGCCCCCGGCAACCATTACCGGTTTTGTTTGCGCCCTCCCGGAGCCATCGATGACCAGCTGTGATCCCCTTCGCGGCCGGAGGTTTCACCGCCGCCGCGCGCGTCACCCGGCAACCGCACTCCGGCCAGCAACCGCACCCCGCCCGGCGACGACCCTCCAACCGGCGGCCGGGGTGCCGACCCGGGTGAAAAAAGCGGTGTCAATGCCGCCGCCGGCGGCGGCACTCCGGCTGGCGGCTGTGGTTCTGACCCTGGCCGGACTGGCGGCCTGCGCCGTCGTTGACACCGCCTACATGGTCACCAAAGGAACGGCCAAAACCACCTGCAAGGCCGTCGGCCTGGCCGCCGACATCACCGGCGGCACGATACGCACCGCCTACCACATCGGCTGCTACACCTTCAAGGTGGTCATGGCGCCGGCCGACTGGCCCCTGACCCACGATCTCGACACCATCGACGGCCTTTCACCGGCGGAGGCCATCCGCCGGGGACGGGTGAAGAATTCCCCCTATACCGTCAACGGCACACACTACCGGCCCATGAGCGTGACCGACTCCCTGCACTACCGGGAGGAAGGAATCGCCTCGTGGTACGGCGAGGAAACCCGGCGTAAAAAGGGCGGCCACATGACCGCCAACGGCGAAGCATTCGACCCCGACAAACCCACCGCAGCCCACCGGCTGCTGCCGCTGCCGGTCCACGTGCGGGTAACCAACCTGGAAAACGGCCGCTCGATGATCGTCCGGGTCAACGACCGCGGCCCCTTCGTCGACGGCCGCATCATCGACCTCAGCGCCGGCGCCAGCCGACAGCTGGGGTTCCACGACCGGGGCACCGCCCGGGTACGGGTGGAGACCGTCGTCCTGGACTGATGGATCGTTACGAAGCCATCCGGCGGGTACCGGTGTACAGCTCGTAGCGGCACAGCCGACACTCCAGCGGGCCGTTGAACAGGGTCAGGCGGCGGCTCGCCTTCAATCCCACCTGTTTCAGCAATTCGAGGTCGCCACCGAGTACCCAGGAGACATACCCGGCACCCTCGCGCTTGAAAAAATCCCCCAGCCGGGTATAGGTTTCCCCCAACTCATCCCGCCGTCCCAGTCGCTCGCCGTAGGGCGGATTGACCAGCATCACCCCGCCTCCCGGCGGCACCGGGGTAGCGTCCAGCTCGGCCACATGGAACTCGATCAGTTCCTCCACCCCCGCCCGGCGGGCATTCTCCCGCGCCCGCGCCACCGCTTTCGGATCGATATCGGCGGCCACGATCCGCCCCCCAGGGTTCTGACGCCCCGCGGCCGCCGCCTCCTGCCGCAGGCGCGGCCAGCCGCCGCGGGGAAACCCCTTCAGCGTTTGGAAGGCAAAGTGGGCGCGTTTCATGCCCGGCGCCCGATTGGCGGCGATCAGCGCCGCTTCGATGGCCAAAGTACCGCTGCCGCACATCGGGTTGACCAGCGGCACCCTCCCGTCCCAACCGCTCAGGCGGACGATGGCCGCCGCCAGGGTCTCCTGCAACGGCGCTTTCCCCCCCGCCAGGCGATAGCCACGGCGGGCGAGAGATTCGCCCGAGGTATCGAGGTAAACGGCACAGCGGCGCCGGTCCCAGTGGACGAACACCACCGCCCCGCGGCGTTCCGGCCCGGAATCGGGCCGTTGATCGAAGCGCCGGCGGAAGCGGTCGACGATGGCGTCCTTGGTCTTCTGGTTGAGGAAACGGGTGTCGCGAATGCCGGGGACATCGGCACGGGAGAAGACACTGAGGTAGCCGTCAACAGGAATCCATTCCTCCCAGCCCAGCTCCGTCACCCGCCGGTACAGCTCATCCGGTGACGCGGCCGGGAAACTGTCCAACAGCAGCAGCACCCGGTTGGCGAGGCGCGCATGGAGATTGAGAAACATGACGTCCCGCAGGGTGCCTTCCAGTTCGACCCCCAGCGGCTGAACCGCGGTGACGATAAAACCGCAGGCGCGGATCTCCTCCGCCAGCACCTCGGCCACTCCCCGGGCACAGGAGAGATGCAGTCGGTACCGCCGTCCCCCGGCGCGGTCAGGCATCCCGGACGCACCCATCAGGCGACGATTTCCGTGCCCACACCCTGGCGGGTGAAGATCTCCAGCAGCAGGCAGTGGGGTATGCGGCCATCCACGATGTGGGCCTTGCCGACGCCGGCCGCAAGGGCGTCGAGGCAACATGAAATCTTGGGCATCATGCCGCCGGTAATCACCCCTTCCCCCTCCAGCCGGCTGATACCGGCACGGTCCAGGGTGGGAAGCAGGCCGCCCTCACGATCCAGCACCCCGGCAACATCGGTGAGCAGCACCAGCTTCTCGGCCTTGAGCGCACCGGCCACGGCGCCAGCCACCAGATCGGCGTTGATGTTGTAGGTTTCGCCGTTTTCGTCCACCCCGACCGGCGCGATGACCGGAATGAACCCGGTGTCATCCAGGGCGGTGAGGATTGCCGGGTTCACCTCACGCACCGTGCCCACCTTGCCGACGTCGATGATCTCCGGCGGCCGGTCGGCCGACGGGGTGTCGTACAGCAGCAGCTGCTCCACCGTCAGCAGGCCGCCGTCCTTGCCGGTGAGGCCCACGGCACGCCCGCCTTCACGGTTGATGAGGTTGACGATCGCCTTGTTGACCCGGCCGCCGAGGACCATCTCGACCACATCCATGGTCTCCTGGTCGGTCACCCGCATCCCCTTGACAAAGGAACTCCTGATGCCCATGCGCTGGAGTACGGCGCCGATCTGGGGTCCGCCGCCGTGGACGATGACCGGGTTGATACCGATGAATTTCAGCAGCACCACGTCCCGGGCGAAGGACTCCTGCAGTTGTTCATCGACCATCGCGTGGCCGCCGTACTTGATGACGAAGGTCTTGCCGTAGAAGGTGCGGATGTACGGCAGCGACTCGATCAGCGTCCGGGCTTTCTGGATCAGGATATCCATCGGTTCAACCCTCTTATTCATGTTCATGCCGGCTTCGCAGCAAAGCCATCCTTTTCGTCATGCGGCCCGCATGTGCCGCACGCGGAGAAACGCTGCAGGCTGAGTCACCGGGGCGTACTTCCATGTCCGGCTTCCCCGGAGCGCCATGCGTATCCGGGGGGGGGCACAGCGCGCCGGGCCCCCGCATCGCATCTCCCGCCGACGTCGTCCGGCAGTTGTTACGGTTCCATCATCGTTGATGCATCTGTCAGGCACCCATCACAGGATGTAACGGCTCAAATCCTCGTCATCAACCACCTCGTCGAGCTTGCGCCGCACCTCGTCGGCATCCACCGTCACGGTGACGCCGCGCATCTCCGACGCATTGAACGACACCTCGTCCAGCAACCGTTCGAGGATCGTGTGCAACCGGCGGGCACCGATATCCTCCTGGCTCTCGTTGACCTGGCAGGCGATGGCGGCGATCTCGCGGACGGCGTCTTCGGTCAGCACCAACGCCACGTCCTCGGTCTTCATCAGCTCGGTATACTGAGTCACCAGGGCGTTGCGCGGCTCGGTGAGAATGCGGACGAAATCATCCTCCTCCAGGGAGTCGAGTTCCACCCGGATGGGAAAGCGCCCCTGGAGCTCCGGAATCAGGTCGGAGGGCCGGCTGCCGTGGAAGGCGCCGGCGGCGATGAAGAGAACATGATCGGTCTTGACGATGCCGTACTTGGTGGTTACCGACGAGCCCTCGACGATGGGCAGCAGGTCACGCTGCACCCCCTCGCGGGAGACATCCGGCCCACCGCCCCCGCCATCGCGCGCCACCACCTTGTCGATTTCGTCGAGAAAGACGATACCATTCTGCTCCACCCGGCACCGGGCCTCGCCCACCACCTTGTCCATATCGACCATGCGCTGGGCTTCCTGGTCGGTGAGCAGCTTGAAGGCTTCGGGCACCTTGATCTTCTTCTTGCGGGTGCGCTGGGGCATCAGGTTCTCGAACATATCACGAAGGTTGATGTCCATCTCCTCCATGCCGGCGGCGGAGAAAATCTCCACCACCGGGGTGGAGCGTTCGGCGATCTCCACCTCCACAAGGCGGTCGTCGAGACGGCCGTCACGGAACAGCCGGCGAAGCTTTTCCCGGGTTTCACGGGCACGGGAGTCCCCCCCGGGAGACACGGCCCCGGCGATCCGTCCCACGGGCACCCCCGCCCCGGGCGTCGCGGGTCCGTACAGCGGGATCGCGCCGGAAACGGCCGCCTCCGGCGCGGGCGAACCGCCTGCCGATTCCCGCCCGGGTTGTTCCGGTGCGGGCGCCGCCGGGCCCGGCGGCAGCAGCAGATCCAGCAGGCGCTCCTCGGCCGCCACCCGCGCCTTCTCCTGTACCGCCACGGTCTCCTCGGCCTTGACCATGGTTACCGCCAGCTCCGTCAGGTCGCGGATCATGGACTCGACATCGCGGCCGACATACCCCACCTCGGTGAACTTCGACGCCTCCACCTTGATGAAGGGGGAACGCGCCAGTTTGGCCAGCCGGCGGGCGATCTCGGTCTTGCCGACCCCGGTGGGGCCGATCATGATGATGTTCTTCGGGGCGATCTCATCCCGCAATTCGTCCGGCACCTGCTGGCGGCGCCAGCGGTTGCGGAGCGCAATGGCCACCGCCCGTTTGGCATCGTGCTGGCCGACGACGTATTTGTCCAGCTCGGTAACGATCTCACGCGGCGTCAAAGTCGACATTCAGCGCTCCTCCTCGGGATTCTCCGGCTCCGGACTCAACGTTTCAACGGTGAACCGGTCATTGGTATAGATACATATTTTCGACGTAATTTCCAGTGCTTCACGAACAATTTCGGTCGCCGGCAGGGAGGTGTGGCGCACCAGGGCGCGGGCGGCGGCCTCGGCGTAAGGCGCGCCGGAACCGATAGCCACCACCTGGTCGTCGGGCTCGATGACGTCGCCGTTACCCGAGAGCACGAAGATGTGCTCCCCATTGCCGACGATGAGCAACGCTTCGAGGCGGCGCAGCATCTTGTCCATGCGCCAGTCCTTGGCCATCTCCACCGCCGCCCGGGTGAGGTTGCCGTGGTACATGGTCAGCTTCTCCTCAAAACGCTCGAAAAGGGTGAAGGCGTCCGCGGTGGAGCCGGCAAACCCCGCCAGCACCTGGTTGTCGTAGAGCCAGCGGACCTTGCGGGCACCGTGTTTCATCACCGTATCACCCATGGTGACCTGGCCGTCGCCGCCGACCGCCAGCTCGTCCCCCGTCTGGACCGCGAGGATAGTCGTTCCCCTGAACATATTCCCATCTCCTTATCTGCCGCGGCGGCACCGCCGCGCCATCTTCATCATTGCCCGCCGGGGTGTGCCGAGGCCGGCGTTTCGGACTACGGTAACACGTGTTCTTCATCGGTGCCCGCCGGATCGTGCCTCACCCCCCCGGCGGAGATCAATCTTCCTCAGTATCCGGCGGCGTGCTGCCGCCGCCGTCCCGTCGCGCCAGGGGGTGACTGCGATCGTATACCTCCAGGACACGCCCGAGATCCAGATGGGTGTAACGCTGGGTGGTGGACAGGCTGCTGTGTCCCAGCAGCTCCTGGATGCTGCGCAGGTCGGCACCGCTTTGCAGCAGATGAGTGGCGAAGGAATGCCGCATGGCGTGGGGGCCAAAAACCTTGTGCAATCCGGCGCGGGCGGCATGGCAATGCAACCGCCGGGACATGGACCGGGCGGTCAGCCGGCCGCCGCGGCGGTTGAGAAACAACGGCCGGTCGGCGGCCGGCATCCCGTCGGCACCGCCGGCATCGGCACGACGTTCCAGATAATCCCGCAGACAGCGACCGGCGGCGGTGCCCAGGGGCACCACCCGCTCTTTCTCTCCCTTGCCCGTCACCCGCATGATGCCGGCGAGAAAATCCACATCACCAACACTGAGGGCGGCGATCTCGGCAATCCGGGCGCCCGAGGCATAAAGCAGCTCCAGCAGCGCCCGGTCGCGACGCCCCGCGGGACCATCAAAGGTTGCCGCATCCAGCAGCGCAGTCATCTCGTCCACCTCCAGGTGGACCGGCAACCGCCCCGGGCTCCGCGGTGCCGTCAGCAAATCGGCCGGGTTATCGGCACGCCACCGGCGCCGCTGCAGAAACCGGTAAAGCGATTTGATCGTCGCCAGCCGGCGGCTCACCGTGGTCCGGCCGACACGACCCATCTCGGCCCGCAGAAAACGCCGTAGATGCACCGCCCCGGCGACCATCAGACCCTGATCAGCCGCCGCCGGCAGGCCGCAGGTATCGACGAGAAAACCGCAGAAGATCCGCAAATCGGTGGCATAGGCACGGACGGTAAGCTTCGAACAGTGGCGCTCGTCGGCAAGATAGCGGAGAAATGCCGCCCGGGGCGACGCCGTCCGGGCGGCGTTTTCCGCCGGCAGGCATTCATCGATCATGACATCACCCCGGATTCCATCGTCATGTGACTGCGAACACCATCGACCGCCATGGGCCCCGTTCCACTCCCGGCGGCGGATTTCACCACCACCATCCCGTGATCTTTCCGACCGCCGGAACAACCTCCCGACCGCGGCATAGACAATGGCAAAGACAGCACCGCCGCCATTATGTAGTCAATCGCCCCGGTTTAATCAACCGTATTCGTGCCGGCAGCGGCACCCTGACATGTTATTCGCCGCGTTCAACCCGGGTCAGAACGACGGCCGAGACAACCCCGCCGTTCCCCGGACCGGCAAGACCGGAGCAGCCGGGACGGTTACAACGCCATCCCTTTTCGGCAGGTTGCGGTTTCGTCATGCCTGACAGCTTGACTATTGCCGGTCTATGGGCTAGAAGGAGGCTGTCGTAACCACCAGGCAGTCATGGCCCGCTCGCCCCCTTCTCACCCCGCAGCCTCATCCTGACGGTTTACCGGTCTTGACGGAAAAACGTACCGCCATCATTATCTTTCTGCTGCTGTCTCTGCTGCTGCATCTGCTCTTCTTCTTCCATTATCGCGACTGGAAGTTCGACCTCCGGCCGCTGATCGCAGGAAAGGAAAAACCGGCGGCAGCGGAAAAGGAGGAGATCCCGGTACGGATCATCGAACTGCCGCCGCGGGAAAAGGAGCCGGAAGCACCGCAGGTCAAACCGGACAAACCGAGTTTCCTGGCCGACCGCGACCGGCGTACCGAAAAAGAAACCCGGCTGCCGGACGAACCGGTACCGCCGGCGCCAACCGTTGCCCCGACGCCGCCGCCATCGCGCCCAAAACCGCCGCCGCCCAAACCGGCACCCGCACCACAACCGGCAAAACCGGCTCCGGAACCGGAACCGGCCCCGGAGCTGGCGGAAGAGGCCCCGCCGGCACCGGCCATGGGCGAAACACCGATCCCCAGGGCGCGGGAAAAAACCCGGCAACCACGGACATCAGCCGCGGAAACCGAACGCCGCCCGGAGGCCGAGCCCGACAAAAAACCGGCTGAACCGACGGTACCACCGGCACCGAAGCTCTTCCCCAGCTACGAGGAGCTTACCCGGGTCGCCCAGGAATCCGCCCGCCGGCGTCCCCCGGTGCCGCCGCGGGATATCGAGGAAGGCCGCGATATCGAGCTGAACACCGAGCAGTTCGCCTTCTACTCATATTACATGCAGGTCAAGCGGAAAATCGAACTGGTCTGGGAATACCCGGCCCTGGCCCGTGAGAGCGGCTACCAGGGGCAACTGGGGATGCGGTTCGTCATCAACCGGGATGGCAGTCTTGCGGATGCAAAGGTAATGCAGTCTTCGGGAATGGCGATCCTCGATCAGGAAGCCCTGCGGGCGCTACGGGACGCGGCACCGTTTCCACCGCTGCCGACCCGCATGGAGGTGGAACAGCTGGTGATCGATGCCACCTTCGTCTACCGGCTGTTCGGCAAGCGGATCCGCTGAATCCCGACGGCTGAGGTCCGGCCCTCAGGCGGCCGCGGCATCCGCGGCGGTCGTTTTCTCCCCCGCTTCGCTCTTCTGTGCCACCGGCTTTTCGCCCCCCCCGCTCTTGCCGCCGCGGGCGTAATCGGTTACATACCAGCCCGAACCCTTGAGAATGAAGCTGGTGGAAGATACCTGTTTGGTCACCGAACCGCCGCATTCCGGGCAAACGGTAACCGGGTCGTCGGTAATCTTCTGCAGGATGTCAAACCGGTGATCACAGGATTCACAGCAATATTCGTAAATCGGCATGGTTCACAATCTCCTTTCACATCAATCAGTGTCCAGCGCGCCGTTGCCCGGCGCCGGCCGGGGATGGTCAGCCGGCTGCCGCCATCAGGCGACGCCGGACGTCATCGAGATCCAGACCGTCCACCGCCAGCGTCTTACGGCGCGAGGCGTGGCCGGCCACCACTTCCACCCGGGTTTTCGCCACCCCCAGGAGATCGGCGAGAAACCGGCAACAAAGCTTGTTCGCCGCCCCGTCCACCGGCGGCGCGGTAAGGGCTACCTTGAGCGCTGCTTCATGTTCACCCACCACCCGGTTGGTGGCCGCGCGGGGCTGCACCTGGACGC
This sequence comes from Candidatus Anaeroferrophillacea bacterium, assembly GCA_016933675.1. Classification (GTDB taxonomy): domain Bacteria; phylum Desulfobacterota; class Anaeroferrophillalia; order Anaeroferrophillales; family Anaeroferrophillaceae; genus JAFGAM01. Next base: position 37,480 of record JAFGAM010000001.1, read on the forward strand.
GAAAACGCACCCGACCGTCCCGCTCCGCCAGCCACAGCGCCATGATCCGGGCCGCACCGACTAGCGGAGGCTGGCGGCCAGATCGAAAAGCGACCGGACCACGAACATATCGAGAAAAAAGATCAACAGCAGGACAATCATGGGGGAAAAATCAATCCCCATGCCGCCGACCGGCAACCAGCGGCGCACCCGGAAGAGCACCGGCTCGGTCACCCGGTAGAGAAAATTGACGATGGGATTGTAGGGATCGGGGTTGACCCAGGACAGCACCGCCCGGGCAATGATCACCCACATGTAGATGTTCAGGGCGATCTTGAGCAATTGGGCGACGGCAAAAACGAGATTCGCAAGGTAGATCATGTTATCTTCAGTTCACCATCTTCCGGACGCCGGCCCGGGGGATGGCCGAACCGACGACGCCGGAACAGTTGGGCGTTCACCCGGCACGCAGGCCGATAACGCCGATCTGGCGGCCCGTTATACCATGATCACGGCGGTAGGAAAAGAAAAAATCCCCATCGGCGGTACACAGCCCGCAATCGGCAATGTGTTCCACCTGAACCCCCGCACCTTGCGCCTGTCGGCAGATTGCCGCCGGCAGATCGAGGTACCCGTATCCCGGCCGCGGCCCGGGCCACCAGATGGTCGCGACGTCGAGGGCCGGGCAGGCGCGCTCGAGCGCCGCCGGCACCTCTTCACCGACTTCGAAACAACAACGGCGGATCCCCGGGCCGATGAACATCCGCATTGCCGCCGGTCGCACGCCGGCAAGCACCGCCAGTTTCTCAATGGCCCGCGGCACGATGCCCCGCACCACCCCGCGCCAGCCGGCATGCACCGCGCCGACACCGGCATTTTCACCGGCCGCCAGCAGCACCGGAAAACAATCAGCGGTGAGAATCCCCAGGCACGGTCCGGGCTCCCGGGTAATCAGCCCGTCGGCTTCCAGGTGCCGCCAGACACCCGGATCGCATCCCCGACGGGATTCAACCGTCATCACCCGGTCGCCGTGGACCTGGGTTACGGTTATCAACCGGGGCGGACGGCCGGAACCGGCCACTTCCTCCAGCAGCAGCCGCCGGTTTGCGGCCACCGCCCGGTCGTCGTCACCAACCTGCCAGGCCATGTTGGCGCCCCCGCAGGGCCCGCGGCTGACGCCGCCATGACGGCCGCTAAAAGCCACCAGCAGCGACGCGGCATCATCAACGCCAATATAGGGAAGCGCGCGCCGGCGGTCAAGGGTCCAGGGCCGCCGCGGTACAGGGATGGTTTGCGGCCGGCATGATTCAGGCACGCGGCAGTTCCTCGAGGCGGCGGATGAGCTCCAGCATGTCCACCGGCGGGGGCGCGGTGAACACCAGCCGTTCACCGCGCCGCGGATGGATGAACCCCAGGCGCCCGGCATGCAGCGCCTGACGGGGAAAATCCCGCAGGAAGGCATGTTCAGGCGCCCCCGCCCACTGCCGCTCGATCCCCTTCTTGCCGTACACCTGGTCACCCACCAGAGGATGGCCGGCCTCGGTGAAATGGACCCTGATCTGATGCGTACGTCCGGTCTCCAGGGTCACGGCAACCACGGTCACCGGCGGCAGCCGGGATTGCACCCGGTAGTGGGTTACCGCCCGCCGGCCACCGCGGTCCACCGACGCCATCTTCTTCCGGTCCCGCGGACTGCGACCCAACATTGAGGTAAACGTCCCGGAATCCGGCCGCACCCGGCCGTAGACCACGGCAAGATACTCACGGTCGATGGCATGGGAGGCGAACTGCACCGTCAGTTCCCGATGGCACAATTCATCCTTGGCCGCCACCAGCACCCCCGAGGTATTCTGGTCCAGACGATGGACGATGCCGGGCCGCAATTCACCACCGATGCCCCGCAGATCCCGGCAATGATGCAGCAGGGCGTTCACCAGGGTACCGTCGGGATTCCCGGCCGCGGGATGGACCACCATCCCGGCGGGCTTGTCGATGACGATCAGACCTGAATCCTCGTAGAGGATTGTCAGCGGCAGGTTTTCGGGTTGCGGATTTTCCCTCGACACCGGTGGCGGCACGGTTACCGTCACCCGCTCGCCGCCGGCAAGCCGGCTACCGGCCTTGCGCGGCTCGCCGTCGACCAGCACGAGACCGTCCCGAACGAGCTGCTGCAAACGGTGGCGCGACAACTCCGGCAGGGACCCATGCAGAAAAACATCAAGGCGCTGGCGCCGGTCATCGGGACAAAAAAAACAGTGGCGGGTTGCACCTGCGGGGGGAGGTATCATTGTCTTTTGAAGTAGTCGCAGATCCCGCCGGGCCATTCCGTTTCGGCGCAGTCCGGCGGTGGTTACGATTCCGTCAGTCCTTGTTTTTCATCCGGTTCCGGATGTAGTGCTCCAGTTTCCGGGCCTCAGGAAATTCCCCTTTTATTTCCATCGCCTGCTGCAGGGCCGCCAGAGCCTCGACGTGCAGTTCCTTGCCCACCAGCGCCCGGGCCAGGTTGAAATAGAGTACCGGATCCCGTTGACTGATCTCCAGTGCCTTGCGGTAGTTGGCGATGGCCTCATCGTACATCTTCTGCTGGCGCAGATCAATGCCGAACTCATTGAAGACATGCTTGTTCTCTTCCTCGAACAGGGCCTCGATGGAAGTCAGCCGGCGAAATATTTCTTTCGCCTCCTCGACCTCACCGAGGGCGAGCTTGAGTTTACCCATACCGTAATTCGCCCGGACATTCTCCTCGTCCAGCCTCAGAGCCTGACCGAACTCGAATTCAGCACTGTTAAACTCCTTGCGCTTCATGTGCAGGTTGCCCCGCGAGGCCATCCGGTCGGCCCGTTGCCGGGCTTCCTGCTGCTCTTGCAACCGGCGCTGCGGCGGCGGGACGTACTCCGGGCACGGCTGGCACCGCTGGTGAAACTCCTCGACGGGGATGATCTCCTTGATATTCGTCGGTTCACCGTTCATGTTCAGCAGCGAAATCTCGACCTGCCGGTCGGCCAGTTCGCGGGCAAGAAAGATATTTTCACCCCGGCTTTTCCGGCTCGTCGCCCCGGTTCCCAGCGTAATGCTGACATGTTCGACGTAATACCCGGTTATCTTCCCCATACCTGCCCCCGCATTGATGACTGATGCCCCTGACGAGCGGGCCCATCCGGTACCTCTGTTATCGGAAATTCAACGTGTTTTTTAACCCCATCTCCACCTTTTCGTGCCGCGGCGCCGATTTTTCCGCTAACCGCAGTATTCCAGGGTATGCCCGAACGCACCGCAACAACTTCGTCAGCGGCGAGACAGTCAGGATGTGCGCATTCTCCATCCCGACGGACCACGGCGCCACCACCCGCTTTTCACCGCCGCTCGGCAAGCGTTAACTTATCATTATTCACTAATATTTTATACACCTTGACGCCCTTACCCGGCGGTGATAGGAGTCACATTCCGGACGCTGGAGCGGTTACGAAGCCGGCATTTTTTGCAGCGGACAAAACCCATGACCAAATCACCTTCCCCCTCCCTCCCGGAGCAGTTGGCGGCCACCCTGGGCCTTCTCAGTCGCGGTCTGTTTCACGATCCGCCCCCGGTGCCGGCCGATGATTCGCCGCTGCATGAGCTCTGCCGCCAGGTGACCAGGCTGCAGGATCGACTGCGGCCGCTGGCCGCGGCCCTCGAAGCGCTGGCGCTGCAGCGGCCCGACCCGGAGATCGAACCCCACACCCTTTTCGCCCCGGAGCTGCTGGCCATCCAGCAACAAATCGAACATCCCGCACAACATCCGGCACCCCCGTTACGTACCGTCGGAGCGCCCGCCGCCCAGGCGATCAGCCCCACCCATCCGCTGCATGCCGTCTTTGAACACGCACCCTACGGCATTCTCGATCTGCTGCGGGACGGCACCATCACCTACGGCAACAACCTGGCGCGATTTCTCCTGTGCTCGAACAAGGGGCAGACACTCGAAAACCGCAATCTTTTCGAGCTGCTCGAGGAGCAGCAGGCCGGGGCGGATAATCTGCGCCGGAAATCACCACCAGCCAGCTGCCGGCCACTGTAAGAATGAAACTCACTCTGGCTGATTCCCGGGGTGAAAACGTCTCGCTTTCTCTCACCCTGATTCCCTACCATGTCGCGCCCGTCAACGAACGCCGCACGGCAATCTTCATCGAGGATCTCACCGGCAAGGCGGCGCTGGCCGATGCGGTACAACATTATACCCAGGAACTCGAGGCCCTGGTACACAACAAGACCCGCGAATTGAAAACCATGCAGGCCAAGCTGATCATGGCCGAACAGTTTGCGGCAATGGTGAAAACCGCCGGCGGCGTTGCTCATGAACTCCGCCAGCCTCTGACCACCCTGATGGGCACCATCGAACTGCTTCTGGAAGAGACCCGGTCCCAACCACTTGCAAGCCGGCTGGAAATCATCATGGCCCAGGCCGAGCGCATGGCGGATATCATCCGCAAAATGGAATCCCTGGTGGAATTCAGAACCCGCAATTACATCGGCGACACCGAAATCCTCGATCTCGACCTGGCTGCCGACCACCCCTCCGACAGTTGACCCGCCGCATTATTCTTCTTTTCCACCCGCCGCCGCTTCATCCCGCATTTCAGGTATAAGGCCACCCCCCGGGCAACCCCCAGCGAAAAAAACCGGAACCCGGCACCGCGAACCTCATTTACCATTCGCAAAAAAAGGGATCGTCATGCCCTTTGCCGGCAGCCCCCGGTAAAAAGAGGGCGATGCCTGCCGCATCGCCCTCCCGCAACACCTTTCCACTCCTCAGGTCACCCCCCGGACAACCCTTTCAGCTGGCTCAGGAAAACCCGCCACCGCCCGCCGGGGGACGGCAGCCCCCGGCACCAACCTGCACGGCACAGGAACTGATCAGCTTCTCCGGCTGCCGGGCACCGCAAACTGGACAGATCAAAGCCGAATTGTCCGCCCCCACGCGCTGCAACACCTCGAACGTCTTGCCGCACGATCTGCAAAGATATTCATATAATGGCATTATTTTTACTCTCCCCCAAAGGCCGCCGCTCAGCCGGTCAAAAAACCGCTGAACCGGCTGATTCGTTACCGGATCTCTTCCCGGATGGAACCGATCTGGCAGTCCATCCCGATTTCACGCATCAGGGTGCCGATCACCAGCTTGCTGATATCGTCACACACCCAGTACCGCATGGCCACACCCTCGCGGGCGGAATCAACGATTCCCTTGCCTTTGAGCACCGAGAGATGCTGGGACACCGTCGCCTGCGGCAGTTCGAGACAACTCCAGAGGTTTTTCACACAGGACTCCTCCGTCAACAGGGTCTGCACGATCCGCAGCCGGATAGGATGTCCCAGAACCTTGAGAACCTCGGCAACCCGCGTACATGTATCACCACTCACCATCACCCTCTCTCCTTACATTCCGCCGTCACAGCCGCACCTCGCGGACGACCATGCAGCATTTTCTGGCGCGCCAGATAGCTATATTTATATTTCATATACTTAAAACAAGTCCATTTGTCAACTATTCTGACGAAATTATTTTGCCAAAAATAAAAAAATTCGCCGGCGCCGTCCCGAGACGAACCGCGGGCGACGGCGCCGGCGGAAAAATCACTTGTCAGCCGGACGCAGTTATGAAATAGCTTCAGAACGATCCGGTTGCACTTTTGTCGATGGTTTCGTAACACCCCCGTCTTCTTCGTGGCACTGCCCGTGCGTGCCGGATGCAAGCGGTGCGGCAAACCGAGTCGTTCGACGTATGGCAACACCGCATACATCAGTAGGAAAACGCCGCGGATCAGGAGCTGTTGCCATGCCATCCCGCCTCGGCGTATCCCGGCAGTGGTTACGGTTTCATCACTTTTTGCGGTACCCGATGGAATCATGAACGAGAACAACCCCGAAACCGACAAACTTGATTTGTTTATCCACCTTGAGGAGCATCACGGCCACGATGTCGCGTTGCTTTCGATCCGGCCCAACACCCGCCTCCACGCCCCCGGTGCGCCGGAAACCCGGCAGCTCGTTATCGAGGAAATCAACCGGCAACTCGCGGCGCACCACATCGTTGCCGGGATCGTTGTCGCCGCGGAGCTGGAACACCATATCGACAGCTACCTCGCCGGCTACCTGCGTCGCGGCAGCTATCGTGATTTCTACACCTTCCGGATCGCCCAGCCGACCCTCCCGCAACCCGGTAGCGATAGTTCCATGCAGGAGCTGATCAGCCTGGAGGCCAAACCGGGCCGCATCGTCGACGAACGCACCGGCAGAATCGACTTCCGTGACCTCGGGTTCAGCGACAAGCTGGTACACGAAGGCGATGACCTGGTCATCCTCACCCACGCAACCCCGGGGATCCACGGCACCGACATCCGGGGCAGGAAGATCAGCGCCGCCGCCGGCCGTGAACCCCATCGCCTGAAGTTCGACCGCCGCTCGGTACGCGCCGAAAAACGCGACGCCGACCGGCGGACCGTACTCGTTGCCACCCGCTCCGGCTTTTTCTATCGGGACGAGGTGAAGGGGTACTTCGTCGACCCCGACGTCCTCGTCCAGGCGGTGGATTTCACCACCGGCAATATTCGTATCCGGGATTACTCCAACGTCGACACCGTCATCAAGGTCGAGGGTACGGACAACATTCTGTACGATTCGGTGAAGCCCGGCTTCGCCCTCAAGGCCCGGGAGATAACCGTGAAAGGGAATGTCGGTCGCGGGGCGGTCCTGGAAGGTGATACCATCACCATCGTCGGCATTGTCGATCCCGATGCCCGCATTATCGGCAACCACATCCGCATCGACAAGGTGGTCGGCGCCCATATCGAGGGCATCGACATCCAGATCAACCGGGTCGTCACCAACGCCACCATCGTCGGCCGGCGGGTACAGGTACAGACCTGCACGACATCACAGCTCTTCGGGATCGAGGTCATGGTGCACAAGGAACTGCATGCCGGAACGGCAACCGCCGGCACCTTTCTCTACTGCAACCGCATACAGGGAAACGGCACCGCGCACCTGCATATCGACCCGCCCCGGATCCCCGCCCTGCGGGCAGAACAGGAACTACTGGAAAACGAACGGGACCGGGCGGTCAGCCTCCTCGAACGGCAGGCCCCCCAACGCCGGGACAAGGAACGTCTGCATACCGAACTCGAACATGAAATCGAACTGGTTTTCGGCCTTGTCGAACGGGAAAAACGGCTTGCCCTCAACGACCGGCAGCGGATCGCAATCCGCCAGCTGATCATCAACGGCCACGCCGACGACCTCGGCCCCCGGCTGGACCTGACCTTCTCAGCCCTGACCCTCAAACGTTTGCAAACCTACCATCTGCTCCACCGGGAGCTGCTGGATATCCGCCGGAATCACGCCGACCAGGAAGCGGCAATCGCCACCATCCAGCAGCACATCGATGATTTTGAACGGCTCTATACCCGCGGCCTGGTGGCCATCGGCGGCCCCGGCAACGGCGAAGCCCGCATCGCCTTCGGTGCGCGGGAACTTGCGCCGCGACGGCTGCACGAGGCGACGTTGTTCGGCTGGTCCGACGAACGTAAACAAATTGTTCGCTACCCGCTCAACCTGGTGCTCGCCAGCCGGGATCCCCGTCTTACCACCCTCAGTCCGCAGGCACAAGAAATCCTGCAGCGCACCGCCGCCGATCCGGTTTCATGAGTTCTACCGGCAGGCTCTTCCGCGCCGTTGGCGTCGTCAGCGGCGCCACCATGCTCAGCCGCATCCTCGGCTTCGTCCGCGACATGGTAACGGCCCACTACCTCGGCACCGGCACCGCCGCCGACGCCTTTTTCGTCGCCTTCCGCATCCCCAACCTGCTGCGCCGGCTGTTCGGTGAAGGATCGCTCACTGCTTCCTTTATCCCCGTGTTCAGTGACTACCTGGCCGGCGGCGGGCAGCGGGAAGCACGGCACATCGCCCGGGCGACCTGTACCCTGCTGAGCGTCATCCTGGTCTGTATCACCCTCGCCGGCATTCTCATCGCACCGCTGATCATCCGTTTTATCGCCCCGGGGTTCACGGCCAATCCCGAAAAATTCGCCCTCACGGTGCTGTTGAACCGGATCATGTTCCCCTACATCCTGTGCATCAGCCTGGTAGCCCTGGCGATGGGCATCCTCAACGCCGTCGACCATTTCCTCGCCCCGGCGCTGGCCCCGGTGCTGCTCAATATCTGCATGATCGCCGCCATTCTGCTGCTCGGCAAACCGCTCGCCAGCCCGGCCCTGGCACTGGCGGTCGGCGTGGTGGCCGGCGGCGTGGCGCAGCTATTGCTGCAACTGCCGTTTCTCAAGCGCTACGGGTTCACGCCGCGCTGGCGCTGGAATCCGCGGCACCCGGCAATCGGCCGCATCGGCCGGCTTATGGGCCCCTCCCTCATCGGTCTGGCAATCACCCAGATTACCATCTTCATGAACACCCTGCTGGCATCACTGCTGGCCGACGGCACCGTCTCGTACCTGTACTATGCCGACCGGCTGGTCCAGTTTCCCCTCGGGGTCTTCGCCGTCGCTCTCGGCACCGTCATGCTCCCGTCACTGAGCCGCCAGGCGGCACAGGACGACTGGCAGGCCTTCGGCCGCGAGTTTTCCGGGGCCCTGCGGGTGCTGTTCCTGATCACCATCCCGGCAATGATCGGCCTCATGGTTCTCAGCCGCCCGATCATCTACCTGCTCTTTCAGCGCGGGCATTTTTCGCCGCAGTCCACCGTCATGGTATCCCAGTGCCTCGTCGCCTACGGCGCCGGCCTCTGGGCCTACGCCGGTCTGCGGCTCCTGGTACCGGCATTCTACGCGCTCAAGGATGCCCGCACGCCGGTGATGATCGGCGGTCTGGCGCTGGCGGTCAACCTCGCCACCGCCATCGGCCTCATGGACCCGTTCCGGCACGTGGGCCTGGCCCTGGCCACCGCCGTCTCCAGCGCCTTCAACTTCATCGCCCTGCTGCTGATACTCCGGCACCGGAAGCCGAACATCGCCGCCGCCAGACCGCTGTTCAGAGCCCTGCTGCAGGCCGGCGGGGCGGGACTCGGTATGGCCGCCGTGATTCATCTGGCCCCGCACATCCTGCCGGCACTGCGGTTCAGCTACAACAACCAGGCTGCCGACCTGCTCCGCCTCACCGTCACGATCACCGGCGGCGCGGTGGTCTACGGGTTGTTCATCCTGCTGCTGGGCAACCGGGAGGTCCGGCTGCTGGCCGCACGGCTGAAGCGAAAAACGGTGAGCAGATGAACCGCCGTTTCCGGTTACTCGTCCCGGCGGCTCTCACGGCCGCCGCACTGACCGCCGCCGGCTGGCTGGCATATGACGTCATGCGCTTCAGCCACGGTGAGATCACCATCCCGCCACAGGAGTTCACGATCACTCCCGGCACCCCGGCCAACCGCATCGGCCGCGACCTGGAGACCGCGGGCTGTATCACTTCGGCCTGGCGCTTCCGGCTGCTGCTGCGTCTGCAAAACACCGCCGGTGCCCTGCAGGCGGGCACCTACCGTTTTCCGCCACGGTCCTCACCGGCGACCATCATCGACATGCTTTGCTCCGGCCGCGTGGCGGTCTATCAGCTCACCGTTCCCGAAGGCCTCACCCTGCGGGAAATCGCCGGTCTGGTGGAACGGGCGGGAATCTGTCCGGCAGCCGATTTTGCCGCCGCGGCCGCCGCTCCGGCCCTGCTCGAGCGCCACGGCATCACCGCGCCGAACGCCGAAGGTTATCTGTTTCCCGATACCTACGGCTACACCCGGGCGGACGACGGCGCCGCCCTGACGGAACGCATGGTCAACACCTTCAACCGCCGCTTCGCCGCCGCCACCGCCGACAGTTCACCCCGGGCGGCGGCACGCTCCCGCCACGAGCTGATAACCATCGCCGCGATCATCGAGAAAGAAACCGCCGTCCCGGAGGAGAAGCCGCTGGTGGCGGCGGTGATCTACAACCGCCTCGACCGCCGCATGCACCTGGCCTGTGATCCGACGGTGATCTACGGCCTCGGGGAAGAATTCGACGGCAACCTCAGGCGGTGCGACCTACGGCATCCCTCCCCCTACAACACCTACCGCCACCGGGGCCTGCCGCCGGGGCCCATCTGCAGCCCCGGCTTCGCCGCCATCGCCGCCGCCGTCCGGCCGGCGGAGGTCGACTACCTCTATTTCGTCGCCCGGCCCGACGGCCGGCACCATTTCTCCGCCACCCTCAGCGAACACAACCGGGCGGTCCGCCGCTACCAGCTCAACCCCTGAGCCGGCGGCAGCATCGCATCCCGCGGCGGCAAACTCTTCCCCGGCCGGAGAACGGACCGTGAAACGACCGCAACAGGGCCGGGCCACAGCCCGGGCGGCGCGTGGTGAGGATGGCCGCAGCACCTGACCCGGCGTTACCCGGGCAGCCCCGCGACAAACCAGAGAGAGACAGAGAGGGGTTCTGAAACGGTCCGAAAAGCGGAAGCGGAGAACGGGACCGCGTGAATCCGGCGGTCCCGTTATTATCAGGTGCGATAATCGGCGTTGATGCGGACGTAGTCGTAGCTCAGGTCGGCGGCGAGGACGGAGAAGGTTCCGGGACCGGCACCGATTTCCACCGCCACGGTGTACGCCGGCCGCCGGAACACCATCGTACCATCCTCTTCCCGGTAGTCCGGCGCCCGGCGCCCGCCGTCGACCACCAGTACATCGTCGAGGAAGATGCGTACCGCGGCCGGCTCCACCGCCACGCCGGCATTACCGACCGCGGCGATGATCCGCCCCCAATTGGCATCCTCGCCGAACCAGGCGGTCTTCACCAGCAGGGAACGGCTCACGGTCCGTGCCACCCGTTCGGCATCGGCGGCATCGGCGGCACCCCGCACCGCCACGGTTACCGTTTTGGTCGCGCCCTCGCCGTCGGCGACGATCATCCGCGCCAGTTCCCCGGCCACCCGTTCAAGTTCGGCCTCCAGCAACGCGAGTTCCGCCGCCGTCTCCGGCCGGCAGCCGGAAGCCCCGTTGGCCAGCAGCAGGACGGTGTCGTTGGTACTGGTATCACCGTCGACGGTGATACGGTTGAAACTATTGGCAGCCACCCGCCGCAGCAGCGGATCGAGCCGCGGTGAGGCGACATCGGCATCGGTTAGCAGATAGGCAAGCATGGTGGCCATGTGGGGCTCGATCATCCCGGCGCCCTTGGCAATCCCGAGCACCCCGACCCGGTGACCGGCGATCTCCACCATACCGGCAGCCACCTTGGGGTGGGAATCGGTGGTCATGATCGCCCGGGAAAAGGCATCGAGGCCATCCTCGGCCAGCGCCTCCCGGGCCGCCGGCAGCCCCGATTCCAGGCGCGCTACCGGCAGCGGCTCACCGATAACGCCGGTGGAACCGACAAACACCGCCGCCGCCGGAACATCGAACACCGCCCCCGCGGCCGCCGCAATGCGGCGCACGGCGGCGATCCCCTCCTCACCGGTGCAGGCGTTGGCGTTACCGCTGTTCACCACCACCAGCCGCACCGGGCCGCCCGCAGCCAGCTGCCGCCGACCGGCGATCACCGGCGCGGCGGGAAAGCGATTGGTGGTGAACAGCGCCGCCGCCGCCGCCGACCGATCACTCATGATGACCCCGAGATCCAGCTTCGGGGCGGCCTTCAAACCGCAATGTACCCCGGCGAACCGGTACCCCCGGCACATTATTTTACACATTTCCATCAACGCCTCACCCCATAATGAAAAAACCCGGTCGTGTCCGGCATGCTTTTTGCGGATCAATCCTCAATGGAGTTGTTACGAAGCCGGCAATCAATCTCAGCGGCCGCAGCAACGCTTGTACTTCTTACCGCTGCCGCAGGGGCATGGATCGTTTCGGCCGACCTTGGCGACGTTCTTCTTCACCGGTTGTTTGCGGCCGTCCTCGGCACGCCTGTCGCGGGTCAGGACCATCTCGGTTTCCCGGCGCGCCTGGCGATCCAGCTGTTCCACCTCCTCCTCGCGGGTCACCTGGACATGGAAAAGCTGGGCCACCACGTCATCCTTGAAGCGCTCCAGCATGGCGAGAAACATCTCGAAGCCTTCACGCTGGTACTCCCGCAGGGGATCCTTCTGGCCGTAGCCCCGCAGCCCGATACCTTCCTTGAGCTGATCGATACCGTAGAGGTGGTCCTTCCACAGGCTGTCGAGGGTATGCAACAGGATGATCTTCTCCAGCTGGCGCATGGTGTCCGACCCGAAGGCGGCCTCACGCTCGGCGTAATACGCCCGCAGACGCTGTTGCAGTTCATCGACCAAAGCCTCGCGGTCGCTCACCGCCGCCAGCAGCTCGTCCCGTCCAGCCGGCGGCAGATGCAGGTTGAAAATCTGCGCCAGGCCGGTAAAAAGCCCGTCGGTGTCCCATTCGGATACCGGTCGCTTCTCCACCGTCACCCGGTCGGCAAGCATCTCGACCACTTCGTCCCGATACTGTTCCACCAGCTCGTGCAGATCGTCCTGGCCGAGGATATCACGGCGCAGCGCGTAGATGGTTTCGCGCTGCTTGTTCATCACGTCGTCGTATTCCAGCAGCTGCTTGCGGATATCGAAGTTGTGCCCCTCGACCCGCCGCTGGGCGTTCTCGATCGCCTTGGAGATCATCCGGTGCTCGATGGGCTCGTCTTCGCGGATGCCCAGGGTGTCCATGACGCCGGCAATGCGCTCGGAACCGAAGATCCGCATCAGGTCGTCGTCCAGCGCGAGGTAAAAGCGGCTGGCGCCGGGGTCCCCCTGACGGCCGGAGCGACCGCGCAGCTGATTGTCGATGCGCCGGCTTTCGTGGCGTTCGGTACCGATAATCCGCAGTCCTCCGGCAGCCAGCACCTGCTCGCGTTCGGCGGCGCACTGGGCTTGGATTTCGTCGACAATCCGCTGCCGCTCGTCCTCGGACATATCGTCACGGATCTTCTTCTGCGCCAGCATCGTGGCATTGCCGCCGAGGACGATATCGGTGCCGCGGCCGGCCATGTTGGTGGAGATGGTCACCACCCCCCGGCGCCCCGCCTGGGAAACGATCTCGGCCTCCTTTTCATGGAATTTGGCGTTGAGTACCTCGTGGGGAACCCCCTTGCGGACCATCATCCGGCCGAGCTTCTCGGAATCCTCGATGGAGATGGTACCCACCAGCACCGGCTGACCGCGCTGGTGACAGTCGGCAATCTCCTCGATCACCGCGCGGTATTTCTCCTGCTTCGTTTTATAGATGACGTCGGGGTGATCCTCGCGGATCATCGGCTGGTTGGTCGGCACCACCACCACGTCGAGGTTGTAGATCTGACGGAACTCCAGCGCCTCGGTATCCGCCGTTCCGGTCATCCCCGCCAGCTTGTCGTACATGCGGAAATAGTTCTGGAAAGTGATGGACGCCAGGGTCTGGTTCTCGTTCTCGATCTTTACCCCTTCCTTGGCCTCCAGCGCCTGGTGCAGGCCGTCGCTGTAGCGCCGGCCGGCCATCAGCCGGCCGGTGAACTCGTCGACGATGACCACCTCGCCGTCCTTGACGACGTAGTCGACATCGCGCTTGAACAGCACGTGGGCCTTGAGCGCCTGGTTGACGTGATGCAGGGTTTCGATCTGCGCCGGCTCGTAGAGGTTGTCCACCTTGAGCAGCTGTTCGACCCGGGCGACGCCCTCGTCGGTCAACACCGCGGAGCGCGCCTTCTCGTCGACGTCGTAGTCGGCTTCCGCCTTGAGCCGCGGGATTACCCGGTCGATGATGTAGTACTTGTCGGTATTGCTTTCGGTGGGCCCGGAAATGATCAGCGGCGTCCGGGCCTCGTCGATGAGGATGCTGTCCACCTCGTCGACAATGGCATAGTGCAGATCCCGCTGGACATAGTCCTCGAGACTGAACTTCATATTGTCGCGCAGGTAGTCGAAGCCGAACTCGTTGTTGGTGCCGTAGGTAATGTCGCAGCCGTAGGCCGCCTTCCGCTCACGGTCGTCCAGCTCGTGCAGCACGACGCCCACCGACAACCCGAGGAAGCGGTAGATGGTGCCCATCCAGTCGGAGTCGCGACGGGCGAGGTAGTCGTTCACCGTCACCACGTGGACGCCCTTTCCGGCCAACGCATTGAGATAAACCGGCAGGGTTGCCACCAGGGTCTTCCCCTCGCCGGTCTTCATCTCGGCGATCCGGCCCTCGTGCAACACGATACCACCCAGCAACTGGACGTCGAAGTGCCGCATGCCGAGGGTACGCAAGGCGGCCTCACGCACCACCGCGAAGGCATCGGGCAACAGCTCGTCCACCGTTTCACCGGCTGCCAGCCGCCGGCGGAACAGCTCTGTTTGTCCCCGCAATTCGGCATCGGTCAGCCGTTTCGTTTCGGCCTCGATCCCGTTGACCCGCTGCACCAGCGGATCGAGCCGCCGGAGTTCACGATCATTCTTGCTGCCGACGATCTTCTTCACCAAACCAAACATCGATCATATCCTCACTGCGATTATCCGACTTTCACCCGGCGCGGCATCATCCGGCGGGCAGTCCGGCCGGCTGCACCAAGGACCGCCGCCGACCCGGCACCCGCTTTCGCGGCGCGGGCAGAACGGCAAACCCGGCGGCCGGAAAACGGCCGCCGCAGGGAATCGGTAAACGGGAAATGTAAATCGGAATCCGGAGACCGGAAGAATTCACGACAAGCGCCGGCACTCGGCCAACCGGGGGCCGGGATGCTCAGTCGACAATGTAGGCGACGGGATTCACCGTCTGGTCGTTGACGACAACCTCGTAGTGCAGATGCGGACCGGTGCTCCGACCGGAATTACCCAGGGTACCAATCTCCTGACCACGAATCACCCGGTCCCCCACCGACACCGCATGGGTAGCCAGATGACCGTACTTGGTCTTGACGCCGAAGCCGTGATCGATGACCACCATCCGGCCGTAGCCGCCGTTGTAACCGGCGAACATCACCCGTCCGTCGGCGGTTGCCAGGACCGGGGTGCCGGAGCGGTTGACGATATCGATGCCGTGGTGAAACTCCCGGCGGCCGGTAAACGGGGAGTTCCGATAGCCGAAACGCGAACTGATCCAGCCCCGCACCGGGCGGATCGACGGGGTGAAATTGAGTATCGCCTGCTGTTCGCGGAGATGATCCTGCAGCAGGTCGGTGGCGGATTGTTCGCTGTACACCCGCATCTCCAGACGCTGGAGATCGCGATGCAACCGCTCGACCGCACCCCGGCGGGCGTCGTCAAGACTCCGGTTGGTCAGCCGGGCGGCGTCGGGATCGGGCCCCCCCACCCCCTGCGGCTCCACCTTTCCCGGGTGGGCTTCGAGATTGGCCAGCACCTTGATGCGGGCGTTGCTTTCCTTAAGGGCGGTCAACTGATCGGTCAGTTCGTCGACCCGGTGGGCAAAATATTCCAGTTGCTGATCCATCTCGGCATTCTGACGGACCACCCGGTCATAGCCGCGGATGCGTTCGACGTTGCCGGCATAGAGAACGATGGCCACCAGCGCACCGACGAAAAGACCGACAAAGGGCGGTCCGGCGAACAGCAGCAGCCGAAACAGCCAGGCCCGGGAAATGGCGAAACGCCGCGGGGCACCACGGTCGCCGGACAGCAGGACGAGGGTGAATTTATTTGATTTACTCATAGATACCGGCAAGTTAACAGTTATTCCACGAAACCGGAGCCGGGCATTTCTATACCAGATCGGCGGCGGCATGTCAATTTCTATCGCGTCATTGTCCTTGATCGCCGGCGGCGGCAGAAGAACAACCCTCAAGTATCGAAAAAAACTGCCGAACACCAACAGACAACAGCGCCGAACCCGAATATCAGCCAACAGTGGACCTGCCATGTTTCTT
Organism: Candidatus Anaeroferrophillacea bacterium; assembly: GCA_016933675.1. GTDB lineage: Bacteria > Desulfobacterota > Anaeroferrophillalia > Anaeroferrophillales > Anaeroferrophillaceae > JAFGAM01. Next base: position 53,295 of record JAFGAM010000001.1, read on the forward strand.
GTACATCCCGGCGATGACCTGATGACCGCGACGGTGGAATACGTTCCGGATCCGGAAAACACCGTCGACCCGACGGTCACCACCATTATCGACATCCTGCGGAACCATAAGGTCACCGCCGGCATCGACCAGCAGATGCTGGATGATTTCTGCACCCAGATACGCACCCGTCCGGACCTGCCCCGGAGTTGCACCGCCGCCCGCGGCACCCCGTTCGAGGAAACCGTCCAGCCGCGCTACCAGTTCCGCTTCGCCACCAAACGGGCCATCGGCCAGCAGCTCGAATCCGGTCGGATCGACTACCACGACCGCGGGATGGTAAACTATTTCAAGGCCGGCAGCGTGCTGCTGGAGATCATCCCCGGGCGGCCGGGCACCGCCGCGGTGCGCGTTGACGGCACTACCACCGAACCGGCACCGCTGCGGCCGACCCGTGCGATCAAGGCGGGGAAAAACGTCACCGTGGAAACAACCGCGGACAACCGCCAGGTATTCACCGCCGCCGCCGCCGGCCAGGCGCAGATGGACGGCACCCGGGTCAGCGTGGAGAATCTTTATCAGGTTGACGGGGACGTGGATCTGAACACCGGCCACGTCAAATACCAGGGCCCCATCCGCATCACCGGCAACGTCCTCGCCGGCTTCACCGTGATGAGCAACAGCGACATCTTCGTCGACAAGCTGGTGGACGGCGGCACCATCAAAACCAAAGGCAACCTGGTGGTCGGCACGGGGATCGTCGGGAGTGACAGGGGCTCGCTGACGGTCTACGGCAACGTCAAATCCGAATACATCACCGGGGTGCAGCACTGTACGGTACGCGGCACCATCGTCGCCGAGAAGCACATCATCAACAGCCGCCTGCGTGCCGGCGCCGCAATTCGCTGCGGCGGCAAGATCACCGGGGACACCCATGTCTCCGCCTTCTCCGGTATCGAAACCGGCGAATTGGGCGCGGAGAGCGGCAACACCCTGACCGTCGAGGTCGGCAACGACGCCTTCATCCGCGAACGCCTGGCCAAGATCGAGGATGCTCTGCGCCCCCTGGTGGAACGCTCCATCGCTCTGGTGGACAAACTGGGCATGCCGGTGATCCTGAACCAGGACATATCCCGGCTGCCACCCGAACGCCGGGAAACCGGCGCGGTGCAGCTCAAGGAATACCTCCATATCGATCAGCAGGTAAACCTCCTGAAACAGAAAAAGGTCGAACTCGAAGAGAAAAGCGCCGCCGCCCACCAGGCCCGGGTAACCGTGCATCAAGCCGTCCACCCCGGGGTGGTGATAAGAATCGGCCGGGAAACCTACCAGGTGGACAAGGCGATCAGGGGCTTCGTCGAGTTTCGTCTCGACCCCGACACCCGCCGCATCACCACCCGCTGACCGCCGACTTTCCCCTTTACAGCCTCAAAAACCCTGTGGTACATAGCCTCCATGCACACCATCGGGATCGTCATCAAACGCAACAACGAGAAGGCGCTCAGGGTCGGCGTCGAGCTGGCCTCATGGCTTGGTGAACGTGGCGTTGCCGTGGTTTACGGCGAAGAGCTGGCGGCGGCTATCCCCGGCAGGGTGGCGGTGGACAAGCCCGACATCCCCCGCCAGGCGGATGTCATTGTCGTCCTCGGCGGCGACGGTACCCTGCTGAGCATCGCCCGGCTCATCGGTCCCCGGGACGTGCCCATCCTCGGGGTGAATCTCGGCAGCATGGGGTTTCTCACCGCCATCACCCTGGACGAACTCTACACCGTCATGGCCGAGATCATCGCCCGCAATTTCACCGTCAGCCGGCGGATGATGCTCTCCGCCCGGGTCTACCGCCAGCAGGAACTGATCACCACCTACAACGTCCTCAACGACGTGGTCATCAACAAGGGCGCGGTGGCCCGCATCATCGAGCTGGAAACCGCCATCGACCAGCGCTACGTCACCACCTTCCGCGCCGACGGACTGATCATCTCCACCCCCACCGGCTCCACCGGCTATTCCCTGTCCGCCGGCGGACCGGTGGTCTATCCGACCCTCGACTGCATCGTCATCTCACCCATCTGCCCCCACACCCTGACCAACCGGCCGCTGCTGGTGCCGGCCGACGTCACCATCGACGCCACCCTCGCCAGTGACAGCGGCGACGTCTTTCTCACCCTCGACGGCCAGGTCGGTTTCTCGCTGCAGGCCTGCGACACGGTGCGGATCACCCGCGCCGCCCATGACATCAAACTGATTAAATCGCCGGTCAACTCCTATTTCGAGGTGCTGCGCACCAAGCTCAAATGGGGCGAAAGGTATGCTTGAAAGCCTTGAGATCAGCAACTTCAGGCTCATCGAGCGGCTGCAACTGACCTTCGAACCTGGACTGACGGCAATCACCGGCGAAACCGGCGCCGGCAAATCCATCATCCTCTCGGCCCTCGCCCTCGCCCTGGGGGAAAAACCGGCTTCCGGGGACTTTCTCGACCCGGAACGGCCGATCACCATCACCGCCCGGTTTACGCCGCCGCTACCGCCCCGCATCCCGGCCCTGCTCAATGAACAGGCCTTCCCCCCGGACGACGACGGCCTCATCTGCCGCCGGGTCGTCACGTTGAAGAACGACCGTTTCAACAGCCGCGCCTTCGTCAACGACCAGCCCGCCACCGCCAGGACCCTCGCGGCCCTCGGCCGCGAACTCGTTGACATCGCCAGTCAGCACGAGCAGCAGGACCTGCTCAAACCGGAGCTGCACCTTGACCTGATGGACCATTTCGGTGGCCTCCGGGAACCCCGCCGGGACTACGCCGGCGCCTGGAAATCCTGGGTGCAGGCGGCACAAAAGCTCGACGAGTTCGATCGCGCCGCCGCGGCCGGGGAGCAGGAAATGGATTTTATCCGCCACCAGTGGCAGGAGCTGGATGCCGCCGGACTCGAAACCGGCGAGGAGGACGAATTGCTGGCGGCCCAGCAGCGCTACCAGCAGCGGGAACAACTGCTGCAACTGGCGGTGCAGGCGGAGGCACTGCTCTACTCGGAGGAGGCATCGATTATCGACGGCTGCTACCGGGTACAGGCCCTGCTGGACGACCTGGGACGGCGGGATTCCGGATTCAGGATACCGGAACCCGGCCTGCCGCCGGTCATCGACAGCCTGCAGGACATGCGTGAAGTGCTGACCGGCTACCGCGACGCCATCGACATCGATCCGCAGACCGCCGAGGACAACAACCGGCGGCTGATGGTTATCGACCGACTGAAACGGAAGCACGGCATCTCCTTTGCCGGCCTGCTGGAACGGCGGGAAGAACTGGCCGCCCGCCTGGCGGCCCGGGAAAACCATGACACCCGGCGGGCGGAACTGAAATCCGCGCTCGACCAGGCGGCGGCCGACCTCGCCGGACACGCCGCCACCCTGAGCCAGGTACGCCGGGAAACCGCATCCCGGCTGGAACGGGAAGTCGCCGTGCACCTCGGCGACCTGCGCCTCAGCCACGCCCGCTTCGCCGTGCGGCTGGATGCCGACCGCCACGGCCCCCGGGGCGCCGACCGGGTGCAGTTCCTGCTGAGCACCAATCCCGGCGAGGATCCGGCGCCGCTGGACGGCATCATCTCCGGCGGCGAGCTGTCACGCTTTCTGCTGGCCTTCAAGACCGCCGTCGCCAGCCGCTACGGCGTCCCCACCCTGATCTTCGACGAGGTTGATACCGGCATCGGCGGCGCCGTGGCCGATGCCGTCGGCCGGAAGTTGGCGGCCATCGCCGCCGGGCATCAGGTCATCGCCATCACCCACCTGCCGCAGGTGGCCGCCTGGGGCGATCACCATCAGACCGTCGCCAAAAACGTCGACGGCGAACAGGCGATCATCTCCGTGCTGGCGCTGGCCGATACCGCCGACCGGGTGGACGAACTGGCCCGCATGGGGGGACCCGGGGAGATCGGCATCAGTACCCGCGCCCATGCCCGGGAGCTGCTCGATGCCGCCGCCCGCCGCCGCACCGTCGACCGGATGGCGGCGGGACGCTGAAATTTCCGCCGCCGCCGGCGGCACGAAACCCCTGTCCGGAGACCCTTGTCCCCGGGACCATTTCCCGATGGAGCACCGCCGATGATCAGAACCGCAATCACCCAGGACGTCCCCCCGATCCAGCGCCTGCTGGAGCACTATGCCAAACAGGGGCTGCTGCTGTCCCGTTCGCTCAGCGATCTGTACGACAACCTGCGCGATTTCACCGTCTTTGAAAGTGACGGCATGCTGGCCGGCGCTGCCGGCCTGCACGTCTGCTGGGCCGATCTCGGCGAGATCCGCTCGCTGGCGGTAGCCCCCGACCATGCCCGGCAGGGCATCGGCTCCCGGCTGGTGGAACACTGCGAAGCCGCCGCCCGGGAACTCGGCCTCCGGCAGGTCTTCACTCTGACCTACCAGACGGCGTTCTTCCAGCGCCTCGGCTACCAGATCACCGACAAATCGTCCCTGCCCCACAAGGTCTGGGCCGACTGCCTCAAATGTCCCAAGTTTCCCGACTGCGACGAAATCGCCATGATCAAGGGGCTGGCCTGAACCCCTTTGCAAACCCGGCGGCCGCTACTCCCGCGGTCATACCGGCAACCCCGAGGGCCGCGGGCAGGGATTGGAAGGATTCAGCAGGTCTTGTTGGAAACAGGGGCGAGATGCGAGGGACGAGATGCGAGGGACGAGCGAAAGCCACCGCCGTCTCGCCCCTAACCCCTCGTCCCTCGCCCCTGTTTTTGTCTTTGCCGCGCCGTAGCTCAGGGAGATTCCGGGGCCAGGACCGCGGCGCCAACCCGCACACAATTGCGCCCCCCCTCCTTGGCCCGGTACATCGCCTCGTCAGCCCGCCGGACACAGCGCTCGACGGTATCGGCGGGAGAAATCTCCCCCACCCCGAAACTGGCGGTAACATGAAAATGCCGGCCCTTGTAGGAAAACCGGCTCTCGGCAATCTTCCGGCGGAGACGCTCCGCCACGTCGGCGGCGGCATGCAGGGGGGTATGGGGCAGGATCAGGGTAAACTCCTCACCGCCGTAACGGCAGAGGACATCGATATCGCGAATCTCCTTTTTCAGAATACCGGCCACCACCCGCAGAACTCCGTCGCCGGTGCGGTGCCCATAGGAGTCGTTCACGTCCTTGAAATGGTCGATATCCAGCATGATCAGCGATGAGGTATTCCCGTATCGCTTGGCGGCGGACAACTCCTGGTTGATACGTTCGTCGAAGGCCCGACGGTTGTAAGCCCGGGTAAGGGGGTCGAGAATCACCTCCTGTTTGATCCGCTCCATCTGCTGCTTGAGTTTTTCGATCTTCTGGTTGGCCATCTCCACCCGGACATTGGCGTCATTGGCCTCCTGCATCATCCGCGCGGTGTGATCCTTCAGGGAAATGGTCTCCTTGAGCAGCAGATCGCGGACCGTCTGGATCTCCTGCAGGTCACGCACCACCTGCAGCCGCTTGGCATAGTCATCGAGATTGCTGGAAAATGAGCCGCCGACATCGACAAAGGCGGTCAGGGTACCGGCCATGATGACGATGATGTTCTTCAGCTCATCCCGTTCCTGATCCAGCACTCCCTGAATCATCGCCTTGTGAAAGAGGAGGTTTTTCAACTGCTGCTGCAGTTCCGCCGCCTCCTCACCGGTCGCCAGCCGGTCGAGATTCTCACGCACCTCGGCATAGAGCCGCTGCAGATTCTCGTCCTGATCCGCCAGCGCCCCGACCTCCCTGAGGAGGATATCGACCATGCCCTTCAGGCCCTCAAACACCTCCGTTTGCTGCCGCTCATCATCGGAGTGACGCAGCACCTCCCGCTTCAGCACCGCCAGCTGATCCTGCAGCTCGTCCACCCGGGCCGGCGGCTCCCGGAGGACCACATCCTTGAGCTGGCGGTGCAGATCCTTGACCTGAGAAGCCGAGTTGATGCGCTCGAAGGCATCCAGCAGGGATGTCACCACCCGGCCGCCCGTTTCAGTGCCGCTGTAGCTGTCCCGCATGCCCTTCAACAGGAAACGGCACAGTTCCCGGTACTGTCTGATCAACTCGATATCCATTTTCCTCTCCACGGTTTATTCATGCCGGCCGCCCCGAACACCGGCGGCGCCATCAACCGGCAGGTTCACGGTAAACACCGTTCCTTCCCCCGGCTCACTCCGCCACTCGATGTTGCCGCCGTGATCAGCAACGATATTTTTCACCGTCGCCAAACCCAGCCCGCCCCCTGCCTTCCGGTCATGCTCCCGCCGCGGGCTGGAGAAGAAGGGGGTAAAGATCATCTCGCCCAGACCGGCCTCGATGCCGCAGCCGTCATCCTCCACCTGAAGACACACCCACCCGGAGGCAGGGGAACCGGTGCGCACAACGATCTCGCCGGCATAGTCCGTTCCCGCCGCGGCATGGTCATGTTTCTTCTTCCGCACCGCATGAACGGCGTTGAGCATCAGGTTGAGCACCACCTGCTGCACCTGGGATTTCTTCAGCCGCGCCTCGGGGATGGCCGGATCCGCATGTTTCCGAACCCGGACGGCTTCACGTTCGAGCTCGTAACGACCCAGATCCAGGGCGTCATCCACGATCCGGTTGAGGTCCACCACCTGATACATCTCCTGTTCCGGATGGGTGAAACCCATCAGATTGCCGGTCAGCAGGTTCAGCGACTCGATCTGCCCGACAAGGCGGTCGAGCAGATGCATCTCCTTTTCCACCGGCATGCTGCCGCTGCTCTTCTTGAGCTGCAGCAGTTGGGCGATGCCGTAGATGGAGGTGAGAAAGTTATTCAGTTCGTGGGCAATGCCGGCGGCCACCTGTCCGAGGCAGGCCATTTTCTCCGCCCGCAGGACATCCTCATCCAGCACCGCGACATCGGTAGCATCCTGCAGAAAGACCACCGTCTCGGAACAGGCGCCCACCCGATTGTCGACCGCGGGATGAAAGAAGATGTTCAGCCGGCGGGATTGATCGGCAAAGGACGTCACCCGCAACCGCCGCCGGGGCTGACCGTCAGCGAAACAACCCGCCACCCCGCAGTCGGGACAGGGTGCCGCAGCACCACGAAACAGGCGGTAGCAGGGTCGGTCGACAACCTCCGCCGGGCACAGACCGACAAGCGCCGCCGCCGCCCGGTTGATGGCGATGATGCGGTAATCGCGGTCGATCATGAAGATACCGTCGGAAATGGCGTCGATTAACCGCCGGTAGCGGCGGCGATAATGGCTTTTCGCTTCGATCATGGGCACCATACCACAACGTATCCGGCACACCGCGGTTACCGTATTATCCGCCGGTGCAGCTGATACGGGATGAAAGGCTTTCGATTGCTTCATAGTCGACACCCGACATACATTTCTTTATCACATTGTTTCACCGATGTCCGGCTCCATTGTTGGCAAACTCGTAACAACTCGAAAAACGGGATGGCCACGTAACAAGCTTTAGCTGCACGGCGCGCACATCCTGAGGAATGAGGCGTACAGAGCCTACGCCGCAATGACGAAGGAGGCAGCGCAACGCAGCAGATGGAGACTTTTTACGACGCCATCATTATTGGCCGTGGCGTTTCAATAGCTCCCGGACGATCGGTCTCGTCGGCATGCGGCCCCGCCGGCGGCCGGCACCCCAACCACGATTCCACCGCGACGCAACGACGCCTGCAGCTTGACAGCGCGGAAAAAAGCGTGATAGTTGAAGTCGCGGTGCCCGGCCACGCGCCGATGATTTCCCGATCGCCCCGGCCTCGACGCTGCCTGCCCGGGCGCGCCGCCCGCGGACGGGCGCGCGGCAACCCGGTGGCACGGAAGGGCGGCCGGCCGGTCGCCCGTACTACGACCGGACACCGAATCCGCCGGCCATGAACACGCCGCGAATCCGGAGCCGGCCCGGCGCCAGCCGATTTTCACGGTCGGTTGGCAATGGTTACGGTTCCATCTTCCCTGACGGCAGACATCATCCATGACAGATTCCGATTCCCGACAACCCGCTCCCGACGACCTGCCCGCCCCGCGCATCATTCCCCGGGCGCACCACCCCATCTCCCGCAAGGAGATCGACCGCAACGCCCTGAAGATATTGTACCGTCTCAAGGATCACGGGCACACCGCCTACCTGGTGGGCGGCGCGGTACGCGACCTGCTGCTCGGCCGCCGGCCGGCCGATTTCGACATCGCCACCGACGCCAGCCCGCAGCAGATCAAAAAGCTGTTCCGCAACAGCCGCATCATCGGCCGGCGATTCCGGCTGGCGCATATCTTCTTTCGCGATCCGAAATCCGGTGCGCAGCAGATCATCGAGGTCGCCACCTTCCGCCGGGAAATGGAACTCACGGCGGAAAACCAGGAACTGCTCGAGGAACGCCCGACCCTTGCCAACAACATCTACGGCACCCCGGCCGAGGATGTCCGGCGCCGCGACTTCACCATCAACGCCCTGTTCTATACCGTCGACGGTTTCAAGGTCATCGACCATCTCGGCGGCCTCGACGATCTGGAGGACGGCATCGTCCGCATCATCGGCGACCCGTACATCCGCTGCGCCGAGGACCCGGTACGTATCCTCCGGGCGCTGGAGTTCGTCGCCCGACTGAATTTCGTCCTCGATCCCGAGACCGCGGCGGCCATCCGCTTCTCCGCCCCGGAACTGGCCGGTGTCGCCCCCAGCCGCCTGCGCGAAGAACTCCGCGGCCTCTATACCAAGGGCGCCACGGCAGGGCTGGTACGGCTGGCGGCCGGCAACGGCATCCTCGAACACTGGCTGCCGGCGCTGCCGCCGGAGCACGCGGAGGACACCGCCCGGCTGCTGGACGGCATCGAGACCGTCATCGGCCACGAAGCCGATGAACAACTGCTGGAGGTTCTGGTGATCGCCGCCATCCTGCTGCCGGAACTTTTCCACCGTTTCGGCGGTGGCCAGTCACCCGGCCTCGGCGTTCTGCAGGAAAAGATCGACGCCCGGCTGCTGGAAATAAATCACCGGCTGACCCTGCCGAAGCTCCAGCGTCACCGGATCACCGATATCCTGCTCGGGGTGTTCCGCCTGATACATGGCGACAAGCGCGTCAAGCGGCTGCGCCGCCGGGGAGATTTCCCCCTCTGGCTCTTCCTGCTCCGGCAGTTGACGAAACGGTACCCGGAATCGCTGGCGAAGGTGACGGACTTCTGGCTTCACCAGGCGGAGCGATGGCAACCGGCGACCGAGCTGCCGACACCGCCGGTGCCCTGGAAGCAGCTACTGGAACTGGAACTGGGTGATGAGGACAGTGAAAGATGAACCACCGGCTCACGGTGGGGGAGATCGCCTACCTCAACTGCTTCCCGCTGTTCCACTACCTCAAATACCGGCGTCCCGACCCGGAGATCCGCTACCTTCCCGGCCACCCGGCAGACCTGAACCGGCTGCTGGCCGCCGGCGGCATCGACCTCAGCCCGTCCTCGTCGCTGGCCTACGCCCTCGACGAGGAGAACTGCTTCATCCTCCCCGACCTCGCCATCGCCTCGCGTGAGCGGGTGGACAGTGTCCTGCTTGCCGGCCGCATCCCCATCGAGGAACTTGCCGGCCGGAAGCTGGCTCTGACCAGTCATTCCCTGACCTCGGTAAACCTGCTCAAGATCATCCTCTTCACATGGTACGGCTACACCCGGCAGGACATCGATTTCGCCACCACCACCACCCCCCTTGCCACCGGCGGGGACGGGGCGCTGCTCATCGGCGACGAGGCCCTGGCCTTCCGCTGCCGGCCGGAAGCCGGCTACCCCCACGTCTACGACCTCGGCACCCTCTGGCGCCGGCATACGGGGTTACCCTTTGTTTACGCCCTGTGGATCGGCCGCCGGGATCTCGATGCCGGCCGGATCGAGCTGGTGCGGCGACTGCACCGACGCCTCGGGGAAGCACGATCATACCTGCAGGCCAACCCCGATGAACTGATCAGCGCCGCGGCCGCACGCTACCCGCAGTTCCCCCCGGCGCTGATCCGCTCCTACTGGCAGCATTCCATCTCCTGGGATCTCGACGACGATGCCCGCCGCGGTCTTGAACGTTTCTACCGACTGGCCCACCGGTACGGCCTGCTGGAACGGATTCCGGCGCTGCATTTTCTGGCGGCATCCTAGCCGCGCCGGCCGCTTCATCGCCCCGCAACCGGAGGGGGGATGGGACGCCGTCCCTCCCCCTTCTCCGCGCCCGGCCCGCGGTCTTGCCACGCCACCGGGACACCGCGAATCCGAAGGGGCGTCCGGCCGGCGGCCAGCGCCGTTCAGGGCGGTTTTCCTTGCCTTCGAACCGCTGATTTGCTAGCCTCGACTCGCCTATTCAAGGGGCGGGAACCGCCCCGCCGGCCGCAACGGCACGACACCGTCAACGATCACCAATGCAAAGGAGCCGCCATGACCCTGCAGCAGATAACCATCGGTATCATCGGCACCGGCAACATGGGCCGTGCCCTCATCGGCGGCCTGCTCGCCGGCAGCGACCGACCGGCGATCACCGCCACCGACGCCGCCGCGGCCGCCCGTGACGCCGCGGCGGCCGCATTTCCGGCCATCACCACGGCGGCCAGCAACCGGGAGGTGGTCGAAAATTCCGGGGTGATTATCCTGGCGGTAAAGCCACCGATCATCCCCGCCATCCTAGCGGAGATTGCCGACGGTCTCGCCGGCGGCGACCGGCTGGTAATTTCCATCGCCGCCGGGGTGTCGCTGGCGACCATCGAAGCGGCGCTGAGCGAAGACGTGCCGGTCATCCGGACGATGCCCAGCACCCCGGCGCTGATTCGCCGCGGGGTGACGGCACTGGCCGCCGGAAAGCGGGCCACCCCCGCACACCGGGACCTGGCGGCGGCGATATTCGCCCGCCTCGGCGCGACGGTCGAGGTTCCCGAACCCCTGATGAACGCGGTCACCGCGGTCTCCGGCAGCGGCCCGGCCTATATCTTCCTCGTCATCGAGGCGCTGCTGGACGCCGCCGTCGCCCAGGGCATCCCCCGCGACCTCGCCCGCACCCTGGTGGTGGAGACCGTCGCCGGCGCCGCCGCCATGGTACGGGAAACCGGGCAGCAGCCGATGGCCCTGAAGGACATGGTCGCTTCGCCCGGCGGCACGACCATCGCCGGTCTGGCGGCCCTCGAAGACCGCGGGCTCAGAGGAGCGTTTTTCGCCGCCATCGGGGCCGCCCGGAAGCGTGCCGACGAACTGGACCGGCAAAGCTGACCACGGCAGACGGACAACTCCCCGCCATCCGACAGTAGCCGGGGACAGGCAGACGGCAGGGTGAAGCGGCGGATTATCCATCCCGTGGCTTACGGTTACGGCGCCATCCCACCGGCGCCGGCATCGGTGCCGGTGCCCTTTCGACCGCCGAACGCCGCCGGCAGGTCCGTCCGCTCCCGCAGGACGGCGAAGGCGGCCAGCAACAGGTCGATCTCGGCAGCCGTGTGGGCGGCGCTGAGGCTGATGCGCAGCAGGCTGCCGCCGCCGGGCGCCGCCGGCGGCAGCACCAGGTTGACGTAGACCCCTTCCCGCAACAGGGCATGCCACATCCCGAGGGTGGTTTCGGCGTCGGGCAGGAAGACACCGACCACCGGCCCCGGCTCCGGCCCAAGGGCAAAACCCATGTCCCGCAGCCCGGCATAGGTACGTGCAGCGTTTTCCCACAGCCGCCGGCGGAGTTCCGGGCGCGCGATCAGCTGCTGCAAGGCGGCGCGGGTGGCGGCGATGGTACCCGGCGATGGCGAGGCGGTATAGATGTACGGCCGGCTGGCGTAGCGCACCCATTCCAGCTCGGGGCGGGGGCTGACGCAGTAGCCGCCGATGTTACCGAGGCTCTTGCTGAAGGTACCGACGATGAAATCCACCTGGTCCAACACCCCGGCTTCCTCGGCCCGCCCCCGTCCCCCCTCCCCCAGCACCCCCAGGGCGTGGGCCTCGTCCACCATCAGCAGCGCCCCGGCGGCGCGGGTGGCGGCGGTGATTTCGACCAGCGGCGCCCGGTCGCCCAGCATACTGTAGATCCCCTCGACGATGACCAGGGTATCGGCCACCCGCGAGCCCAGCCGGCGAAGGCGTTTGGCCAGATCGGCGGCATCGTTGTGGCGAAAGCGGATGATATCGGCGCCGCTCAGCCGGCAGCCGTCGTAGATGCTGGCATGGCAATCGGCATCGATAAGGGTGACATCTCCCGGCGCGGCGAGGGCGGCGATCATTCCCAGGTTGGCCAAAAAACCGGTGGAGAAAACGATTGCCGACCGCATGCCGTAAAAATCGGCCAGCTCCTCCTCCAGACGGCGGTGGCCGGCATAGCTACCGTTGGCCATGCGCGAACCGGTGGTGCCGGTACCCGCCTCCTCCAGCGCCCGGCAGCCGGCGGCAATGCACCCGGCATCGAAGGTCAGCCCGAGGTAGTTGTTGGTACCCGCCAGCAGCACCGGCCGGCCGTTCATAACCCCGCGGGTGGGGGATTCGAGGCGCTCGAAGGTGGTGGAGAAAGGATCGATCCCGGCAGCGGTGATGGCCGCACGGGCGCGGCCGACGGTTTCGAGCTTGGCGAAGAGTCCCATACGCGTCAATCTCCCAGCAGTTCGGCAAGACAGGCGGTCAGCTCCCGCACCGTGCGGATGTCCGCCAGCCGGTTGAGGGGAATGGAGATGTCATACACCTCCTCGAGGGCGTCGACGATTTCCATCACCTTGAGTGAATCGACCGCCAGGTCAGCGATCAGATCGGTGGTTTCGGCAATCGCTTCCCGGGTTCCGGTCACGGCGGCGAGAACACCGCGGACGGTTTCAAAAAGGTCGGCACGGTTGTCAGTCATAATGAACGTATCCTCGATGGCCTCCGTAACACCCCCATCGCCTTCGCGGCGCAGCCGGCGAAATCCGGAACCGTTAGGGTGCCATCCATTTTTGCCGCATGTGCCGGCAGTGGTTACGGTTCCATCAACCGTGGAAGGTGATGCCCGCACCCGGTTGCCCCCGGCCGGCAACCGCCGGATTCATGAAACATCTCCGGGGATCGTCCCGAAGCGGCGGCCGCAGTCATCACCCGCCATCAGCCGCAGGCCGTCGAGCAGCCGGATGCGCGGCTCCCAGCCGCAGGCCGCCCGCAGTTCCTGATGGCCGCAGACCCAGTCGGGATGATACAGTTCCCGGACCTTGCCGGCGGTCAGCATGGGCCGGCAACCGACGACCAACCGGGCACGGGCGGTGTTGATGCCGGCCGCCAGTCGCACCACCCGGCGGGGAACATTCAGCCGCAGCACCGGCCGGCGGCGGAAATCCACGCCGCAGCGACGGATATCCTCCCATGCATACCCGCCGGGGCGGCCGTCGTCAAGGGTAAAGGTGCGGCCCTCGTCGCGTCCCCGGCCATACTCCAGCCAAGCCCGGACCGCCGCCGCGAGGTCACTGACATGCAACAGGGAAAGCCGGGCGGCGGCGCCGCCCGGAGCGAACAGAACGCCGCGGGCCAGCCACCGGAGCAACGGTCGGAGTTCACGGTCACCGGGGCCATAGACCGCCGGCGGGCGCAAGATGGTGTAGGGGAGATCGGCGAATTCGGTTTCCAGCACCAGTTCGCCGCCGCGCTTGCTGGCGGCGTAGGGAGACAGATGCGGTTCGCGGGCGGCAAGGGAGGAGATATGGAGCAGCCGGGGACGTTTTACCGGCGGCAGGGAGTGGATAGCCGCCGCCAGTCGCCGGACGCCGTTCTCGTTGACCTCCCGGAAATCGTCCGGGGTCAGGCCGCGGGTCGCACCGGCGCAGTGGACCACCATGCGGCAACCGCGGACCAGCCGGACCAGCGCCGCCGCGTCACCCAGGGTTCCGTTGAGCCAGGCGACGCCGGGCCGATCCTGCCGGCGACCGGCCTTCGCGGGCCGCACCAGAGCCCGCACCGGAAAGCCGCCGCCGGTCAACTGCCGAACCACCTCGCCGCCGATAAAACCGGTGGCACCGGTGACGGCGACCGGTTCTTCAGCCTTCGCGGCGAGTCCGGGGATCGTCGCCACCATCACCATGGCGCGAGGCGCCCGCCGCCGCGGGGTCACCCATGACGGCAGCATCAAAATCCGGATTGCGGCGGAGGAAATCCCGCCGGGCGGTGGTCCGGGAAAGCTTGCCGGAGGATGTCTGGGGCAGGGTATGGGGCGGCACCAGATCGACGTAGCAGTCAAGCCCGAAGGCCTCGCGCATCAGGCCCCGCAGCCGGTCGATAAACCGCAGGCGCTCGTCCTGATCACCCATCCGGGCCTGCACCACCAGCACCACGATCTCCCCCCCGGCGGCATCGACGGAGAAGGCGGCAACATCGCGCATGCGGATCCCGGGCAGGGTCTCGGCCAGTTCCTCAAGATCCTGGGGCCAGATATTCCGCCCATTGACGATGATGAGATCCTTCTCCCGGCCGGTGATCACCAGGGTACCTTCGGCAAGGTAGGCAAGGTCACCGGTATTGAGCCAGCCGTCCCCGGGCAGGGCGGCGGCGGTGGCACCGAAGTCGTCAAAATAGCCGTCCATGACGCTGGCACCGCGGACATGCAGGATGCCGCAGCGGCGTTCGGGCAGGGTATTGCCGGCCTCGTCGCGGATGGCCACTTCGATGCCGGGAAGGGGCGGGCCGCAACGGACGAATTCACGGCTCTCGCCGATGACCGCCGCATCCCGCGGCACCGGCACCGACGCCTGCTCCGCCACCAGCCGGGCGGAGGAAACACATTCGCTTTTGAGCCCGGCGGACAGGGGGGAAAAACTCACTGCCAGGGTGGCCTCGGCCAGGCCGTAGGCGGCGACGAAGGCCTTGGCGGAGAACCCGGCGGGGGCGAACCGGTCGGCGAAGCCGCGCAGAACATCGGTACGGATGGGCTCGGCACCGACGCCGGCGATGCGCCAGGAAGACAGATCACAGCCGGCGATCTCGGCCTCCCGCACCCGTCGGGTACACAGGGCATAGCCGAAGGTGGGACTGAAGGAGATGGTGCCCTGGTTGCGCGACACGAGTTCCGGCCAGCAGCGCGGCCGCAGGGCGAAATCGCGGGTCTTGAGATAATCCACCGAGCGCTGGGTGGCGAGCGGCGCGAGGAGGAAGCCAACAAGACCCATATCGTGATAGAACGGCAGCCAGGAGATCGAGCGATCATCTTCCCCCACCCGGAGCCCGTAGCGGCCGATGGCCGCAAGATTCGCCATCAGCGCCCGCTGGGAGATCATCGCCCCGCGGGGCGCGCTGGTACTGCCGGAGGTATACTGGATATAGGCCGGTTCGTCGGCGGCCAGGGGGTCGGGATCTCCCGCCTCCGGCAGGCGGCACAGATCGCCGGCGGTGCCGACAAAGGTGAGCTCGAGGCCCGCGGCCGCCTCGGCGAGGAACGGCAGAAACTCCGCCGGCGACAGCGCCGCCGCCGCCCGCGATGCCCGCAGCATGGCGTGCAACTGCCGCACCAGCCGCTGATGACCGCCCAGATGGATGGCCGCGGCCAAGGGCACCGGGACCAGCCCGGCAAACTGGCAGGCAAAAAACAGCCGGACGAAATCCGGCTCGGTATCGGCCACCAGGGCGATGTGGGAGCCACGGGGCATCCCGAGGGCGGCAAGACGGCGGGCCAGCACCCGAACGTCATCCCCCAGGACGGCATAGGGCAGCACCGCGTCAAGCCCACCGCGGCGGGAATAGAAGCTCATCCCGGTAGCCCCCCCGGCGGCATATTCCAGGGCGTCGGCCAGCGAGGTGAAATCACCCTGCCGCAACGGTATCCGGCTCGATGTTGGCGCAGGCAATAACATGTTGATTAAACACATATATTATAGTAGTAAAGGGATAGCGCACTTTTAGCACAAAAAAATGTTTTAGACAAGGTTTTATGATGATGATGATGATGAACAAAACCCTGCACATCACCCCGGTACGCACCCGCCGCCAGCGGGAACAATTCATCCGCCTGCCGTGGCGGTTGTACCACGGCGATTCCTGCTGGGTTCCGCCGCTACTGGTCGAGCGACGCCGGCATCTGGATCCGCGGCACAACCCCTTTTTCCACCACGCCGAGGTCGACACCTGGCTCGCCACTGCCGCCGGCCTCCCGGTGGGGCGGATCAGCGCCCAAGTGGATCACCTGCACCAGGAACGCTACGGCGACGGCGCAGGGTTCTTCGGCCATATCGACGCCGTCGACGACCCGGCGGTGTTCGCCGCCCTGCTCGAGACCGCCGGCGACTGGCTGCGGGAACGGGGCATGCGCACCGTCCGCGGCCCGTTCAACTTTTCCATCAACCAGGAATGCGGCCTGCTGGTGGACGGCTTCGACTCCCCGCCGATGGTTATGATGGGCCATGCGCCATCCTGGTATGCCGCCCGGCTGGAGGAACAGGGTTTAGCCAAAGCCATGGACATGCTGGCCTGGCGGGTGAACGCCGACTTCACCCCGCCGGCCTTCCTCACCCGCATGGCGCCGCGGCTGGCCGGGCGCGTACGCCTGCGTCCGCTGGACAACCGCCGCTTCGACGCGGAACTGGACCTCATCCGGGAGATCTTCGAAGACGCCTGGCAGGACAACTGGGGCTTCGTCCCCTTCACCGCCGAGGAACTCGATGAGCTAGGCCGCAACCTGAAGTTCCTCGTCCCCCCCGAGCTGGTCCGGTTCGCCGAGGTAGACGGTGAGCCGGCGGCAATGATGGTGGTGTTTCCCAACGTCAACGAGGCCATCCGGGATCTCGACGGCCGACTGCTGCCACTGGGCTGGCTGCGCCTGCTGTGGCGGCTGAAGGTATCCGGCGTCAAAACCATTCGGGTACCGCTGATGGGCGTCCGCCGCCGCCTCCAAAACAGCCGGCTAGGAGCGGCCCTCGCCCTGATGCTGATCACCTCGTTACAGGAAGAAAGCCTGCGGCGTGGCGTCGAGACCGCGGAGATGTCGTGGATCCTCGAAAACAACGAGGGCATGAGCCACATCAACGAAGCCATCGGCGGCGTGCCCTACAAGCGCTACCGGATCTACGCCAAGGAACTGCCATGAATTCTGCAACAATCTTTCGCGCCGTGGTCCTGGCGGGTGACCGCGGTCCCGGCGACCCGGTGGCCCGGGAGGCCGGAACTTCATGCAAGGCCCTGGTCCCCGTCGCCGGCCGGCCGATGATTTTCCATGTTCTCGACACCCTCCACCGCGCCGCCGCCATCGCCCCCGCACCCCTGGTCTCGGGCAGCGGCGAGTGTTTGCTCGGGCAGAGCCCGGAACTGCTCCGGCGGCTGGCCGCCGGCACCGTCACCTGGCGGGAGAACGAATCATCTCCAAGCCGCAGCGCCCTGGCGGCATTCACCCAGCTGCAACAGGAGTACGGGAACGCCCCCGTCCTGCTGACCACCGCCGACCACCCGCTGCTGACCCCGGCGATGGTGGATCATTTCTGCAACCGGGCCGCGGACAGTGGTCTCGACATCGCCGCCGGAGTGGTACCGGCGACACTGGTTGCCGGGGCCTTCCCGGAAAGCCGGCGCACCGTCACCCGGCTCCGCGACGGCGGCATCTGCGGCGCCAACCTTTTCGCCCTGCTGACCCCTCGGGCGGGGCAGGCGCTCTCTTACTGGCGCCGGGTGGAAGCGCAGCGCAAGAGCCCGCTGAAGATCGTCCGCACCGTGGGGTTCTTCACCCTGCTCAGCTACCTTTTCGGCCGCCTGACCCTGGCCGCCGGCTGCCGGCGGCTGTCGGCAGCCATGGGGGTACGGGGCGGCACGGTGGAGATCCCCTTCCCCGAGGCGGCCGTCGATGTCGACACCCCCGCCCACCGGCAACAGGCGGAGGAGATTATCGCCCGGCGCCACTCACCCTGACCGGGCATGCACCGGAACCATCCGAGAAAGAAGCACGGGCGACCGGCCGGTCGCCCCAACACCCACCGCCAATAAGCGCCGGGCCGACCGGTCCCGGTGCCGACAGCGCGATTGCGGCGTTGCGCCCGCGGCGCTGAAATCGCCAAACACGCCCCTGATGGGACTCAAACCCGTCATTTTCCGTGCGGCACGGTTTCAAGGAAGCGACCGTGTTCGTTCAGTTCCTCCAGCCGGCAACTCCACACCAGCCGGCCGTCATGAACGGTGATATCGGGACAACTGTCGCACATGTCCTGGCGACCGTCGGCCTCGAAGTTCACCGGCTGGATGATCATGAAGGACTGGATATAAGCCGCCTGCAACAGCGCCGCGGGCCGGTCCCGGATCTCCCGGCCGATGGCGGCGAGAATCCGGCGGCTGCCGCGGTCGAAAAGGGAACCGGCCAGGGCCTGCAGACGGCCGAGCCGGGTGGCCCGGGGTCTGGCATAGGACAGGTAGCGGCCGGCAAACAGGTGATTGCCGGTCTGGATGACCTCCATCATCCGCGGCGACATGTAGCCCATCACCTTGCCGTTGTATACCGTCCGACTGGCCAGCAGCCACTTGAATGAATCGGGGCGGGCGGTACCGTTGAGGTAAGCCGCGGGCTCGTAGGCCGGGTCGGCGACGCGGATCTGCGCCACCGCGTCGGCGGCGTAGAGGGTATCCTCGCCGCCCCACTCGGGCTCCTCGTAAAGGCTGGTCATTTCCATCCGCTTCCCGCCGGCAAAGTAGTCGAAATCGCCGGCAAGGGAAGGGGAACGAAAGAGGATGAAAACCATGGTCTGTACCAGCCGGGCGTGTTCCCCGGCCCAGCGGACCATGGCGGGAATCTCGTGCAGATTGTGGTCGCTGATGGTGGCGTTGAAGGAGCAGGCGATGTTGCCGGCTTGCCCCAGCATGCGGGCGAAACGCAGCCGGAGATCGTTCAGTCCGGTCTCGGTTTCGACCTGGAAGTCGGGCCGCTTCTGCGAGGTGTCGATGTGGAAGGTAAAACCATAGACCCCGGCCCGCTTCAGCTCCATCAGGAGCGGATAGTCGAGGGCGACGCCGTTGGTGTTGACGATGGGCTTCCAGCCCAGGTCACGCACCCGCCGCACCAGTTCGACGATGTGCGGGTACACCAGCGGGTCGCCGCCGGCGATGCTCATGCAGTCACTGCGCCGCAGCCGTTTGAAGGTCTCCAGTTCCGCCTGCACCTCGTCGAGGCTCTTGTGTCGCGGGTTGACCTGGCTACGGTAGCAGCCCTTGCAGTGAAGATTGCAGTAGGTGGTGGGCTCGAGCCACGAGATGCCGTTGTCGGCGTAGTTCCACGGCAGGCGGTAATAGTCCAGGTGATTGAGGGGAGCGGTCATCGTAACCTCTGAAATCGTTGTCAACACATCGACCACCAGGCGCCGCTTGAGGGCCAATGAGCGGCTACCGGCACCAGGCGACATCGTTGGTCAGGGGGAAAGCGAACGCTCGGGAAACCCCGGCATGCCCCCCGGAAACGGAGGTCCGTCCACCCCGCCGAGCATCCGTAATGCTTGATCAGACCGAAGAAACCGCCGCCGCGAGGTCGGCGGCACACGGTATTTCCCCGCACGATTCACCGACTACCCGTGCGGCGGCGGCGATATCGGCGGGACAGTCGACCTCGGCCCAGGGATGGCCGGCGATGCAGCAGGTCCGGACGGCGTGGTCGCGGGCCAGTTCGTCGATCACCGACAGGTACCAGCGCCGGAGGCCGGCGGGATGGCGCATCACCGCCTCGACGGAGCGCCGGAACAGCGCCGCCCCGTGACCGCGGAACAGCAGCAGACCGATGGACTCGGCCCCCACAACGTCGGCAGCCAAATCCTTGCCGATGCGCAGCAGCCGGTCACCTTCCACCGCGACCTTCATGTCATCGTCGTCGTAGACCGCCTTGCGATCAGTGGTCACGGTGACATCCCGGGGTTCTCCGGCCAGCAGGGTCTCCAGCAGCGGTGCCCGGAAGATGGTATCCCCGTTCAGCAGGATGAAATCGCCGTCCATCTCGCCGCGCACCACCCAGCAGGTCGCCAGGTTGTCGGAAACCAGGTAAAAGGGATTGAAGACGGTTTGCACCGGCTCTCCGGACCAGGCCACCGCCAGGTAATCCTCCACCAGGTCGGCGGCGTAGCCGGTAACCACGCGGATCTCCTCGACACCGCAGCCAAGCAGGGCTTCGATCTGCCAATCGATCAGCGGCCGGCCCGCGATCGGGATCATACATTTGGGACGTTTTGCGGTCAGCGGCAGCAGCCGCTTCCCCTGGCCGGCACTGAGAATGATCGCCTTCACGCTCTGCCTTCCCCCCTCACCCGGCCCGGGAGGCCGTGGCACCGCCCCGCGGGCATCCGCTCCCGGTCATCCGTAGCCGCTCTTGAGCCAAAAAGAAACCAATGATTACAAAAATTTTTATAACAAACGCGCCTTCTTCACGGCATTCCACGGCAGTTCAGTCGACACATTTCAGGATACGCTCATTCCCCGGTCAGGAGGCACCGCAAATCCGGTGGAGCGCCTATGATGGACCACCCCTCCGGGATCATCCCTTTTCAGGGTATTTTGGCAATTGTTACGGTTTCATTGCTCCATCATGAAAATCGTGTTTTGCGCGCGATAGTATGATATATTGTCCCCGCTGTCAAGCCAGGAGCACGGCAGCGGCCGGCAAAAGGCAAAGAAACACCCGTTGGCCGCCGCCGAACAGCTTATCGAAACATGGATCAAGGGGTCCGGCAGGCCGGGCACCCGCATGGTGCCCGGAAAAAACCTTTCCGGGCAATGGATTGACGGCTTCGCCACCGCCGCCGAATATCCGCGGCATCACTCATACGTTCGCATGTCACAACATACCATGGTCCCGTCCATCCTCGAACGCTATACAATGCGTGAAATCGGCCGCCCCATCGTCGGCGTCGCCGCCGTGCTGGTGCTGATCTTCGCCGGCTACTGCACCGTCCTCTTTCTCGACGACGCGGTCAACGGCCTGCTTTCCCCCGCTGCCGTGGGTATCCTCATCGCCCTGAAGGTCTGCATCGCCCTGGACGTTCTGCTGCCCGTATCCCTTTTTCTGGCAGTGATCCTCGCCCTGGGCCGCTTCCACGCCGACCGCGAACTGTTGGCCATGGAGGCCGCCGGGGCGGGGTATTGGCCGGTGGTAAAGGCGGTACTGGTACTCGGGCTGCTGCTGGCGGTGATCGTCGGCCTGGTTTCCGGCTTCGTGCGCCCCCGGGCCTACGAACAGATGTACCGGCTCAAGGCCCGGGGGAAGAACGAGCTGAACCTCGCCCACATCGAGGCCCGACGCTTCTACGAACTGGGCGCCGGACGGGACGGGGTATTCTTCGCCGAGCGGGTGGACGACCGCGACGGACTGGTTCACGGCGTCCATGTCTGGCTGCAGGAAGGATTCCGCCGTCAGGTCATCCAGGCCCAGAGCGCCGTTCAGGGAGTCGACCCGGATACCGGCGACCAGGTGATCGAATTCCACGACGGTTATCACTACGATATGGACGATGCCGCCGGCAGCTGTCAGGTGGTGTCTTTCCGGCGGCTGCGCCGCCGCATCACCCCGGCGCTGGCGCTGGGCGGCGCCGCGGCGAAACTGAAGGCGCTGTCCACCGTCCGGCTGGCGCTTTCCGGGCGGCCGGAGGAAATCGCCGAGGTGCAGTGGCGCCGGTCCACCGGGGTCACCACCCTGCTGCTCGCCCTGCTCGGCATTCCGTTGAGCCGGACCGTACCCCGGCGCGGCAAGCATGCCCGGGTAACCACCGCCTTCGTGATCTTTTTCATCTATTACAACGTGCAGCTGATGGCGCGCTCCTGGGTCGAGCAGCAGGTCGTGCCCGCTTTTCCGGGCCTCTGGTGGGTACCGTTCCTGCTCGCCTGTCTGACCGTTTCCTGGCTGGCTCCCCGGCTGCGGGCGGCATCCGCGCCGCGGCCGACCGGGAGCGACGCCGGAGGGCGCGGATGAACCTCATCGCCCGCCACATCGCCCGCCGGTTTTTCTTCTGGTGGCTGCTTTGCGGCCTGCTGCTGGTGGGTCTGTTCTCGCTCTTCGATCTGGCGGCGCAGATCGACGATCTGGAGGCCGGCTACCGCCTGGCGGACGCCCTGCTGTACGTCGCCCTGAAGGTTCCCGGACGCTTCATCGAAACCGCCCCGCCGGCCATCCTGCTGGCGGGAGTGGCCACTCTGGGCATCATGGCCGAGCACCAGGAGCTGCTGGCATTACAGGCCGCCGGGATCGGCACCGCCCGGATCGCGTGGCAGATCGTCAAACCGGCACTGGCGGTGCTGCTGCTGCTCATGCTCGCCGGGCAGTTTATCGCCCCGCCCATGGAACAACGGGCGTGGGTCATCCGTGAACAGGGGCGGTCGCAAACCGGGACGTTTTTACCCAACACCGGGTTCTGGGTCCGCCGGGGACGGCAATTCATCAATCTTCGCCCCGACCGCACCGGCCATGCCGCCGGCCGCGCCATCGAAATCTACCGCTTCGCCGGTGACGGCCGTCTGGAATCCCTGATCCAGGCACCCGAGGTCTCGCTGGACAACGACAACGAATGGATCCTGCACCGGGCCCGGACCAGGCACTTCGACGGCGGCAACGGCGGAATTATCCGGGCAAGCGACCCCGAAATTCGGATTCAACCGCCGCTGACCGGCACCGAAACCCGGATATTCAACCTGCCGGCCCGGACCCTGTCGTTCAGTGAGCTGCACGCCCTCATCGGGCGGTTGCGGGAGCGCCGACAGTATGCCGGCACGTTCCGGACGGTATTCTGGCAGAAGCTCACCCAAGCACCGCTCGCCCTGGCGATGCTGGCGCTGGCATTTCCCTTCACCCTCGGGCGGCCGCGGCAGATGGGACTGGGCTGGCGGATCATGGTGGGGGCGGTAACCGGGGTGCTGGGCTATTTCATCCATCAGGTTTTCGTCAACCTCGGTCTGCTCTGGTCATGGCCGGCGCCGCTCACGGCCATCGTCCCCATCGGGGTTTTCCTTCTCGCCGCACCGCTGCTGCGGCCGCGTCGCGGCTGACCCATGGCGAGGCAGCAGACGGATGGCGGGGGGGATCGCGATAAATCCGCCGGCATGGCAAACGAAACGATACACTGTCTCCTCCAGCTCCCAGGCGGTCGGCAGCGGGCGCAGCCGATAGCGGGCGATTACCGCCCGGTACGCCCCCGCCCGGCCGCCGGCAGTAGCGGCGGCCAGGCCGCGGACCGGCACCGGACCGGCGGCCGTATCCAGTTCCCGCTGCATAAGACGATGGGCATGACCGTGCAATACCAGTTCGACGCCGCGGCGGCGCAAAACCGCAAGCAGCTGCACCCCGTCCGCCAGGCGCTTGCGAGGGCTGACGACATCGGGAAACGGCGGATGATGGAGCAGCACGACACGAAATTTCCCCGCCTCGGCGCCGGCGGCCAGGGCGGTATCGAGGTCCGTCAGCTGGCGACGGCCCAACCGGCCGAGCGCCAGCAGGGGATTGCCGCCGGCCACGGCCGAAGACAGGCCGATGAACATCACCGGGCCCCGGATGCGGACGACAGGAAAGGGATCGACCCCACCGGCAGCCGCGACCGGCGGCGACCGGCGGGCGTCGGAACGGCAGTACGGCAGCCATGCCGGCAGCCCCCGGACCAGGGATCGGCGGCCGGTGGCATCGTGGTTGCCGGGAATCACGGTAATATCGCCGGGATCACCCAGTCGTGCGAGCCAGGCGGCCGCCTCAAGGTATTCCGCCCGCGTCCCGAGACTGGTGAGATCGCCGGTAACGACCGCGTGATCCGGCCGCCGGCGATGCAGCTCCCGCTCCACGGCGGTGAGAACCGCGGTATCGTACACGTGGCGACGGCTTAGGTACCAGGCCGGCAGCCCGAGAACCGCTTTGAGGCTCAACTCGTACCATCGCGGTCGGGGCCGGGTGAAATGCGGATCGGAAAGGTGGACGAAGGTAAACCCGGGGTTGTCCTCCGCCGCCTGATCCGTTACATGGTGCATTGGCTGATCCATAACCCGGGGGAACCCGGCAGTCTCCGGTATGGTTTTTGCCGAACCATCGGCAGCAGGCCGGAATCGGTGCCGACAGCTCGATTTCGGCATTGTCATCGCCTCGCTGAAACGGCCAATTACCGTAATTCCACGGGTCCGCCCCGTCCCCCGGCTGCGGCGCGCCGAGAATCCGGAGCGGTTACCGTACCATCACGTTTTACCGCACTTCGGCGTGGTTACGGTTCCATCAACCTTGCCCGCTTGCGAGCGCGGTTACGGTTCCATAAACCCTGACGGACGTGCCAGCCGACGGCGGCACGCCGGGCGGGACGTATCCCCGACCAACCGCAGGAAAAGGACATGATCATGACCCTGAACATCCACCTGTTTTCCGACCCGCCGATAACCCTCTGGGGGCTGTCGAGCCGCGAGCGGCTGTCCCGGACGCTGGGTAAAAAGCGGAACATCAACTGGATCTACCGCCTCGATGCCGCCCCACCGGCGGCTGACATGCTCCTGCTGGCGGGCGATTACCTCTACGACCCCCGGATACCTGAGGCCCTCGTCCGGGCGCCCGACACCATTCTCTACGACGCCCCGCCGGCGGCCGGCGGCCGCCCGACCGCCGCCCACATCTCCGCCGCGCGACGATCCGAAGTGCTGGGCCACCTGCAGAACCCGGCGACCATACCCGCTCCGGACGGGGTAACATGCCTCACCCCCGCCGAACTGGTCTCCGGATTCCAGCACCGGCTGCGCAAGATCCAGCCCCCCTATGTCCTGCCGATCACGGTGGAAAACCGCAGACGGCTGGAGAAACTGCTCTTCACCGGCTCCTACAAGGGGGTAACCGATCTGGTGACCAAGTGGCTCTGGCCGTTGCCGGCCCGCCACGTGACCCGCTGGTGCGCGACGCAAAACATCACCCCCAACCAGGTCACCAGCATGAGCCTGGCCATGGTAATCATCGCCAGCCTGTGCTTCTACCACGGCCTCCTCGCCGCCGGCCTGGCGGCGGCCTGGCTGATGACCTTCCTGGACACGGTGGACGGCAAACTGGCCCGGGTGACGGTAAACTCCAGCACCTTCGGGCATCTCTTCGACCACATCATCGACCTCGTTTCGCCGCCGCTGTGGTACATATTCTGGGGCATGGGGGTGGAACACCGGCATCCGGACGCCTTCGGCGGCTATCTGGCGCCGCTTCTCTGGCTGCTCATCGGCGGCTACGTCGCCGGCCGGCTGGTAGAACTGGTGTTCAAACGGTGGCTGGAACCGACGGGAATCTTCTGCTGGCGGCCGCTGGACTCGGTCTTCCGCCTGATCACCGGACGCCGCAACCCCAACCTCCTGCTGCTCACCGGCAGCCTCATCGCCGGCCGACCGGATATCGGCCTCCTGCTGGTGGTTATCTGGACCGTCATCTCCAGCATATTTCTCGTCATCCGGCTGGAAGTCGGCCGGCGAGAGAAACACGTCGCCGGGGGACTGCGCTCCTGGCTGCAGGACGATACGGTACCGGCATCCCCGCTCATCCGCGGCTGGTTTACGGACCGATGAGCGACAACCCGTGCCCGACGTATATTCCGGTTCACCGCCCGGCGAGCCGTTTCCCGGCAACCGTACCGGGGGATGAGTCCCCGGGGACCGCGCCGCATTCCCTGCATCAACCCTTTACGCCACCGGACACCGCCGCGGGGCCTCCGGCATCACCGGCGGTCTTCCGGCAGGTGGGCGTGCTGACCAATCCGCGCAGCGGCGGCAATCGCCGTAACGACGGCCGCGTGGCCGGGCTGCTGGCCGCACGGCTGCCCGCCGCCCGGCATGTTCTCGCCCGCACCGCGGGGGAGATCGAGCACGCCCTGGACGAGTTCCGCCGCGCCGGCATCGACCTGCTGGTGATCAACGGCGGCGACGGCACGGTTCAGGCGGCCCTCACCCACATCTACGCCGTCGCGGCACCGGGTTCGTGGCGGCCGGACCTGGCCCTGCTCCGCGCCGGGACCGCCAGTATGCTGGCCCGGGACGCCGGACTTGCCGGCAGTCCGCCGGCAGCGGCGGCGCAACTGGCGGCGGCACTCACGGAAGGAGGAAAGCCCGGCCGCCTGCACGTGGTTGAACGGCATGTCCTGCGGGTGGAACACCACCCCGAAAAACCGCCCCAATGCGGCATGTTCTTCGGCTGCGGTGCCGTCTGCCGGGGCATCGACCTGTGCCACGGCAGCCTCAACCGCGCGGGCATCCGCGGGGAACTGATGCCCGGCCTGATCATGCTGCGCCAACTTATAGACCTGGCCCGCGGCCGCCCCGACCGCCTGGGCCCGGTGCGGGCCGGGGGCATGATCGACGCCCGGCCGCTACCGGCATCATCCTGGCTGCTGATCGTCGCCGCCACCCTGCGACGGCTGGTGCTCGGCATGTACCCGTTCTGGGGGACACCGGAAGCGCCGCTGCACCTCACCGC
The DNA here is from genome assembly GCA_016933675.1 of Candidatus Anaeroferrophillacea bacterium. Lineage (GTDB taxonomy): Bacteria > Desulfobacterota > Anaeroferrophillalia > Anaeroferrophillales > Anaeroferrophillaceae > JAFGAM01. The sequence continues at coordinate 79,600 of JAFGAM010000001.1, forward strand.
GATCGAGACCCGGGCGCCGCACCTGCTGCGGCGGGCGGGCCGCATCATGCGTGGTCGGCCAGACGTTTCCATGACGCCGGCACACGGTTTCCACAGTGCCGCCGGCAAACGGATGGAACTGGATTTTACCGGCGACTTCACCCTCGACGGGGAGATATACACCGCCGCCGGATCGCTGACCGCCACTACGACGGGACCGGCGCGGTTCCTGGTCTTCGAACATGGTTGATACGTTGCTCACCCTGGTCCGGCGGGAAGCCGGCAAACCGGTTCCGGCTGCGGTCCAGACCATCGCCGAAGCCGCCCGGAAACGTCACCGCACCGCGGTCACCGCGGTCATCCATTACGGTTCCTGCCTGCGGCGACCGGAATCCGTCGCCGCGGGCATCATCGATCTCTACCTGCTGGTCGACAGCTACCGCGCCGCCGGCCTGGGACCGGTATCTGCCGGCGCCTGCCGGCTGCTGCCGCCCAACGTCTACTACCTTGAGACGGAACACGACGGGGTTGCCGTCCGCACCAAATACGCCCTCATGCACCGGGACGACTTCTTCCGCGGCACCCGACACTGGTTCCATGCCTATATTTGGGCCCGCTTCGCCCAGCCCTGCCGGCTGGTGTGGGCAGCGGACGAGGCAGAGCGTAACGTGGTTGCCGCCGCCCTGGCGGAAGCCGTGCAGCGGTTCATTCGGGAAGTGCAGCCGCTCATGAAGGGACCGTTCAGCGCCCGGGAGCTGTGGCTCGCCGGCTTCGGTCTGAGCTACGGCACCGAGCTGCGTTCGGAAACCACCGACCGCGGTGCGGAACTCTACGCCGCCGCCGCCGACTACTACGCCGGTGCCGCCCGGGCGGTGCTCGGGCCGCCGCTGCCGGCGGCAGCCGGCGAAGAACCCCGCCATACCGTGCCGGCACGCGGGCCAATCGCCGCCAGCCGGCGGCGGATCGCCTGGTTCCTGCGCCGCCGGCAGAGCAAAGTCCTCTCGGTACTGCGCCTTCTGAAGGCGGCTTTCACCTTCACCGACGGCCCCGCCTACCTGATATGGAAGATTCGCCGCCACAATCCGGATATCATCGCCGCCGACGACCCGCGCCTGCAACGACCGGTCACGGCCCTGGCGGTACTTATCTGGCGACTCGTGCGGCGGCGTCCCCGCTGCTGACCGGGCTGCCGGATTCCACCGCAACGGCCACTTCATCCGCCGCCACCGCTCCTTCCGCAACCCTTCTTTCCGCCCGCCAACGGCTCAGTTTCCGCCTGATCCGGTCGAGCTTGCGCCCCTCGTCCGGAAAGCTCACCGGCAGCTCCAGGGCCCGTTCCAGTTGTTTGATCGCCGCCGGCCGATCGCCCAGGGCATAATAAACCCGGCCAAGGTAGTAGCGATGGATAATCCGGTCATGGATGGCAATGGCCTGCCGCAACAGGTACTCGGCATCATCGAGTGAAGCCGGCGGCAGGCCGCCGGCGAGCCGGACGAAGGAGCGGACCAGCGGATTGCGGGAGGCGATACGGTAATGCCACAGGCCGAGTACCAACAGCGAGATATCGTCGTCGGGATCGATGACCAAAGCACGGTCGATGACTTCGCGTATCTCTCCCGCCCGACCGACGCCAGCGGCGGGACCATCCTCCCCGGCCCGCGCACCGAGGGCAACGGCAAGCCACTTGTACCCCTCGTCATCATCAGGATTCGCGGCAATCGCCTGCCGCGCCCGTTCCTCGGCCCGGCGAAACTGTTCCTTCCGCCCGTCCGCGCTGTCAGCCGCCAGTCCCAGCTGGTACCGCGCCCGGGCCCGACGCCAGAGAACGGCGGCGACAAAATCGTGCGGCCCGGCGGCATCCAGACATTGCAGGGCCGCAACCGCATTGTTTCGTTCCAGCAATCGGTCCACCGTCGCGAAATCGCCGCCGGCAACCAGCCCTACCGTTCCGGCCGCCGCCGGCGTGCACCGCACCGGCACTCCGAAACCCAGGAAAACAACGGACAGCAGCAGCACGATCACCTTCATCCGCCGCATCGCACCTCCGCGGTCAGTTGGCGGCCGGAGGCGGGCGACATGACGCCGCCATCCAGGCACCAGACCTCGTCGGCAAGTTCCGCCAGCGCCGGCCGGTGGGAGATGGCCAGCATGGCAATCCGTCCCTTGAGCCCTGTCAGGGTGCGGCAGACAGCGGCCTCACTATCCTCATCCAAAGCACTGGTGGCCTCGTCGAGGATAAGCAGCCGCGGTCGGTGAGCGAGGGCCCGGGCGATGGCGATCCGCTGACGCTGACCGCCGGAGAGTTTGCCGCCGCGTTCACCGACGACGGTATCGAGACCATCCGGCATCCCGGCGATGAACTCCGAGGCCCCGGCCGCCCGCACCGCCGCCTCGACCTCCGCGGTCGTCACCCCGGGGTTACCGATGATGATATTGTTGCGAATGGTATCGTGGAGCAGCACCGTATCCTGGGGAACATAGCCGATCTGCCGGCGCCAGTGGCGCAGGTCGATTTCGTCCAGCGGCACCCCGTCAATCAGGACGCGGCCCGCGGACGGCCGCAACAGCCCGGTGAGGAGATCGACCATGGTGGTCTTCCCGGCCCCCGAGTGGCCGATGACGGTAACCAACCCGCCGGCCGGAATGGTCAGGTCGATACCGGCGAACACGACATTCCCGTCGTAGGCGAAGCTCACCCCGTCAAGACACACCTCGCGGGTCAGATCAAGCTTCCGGCTGCCCCCCTCACCTTCGCGCAGTCGGTCAGCCTCGGCGATCTTCGCCTGCAGCGACCAGTAGGCACTCTCACAGGCACCGAGTTCCTGGTACTGGCGCTGCATCTTGCCCAGCTGGCCGAGAAACCGGGCGAGGAGAAAGGTCAGCATCATCACCGTCGGCAGCTCCATGGGCCAGATCACCAGGGTGGCAAAGAGGCCGCCGATGACCAGCAGGGTCAGAATCGGCTCCTGCAATCCCTTGAGCGCAGCCTTGCTATATGCCTGTTTGCGGAGGGCATGGTTCAGTTTGACGGCATCATACTCCAGCAGGCGGTCGGCCAGGTCGTCCCGGCCCATGGACTTGAGCGGCTTCACCGACTGCAAGCTGTCGACCAGGCGAGCGGCCAGCGATTGCAGCAGTTCGGTCTGCCGCCGTCCGGCGCGCTTGGTCTTGCGCACCAGCCGGCTGAGCACCAACACCACGAGCACCGCGCCGCCGTAGGCCGCCAGGGTGATCTTCCAGGATACCAGCAGCGCCACCAGACTGTAGACCGCCGCCTGAATGAGATAGGTGATGGTCATGGCGCCGTAGAGATAGGCCTGGGCCGCCCGCATCACCTCGGTGGCGATGGCGTTGGCCAGCGAACCGATGGGCTGATTGAGAAAATAGGACCAGTCGGAAGCGATGAAGGAACGCAGCATGGTGAGCCGCAAATCGGTGGCGACATGGGCCACGGTGTAGCCCACCTTCTTGTCCGCCAGCAGCACGAAAACGCTCTTGACGAGAATCAGGGTAACGACCACCCCGAGAAGGGAGCCGATGGTCGGAACAATTCCGACAACTTCCAGCGCACGGATAACATGCACCCCGACCCCGTGGTCGGGCGTGCCGGCGCCGGCTTCCGGAGCGGTGGAAAACGCCAGATTAAGCACCGGCAGAAGGGCTGTAAGGCCGATCCCTTCAACGATGCCGGCCACCATCAGGGCGGCCAGCATGAATATCGTTCGGGCCGGATAGCGGCGACCGATATGCCAGAGCAAGTGCATGATTTTACTTTTTTTCCTCTCTTCACGCGCCCGTTTCAACAACTCGCCACCGGCCCCCTCCGGGGCGGTTTTGCTTGCCTTTCCGGCGGTGATTTGCTAGCTTCGGTAAGTCTCAGCATGGCCGCACGGAGTGCGGCCATTGAGCGCCGCCGGCAGGGGCTGCGCCGCCGGCAGGCGCAAAGATACCGGCTGCGCCGCCGCAGCAACACCATCACGGCCCACACCTGCGTTCATACTCGCTCTTGCGGTCGCTACCGCCGCCGGGGCCAGCCGAAGGTCCGACAATGAGGCGGACAGCCAGTGAGGATTGATCATGCACGACGACGCGGCGGCCATTATCAACCGGATTCAACAGCTCAAACGGGAACACCGGGCGATAATCCTGGCGCACAACTACGAACCGCCCGAAATCCAGGATCTCGCCGACATCACCGGTGACTCCCTCGGACTGAGCGTCCAGGCGGCGGCAACCGACGCCGGGGTCATCGTCTTCTGCGGCGTCAGCTTCATGGCCGAGAGTGCCGCCATTCTGGCGCCCGAAAAGCGGGTTATCCTGCCGCGGCAAGAATGCGGTTGTGGCCTTGCCGACACCGCCACCGCCGCGCAGGTCCGGGAAGCACGCCGGCGGCACCCCGACGCGGTGGTGATTACCTACGTCAATTCATCCGCCGCCGTCAAGGCGGAAAGCGATATCTGTTGCACCTCGGGCAACGCCGTCAACGTCATCAAACGCGTCCCGGCGGACCGGGAAATTCTCTTCGTTCCCGACCGCAACCTGGGCGCCTGGGTGCAGCAGCAGACCGGCCGCCGACTGATCCTCTGGAACGGCTGCTGTCCGGTGCATGACGCCATCCGCGCCGATGACGTGCGCGCGGCGCGTGCGCGTCATCCCGAGGCCGCCGTCATCGTCCACCCCGAGTGCCGTCCAGAGGTAACCGCCCTGGCCGACGCGGTATGCAGCACCGGCGGCATGCTTGCCGCCGTCGACCGACTGCCGCCGCGGGAGTTCATCATCGGCACCGAGGAAGGCATGCTGCATCCTCTGCGCCGGGCCGCTCCCGACCGGATTTTCCACCCTCTGAAAATGAACGGCATGATCTGTGCTGACATGAAAAAAATCAGCCTGGTCGATGTCCTCCGCGCCCTCGAAAAGCAAGAACCGGTGGTTTCCGTCGATCAGGATACCGCCGTCCGCGCCCGCTCAGCCCTTGAACGGATGCTGGATGTTCCCCGCAACTGAACCGCCCACAGACCCGGAGCCTGCCCATGCCTGACACCCCCGCCCCAGCCAGATCACCCTATGCCGGACATCTCGGCATCCAGACCATCGAAACCGGTACCGGCACTTGCCACCTCGCGCTGGTCAACCAGGAGGAATTTCAGCAGGAATCCGGGTTCACCCATGTCGGGATCCTCAGTGCCCTCGCGGACCAGGCTGCAACCGATGCCTGCCACACCCTCACCGGTACCGGCAAACAGGTGCTGACCATTGAATGCAAGCTCAACTTCCTGCGTCCGGCCACCGGCCGCAACCTGGCCTGCAAGGCCCGCATAATACGCGGTGGCAAGCAGATCATGGTAGTGGAAACCCATATCTGGAGCCAGGATGCGAACCACGGCGAACGAGCTGCTCATGAAAGTCTGGTATGTCAGGGAACATCGACCATGGCCATCGTCCAACCGCGACAACGCCCGGCATAACCCGCGACCCACCGGCATACTATCGCGCCCCAGGCTGCCGTCACCGGGCACGATAGTCACGGTATCCAAGCTCATGCCGTCGGCAGTATTCCATCCCCGCGTCAAGCATATCGAGCATGGCCTGCCGGTCATCCGGCAGCCGTCCGTCCAACGGCACCATGTTCGACACATGGTCATTGAGAAAGCGTGACGTCACTTCCAGACCGGCAACGATGTCACGCTCCTCCTCGATACTCATAAGCGGGGATACCGGTGCGAAACTGCCCTCGGCAATCCAGCGGGCGATATCGGTACCGGGGATCGGCGTCAAGGTCCGCACGCGGATGAAGTGGGGGTCCACGGCATTAAGCACCCGGATGGTGCCGGTGCGGTGCTGCCGGGTCTTCTCTACCCCGCCGATCCCCAGCAGGACGTACATCGAACACTCGAATCCCGCCTCCTTGACCCGCTGGCCGGCGGCGATCATCTCATCGGCCGTGGCCCCCTTGCAAATCATCCGCAGCACTTCGTCATCCCCGCTTTCCAACCCGATATGCAGCCGGTGCAACCCGGCATCGCGGATGGCACGCAGATCCGCCGGGCTTTTTTTCAGCAGCGTCTTGGCCCGGGCATAGGAGGTCACCCGCAGCAGGCCGGGCACCGATCGGTGCAGGTAGCGAAGAACCTCGACCAAATCGGCAGCCGACAGCAGCAGACTGTTGGAGTCACCGAAAAACACTGACGTCATGCCGGCGCCATACACCTCGACCAGACGATCGATATCAGCCTTGATATCAACAACGGAGCGGCGGCCAAAGGGGTATTTCCGGTACATCGAACAAAAGGCACAGCGGTTCCACGGACAACCGCGCGTCACCCGCAGGAGCATGCTGTAGGCCTCGGACGGCGGACGGTACGGCGGAAAATCAAATACCCAGGTAGCGTCGGTCATGATGAACATCTCCCGTCACGAGCAAAAAGATAATGATTTTCGGACCTCCGCAAACGTCAGCCGAAAACGTCGGGACCCGAAAGTCGGGAAATTAACTTGCCGAAGCAACCGCACCGCACGGCAGTGAACAAAGGTCCCGAACGTAGCTTTTCGGGCATTTCGACAATGCCCGGTGTACGGGCCACGATATTGATAATGTTCATAATCCGTTCCATGGCAACAATCCCTACCCGCCCGACAATCATTTTTCAGAGGGGGAACGTCTCACCTGGATCGACACAGAGGCCAGCCGCGATGCTGATGCGACCGTAACCGCTGCCGGAATCCTCCGGAGCTGGACGGCGTCATCACGGATTCACCCCACAGGCGAACATAACCGGTAGCATCATGCTTGCCTGGAGGTACATTTAGAATTATGCTTGCTTGTAGGTACATTGAACGACTCTGGCGGCAGAGCAACGAAGAATATGGAGCTGTCACGAAGCCATCAACAATGTTCATAGTAGGGATTCGGATGATGAAAGGCAAGGACAAAAAAACCCCGGAAGTTTCCTTCCGGGGTCGATATTAATTCCTGGCAACGTCCTACTTTCCCACTTACGCAGTATCATCGGCGCTGAAGAGCTTAACTTCCGTGTTCGGGATGGGAACGGGTGTTTCCTCTTCGCCATAGTCACCAGGAAAACCTGATTCATTCAAATGGTCGACAGCTGAATCCTCAGATGCATACGCCACTGACACGTGCAGACTGACATGGTTATAATATGGTCAAGCCTCACGACCGATTAGTACTGGTTAGCTGAACGCATTACTGCGCTTACACACCCAGCCTATCAACCTTGTCGTCTTCAAGGGGTCTTTAGGGACCGAAGTCCGGGGATATCTAATCTAGAGGTTGGCTTCCCGCTTAGATGCTTTCAGCGGTTATCCATTCCGAACATAGCTACCCAGCGGTGCTCCTGGCGAAACAACTGGGACACCAGAGGTTCGTCCATCCCGGTCCTCTCGTACTAGGGACAGCTCCTCGCAAATATCCTGCGCCCACGGCAGATAGGGACCAAACTGTCTCACGACGTTTTAAACCCAGCTCGCGTACCACTTTAATCGGCGAACAGCCGAA
>JAFGAM010000077.1 GCA_016933675.1 Candidatus Anaeroferrophillacea bacterium
CTGGCTTTTTGCCGGCTCACCCGACGGCGCCCGGGCCAGTGCCCTGCTGTATACGCTGGTGGAGACCGCCAAGCTCAACGGCCTGGATCCCTGCCGCTGCATCCGCTTCCTGCTGGAAAAGATTGTCGTTGCCAAAGAACGGGATGACTTACACAACCTCCTGCCGAACCGGGTCCGGAAGGAAGAGGTCGACCGCTTTTTTCTTACCCGATAGCCGCTAGCAGCGCAAGGTGCTGTTTACTAACCGCTTACCACGGGCAGCCATGATATTGATCTCTCCGCGGTCAATTGACCGCGGCCCCATTGAAGCATCGGCTTGCCACTCTGCCGGAGTCGGTTTCCCCCGGACGGGGGTTCCTGTTGACACGCCCGTCCGCTTCGGCTAGAGTCGTGTCGTTATATCGGCAATCGTTTCGTTCCCCGCGATTGCACGGCCACGGCGCCGAACGCATCTGGAACACCCCGCTGGAATACTCCGTCAATCCAACCCGTGGATGTCGATACGTACCATGCATGAAGTTTTTCAAGCCCTGCGGACGGAAGATATCCTTGCTGCCTGCGGCGCCGAAACCTTCCGGCGCGGCCGGAAATATTTTACTGACGGTCGGGTGCTGAGCTGTGACCTCGATAATCGGGGCTTTGTTGTCGCCACGGTCAGAGGGAGTTATAGCCAGCACTATTCACAGACCATCCTGGTGACTTTCAACCTGTTGGGTGATATCGAAATCAGAGGGCATTGTACCTGCCCGATGAATTATAACTGCAAGCACGTTGCCGCCGTCCTGATCGAGGTGACGGAGAATATCCGCCGCTACGGTGTGGTTTCCACGGGCGCAGAAAATGCCGCCGGGCCCGGCTCGACGCCGGCGAAGGATGTTCTTGCTGACTGGATGGAATGGGCCCGCCGGCGGCTGCTGCCGGAAAACGAAGTCGATTACGACGACGAGTACGAACGGTCTTCAAACAGCGCGTTGCTGTACCTCCTTCACCCTCCGGAGGACTCGCCCCTGGGATGCTGGCACTGTGTCACGGCCCGCAGCCGGCGGCTGAAAAAGGGCGGCTGGGGCAAGCCGATTTCGTACGATGCCACCAACCTGACCGAAGGCTATCATGCCCCACCCGGCTGGATCGAGCGTGAGGATGTCCTGATTGCCAATCTCATCCAGATGCTGACCCGGCTTTCCGGAATCTACGAGATCTCCGGCGACGTGGGATTGGTGGTGTTGCGCCGGATGATGGCTCTGGGGCGCTGTTTCTACCGGCAACCGGACGCACCGTTGACGCCGGGACCGGAGCGTGGCGTTACCCCGACATGGGAATCGGACGAGGCCGACAACATCTGCCTGCGCCTGCATTTCGACGGTGTGCCGGATGATCGCCGGTTGCGCGTACTGCCTACCGAACCGGCGGTCTGGCTCGATCCGGAGCGGGCCGAGCTGGGTCTGATCCGGGATATGCCTGCCGGCGCAATGCTCGATGTGCTGCAGTATATGCCGCCGGTGTCCCCGGAGCGGGTGGCGGAGGTGAGCCTGTTTCTGCGCGGAGTGACACCGGCATCCGGCCTGGTGCTGCCGTTGCCGGAGGAAGTCGAGGCCCGGGCGGCCGCCGTCGGACCGGTGCCGCGCCTGAAATTGCTGCGGATCAAAGATGCCGATGGTGATCTTGAGCCCCTGGCCCGGCCGTCTTTTTTCTACGCCCCGGTTGAATGCCGTCCGCATCCTTCCATGGCGGGCGCCGGGGTGCCCCGCCGTCCGGAAAGATTGCTGCCGGTCTCTGGTCCCGGCGCCGTTTCGTCGGCCGAATCCCTGGTCAGGCAAGACGGTGAATGCTGGCGGGTGGTCCGGGACGAAGCGGCCGAGGCGGCCTGGCTGCATGAGTTGCATGATTGTGGCCTGCGCAATGCCAGGAACGCTGGGTTTGCCGCCGCGGAAACATACGATCTGCTTTTTCCCGGGGCGACGCCGGACATTGTTGTTTTCGCCTGGATGGGGTTTCTCGACCGGCTTCCCGAGTTGACCGCCCGCGGCTGGGAGATCGTTGTCGACGACAGCTTCGAAATGAACTTTGTCCCGCCGGACCGGATCGATGTCCGGCTCGATGACGCCGGGGGCGGTGACTGGTTCGATCTCGGTGTCGACCTCGAGTTCGAGGGCCGCCGGATTGCGTTGCTGCCCCTCCTGGTGCGCTGGCTCGAATCCGCCGGGGCCGATGTGCTGGCGGGCGCGGTGCCCCCGTCAGTCGGTGACATGCTGATCCAGGTGGATAACGGCCATTGGCTGCGTTGTCCGGCGCGGCTGTTGCAGCCGGTGTACGAAACCCTGGTGGAGCTGTTCGACGAGCCGCGGCTGTCGGCTACCGGGGCACTGCAACTGGCGCGTACCCAGGTCTGCCGGCTGGCACAGCTCGATGACGGGTTGACATCGGTCGGGGCCGGTAAACCACACTGGCACGGCGGTGAGGAACTGCGGGAACTGGCGGGGAAACTGGCGAACTTTTCCGGTATCGCGGTGGTGGAGCCGCCGGCCGGCCTCGACGCGACCCTGCGGGATTACCAGCGCCGGGGCCTCGACTGGATGAATTTTCTGCGCGATTACGGCTTCAACGGCATCCTTGCCGACGACATGGGACTTGGCAAGACGATGCAGACGCTGGCGCATATCCTGCGCGAGAAGGAGGCCGGGCGGCTCGCGACACCGGCCCTGGTGGTGGCGCCCACCAGTGTGCTGGGGATCTGGCGGCGCGAGGCGGAGCGGTTCGCCGGCGGCCTGCGGACGGTGGTGCTGCACGGCCCGAAACGTAATGAGTTGATGGAAAACGGCGGGCTGGACGACCGTGACCTGTTGATCACCAGCTACGCCCTGCTGCATCGCGACCGCGAATATCATGCCGGGCGTCGTTACCATCTGCTGATCCTCGACGAGGCCCAGGCGATCAAGAATCCCGCCGCTAAAGCCGCCCGGGCCGCCGGTCTCGTGCCTGCCGATCAGCGGCTCTGCCTCACCGGTACCCCGGTGGAGAACCATCTCGGTGAGTTGTGGTCGCTGTTCAATTTTCTCATGCCCGGATTCCTCGGTACCGAAAAGCATTTTCGCCATATCTTCCGCCGTCCCATCGAACAGCACGGCAGCGATGAGCGTCGGCGTGCGCTCAAAGAGCGCCTGCGGCCCTTCGTCATGCGTCGGGAGAAGGCGGCGGTGGCGGCGGAGCTGCCGCCGAAGACGGTGGTGATTCAGCCGGTGGAGCTCACCGGCGCCCAGGCGCGGCTGTACGAGACCGTGCGCAGCGCCATGTCCGCCAGGGTGCGGGAGTTGCTGGCGGAAAAGGGGCTTATCCACAGCCGTATCGAGATTCTCGATGCCCTGTTGAAGCTGCGTCAGACCTGCTGTGATCCGCGGTTGGTCAAACTGGAGAGCGCCCGCGGGGTGAAGGGCTCGGCGAAGCTCGAGGCGCTGCTGGAGATGGTGGCGCAGCTGGTGGAGGAGGGACGGCGGATACTGCTGTTTTCGCAGTTCACTTCGATGTTGCAGCTCATCGAGGCGGAACTGAAGCCGCGCGGTATCGAGTGGGTGAAGCTCACCGGGCAGACGCGCAAGCGCCAGGAGGTCATCGATGCCTTCCAGGACGGGAAGGTGCCGTTGTTTCTCATCAGCTTGAAGGCCGGTGGTTTCGGCCTCAATCTCACCGCTGCCGATACCGTCATCCACTACGATCCGTGGTGGAACCCGGCGGTGGAAAGCCAGGCCACCGACCGCGCCCACCGCATCGGCCAGGAGAAGCCGGTTTTTGTCTACAAGCTCATTGCCGCCAACACGGTTGAGGAGCGCATCGTGCAGTTGCAGGAGAAGAAGCGCCTGCTGGCCGACGGCGTCTACGGCGACGACCAGGAAGCCGAACTCGCCGCCCTTACCGCCGATGACCTGCTGGGTCTGCTGGCAGGGTAGGGACGCTCTTTTGCGGTAAAATTATCATTCCTCTCGACCTGTGGGAGCGGTCGCCGCCGGTTCCGCGACTTGTTTCATCAACAACTTTCCGGCGTCCGGGTGATATTGTTTTTTCCGGTGTTTATGGGGGGTGCTGTTTTGCGAAAGGATAGAAAGATTATGCACGAGGCGGTGTTGCCGACCGTTCCTTTTACGATTGCGGGCCACGACGCCTGCCTCTTCTGCCGGCGGCAATTCGCCTGGGCGGGGGTGCGGGAGATGGGAGAAAACGGTGCGACCGGCGGGTTGGCGGCCGACATCGACATGGAACTGCGCCACGAAGGCTGGCTTGATATGCCCCACGGCGGCGTGAGTATCGCCGCGACGATGGAGATGGTCGACCTGTTGTGGCAGCGCCGGTGCGGCCGGCGGATGCCCTATCCCCACGCGGTGGCCTTTCGTTTTGCCGATGCCTGCCGGATCGGCGACCGGCTGGTGGTGTCCGCGGTGGCGGATGGAAAAGACCGGGAAACAATTGAGGTGCGCCTGGCGCGGCCGGAAAGCGACGGCAAGGTATATCTCCAGGGCCGGGCACGGCCGGCGGGGAATAGCGGCGGCGCGGCGCGGCCGGCGGTGCCGGAGCTTCCCGATCTGCCGGTGGTGGCGGAACTGTTGCGGGAAGCCGATATCACCGCCCTGCCGGTCTATGACAACTGCCTGGTGTGCGGGGTACACCGTCACGCGCCCGGTCTGCGGCGCCGGTTTTTCAACGCCGGGTTTCGCGGCCGCAGATGGATCATCGCGCAACTGGGGCTGGAAGCGGTGGATGCCGGCATTGTCGCCGAATTTCGCCAGGATGCCGATACCCTCCACCCCGGCGCTCTCGGGGCGATTCTCGACGAAATCTGCGGCTGGTCCGGCTACATTGCGCCACAGCCGCTGTACGGTTACACTGTGCGTTTCGGCCTCGAAATCCGTCGGCCGGTGAGCGTCGATGAGCGGCTGGTCTTCATTGCCGATGAACCCCGCGGAGTGACCCGGCGTTTCTACGATGCCCGCGGCGCGGTGCTGGTGCTTGGCCCCGGGCGGGAGCCGGAGATTGTCGCTGTGGCCGCCGGCAAGTGGCTGGTGGTGCCGGAGCTCAACGGCCAATTGGACGACTACCAGATTGCCGAGGATCTGGCGGCGGTGACGTTTCCGCGGCCGGCGTGGCGGTAGCGGAAGGCGCTTCCTGGTTTCTTGGGGTGGCGGGTAGTTTGCCGTCGTTGCCGCGACCGGAATGGCGGTGGCGCCTGTCTGCGGGCATACGCACAGGCGGGCTACGAACAGGATGGACTTGTTGCGAAGCCATCGGTATTGACCATCTGCGTCGGGGAAGTACTTGTTTTTACGGCAATCCCACCGGACAGACCAGCTCGCACGTTCTGCAGTACCTGATGATTGGCGGTTGGGCGTCGGCGGTGCGGCGGGCGGCGGCCTCGTCCAGTTCCATGCGGGTGTTGCAGGTGTCGCGGTCGTAGGTGCCGTCCCGCGCCGGCAGGAGAGTGGTGATGTCGCTGACCGCCATGCAGGCCGGCGCCGGCCCGTCCATGGCCTGGGCCGGGCACGCCGCCCGGCAATCTACCTCGCAGGTGGCACAGGGGTTGAAATCAAGCGGTCCGCCGGGTTCCAGGTCAGTTTCCAGCAACAGCGCCCGGAGGCGGACGCGGGGACCGAGTGACGGGGTCACCAGCAGGTTGTTGCGCCCGATGCATCCCAGTCCCGCCAGTACCGCCGCATCCTTCAGAAACGCTCCCCCCTTTTCGACATAATAATGCAGTGCCCGGGTGGCGATTTCCAGTTCGGTTTCAATATCCCGCCGGGTTTGCCGGGCGATTTCCATCAGTCTCCGGTTGCCGGGGGGCCGCCGTTACCGTCCCACCAGTCGAGTTCCGGTTGCTTCCGGGGGTGGGACAGGGCGATGACGAGTACCGCGCGCGCGGCTGCGGGCCAGTCGAACAGCCGCTCCGGCGGGATGGCCGTACCATCGTTCACGGTGCCGACGCCCTGGTAATCATCCAGGAGCGGGTAGACCAGGTGCGAGGGGGAGCGACGCAGAACGCCGGGGTCGGCGATGCCGGCGAGATCGGCACCGTTGGCGCGGGCGATGGCGATGATACGTGATTTGATATCCATAACCGCTCTTCACGGGAACGGTAAGAACGATGAGACGGTAACAACCGCCGGAACACGGCAAAACGGGATGGCACCGTGACGATTCCAGATGTGCGGCGCTTCCCTACCGGAGAATGGCGCATACGGAAGTACGTCGAATGGTGCAGCGGGGCAATGCTTGGTTGGCGTTTGATTGTTTCCCAGCATACCGGTGGCAAGCCCGGGGGTCAAGGGAACGTACGGCAGGATGGGCCGGCGTTGTGCCGGCGAGGGGTCATCAGCAGTCGGGAGGTAACGGTCAGGAGGCCGCTGCCGACCGGCGCCCACGCAGGGCCTGAGAGGCCAGGACCACGGCCAGCAGGGCGGCGCCGGCGATGTCGGTCCAGATACCCGGTTTGATCAGACCGATGGCGGCGCCCAGCAGCAGCAGGCGTTCGAACGCGACGGCCTGCCGGAGGAGCCAGCCGACCACGGCTCCCGCCAGGGCGACGACGCCGGCCGTCGAGGTGATGACTGCCAGGGCGATTTTGGCCGGTGTCCCGACCAGCAGCAGGCTCGGGGCGAAGACGAACATGTAGGGGACGATGAACGCCGCCAGGCCCAGGCGGCAGGCGGTGACCGCGGTTTTCAGCGGGTCGGCGCCGGAGATGCCGGCGGCGGCGTAGGCGGCGAGGGCCACCGGCGGGGTGATGGCCGAGATGATGGCGAAGTAGAAGATGAAGAAGTGTGCCGCCAGGGGGTTGACGCCGAAGTTCTGGGTCAGCACCGGGACGGTCAGGGATACCTGGATGATGTAGGCGGCGACGGTGGGCAGTCCCATGCCGAGAATCAGCGAGGTGATCATGGTGAGCACCAGGGTGATGATCAGGCTGCCTTGGGAGATCATCAGGATGATGGAATTGAAACGCATGCCGAGCCCGGTAAGGGTGAGGACGCCGATGATGATCCCGGCGGTGGCGCAGGCGATGGCCACCTGTACCGCGCCTTTGGCGCCGCTTTCCAGGGCGGTGAGGATCCGCCGCGGTCCCAGGCGGGTGTTCCGGCGGCAGAAACTCACCAGGATCGTCGTGACGATAGCCCACAGTCCGGCGCGCATGGGACTCTGGCCCTGTACCAGCAGGTAGACCAGAATCCCCACCGGGACGACGAACTGGACCCCGTAGATGAGCGTATTCCGCACCCGCGGCAGCTCATCCGCGGGCATGCCCGTAAGGCCGATGCGCAGCGCCTCGAAATGCACGATACTGAAGGCGCTGAAGTAGTAGAGCATGGCTGGGATGGCCGCCGCCGCGGCCACTTCAATGTAAGGCATACCGATGAATTCGGCGATGATAAAGGCCGCGGCGCCCATGATCGGCGGCATGAACTGGCCGCCGGAGGAGGCCACCGATTCCACCGCCCCGGCGAAGCGACTGCCGTAGCCGAGGCGTTTCATCAGCGGGATGGTGAAGGTGCCGGTGGTGACCACGTTAGCCACTGCGGAACCCGACAACATGCCCATGAAGCCCGAGGCGATGATCGCCGCCTTGGCGGGGCCGCCGCGGGATGTACCGAATAGCCCCAGGGCCAGGTCGATGAAAAAATCGCCGCCTTTCGACTGCTCCAGAAAGGCGGCGAAGATGATGAACATGACGATGAAGGTTGCTGAAACTCCCGCCGGAATGCCCCAGATCCCCTCGGTGGTGTAGAAAATGTGATCTATCGCCCACATGATGGAAAAGCCCTGGTGGCTGAGGATGCCGGGCAGGGCCGGTCCGATAAAGACGTAGAGGAGAAAGACGACGGCGATCAGCGGCAGCGCCGCGCCCATGCTCCGCCGTGCCGCCTCCAGCAGCAGCAGGATGCCGCCGCCGCCGGCGATCACCTGCCACCGGGTCAGGGGCGTAACATAGGCGTAGCGCGAGGCGATGTCACTGGCGTCGGCCATGACCCCGCCAACGGTGGCGAGGACGAGGCCGATGATGATCCAGTCGTACCACGGCGGCAGGGCGGTGCGCTTCTGCCGCCCCGGGGTGATGAGCAGGAAGACGAGAAGCATCGCGAAGCAGACGTGGGTGCTGCGCTGCAGGATGGACTCGAAGATCCCGAAGATCCCGGTATAGATGTGGAAGGCGGCCATACCCCAGGCCGTGACGCGGACCAGCACCGTGTGCGTCGTTGTGGTCCGGGGCTTTTTCATGACCGGATGGTTGTCAGTGTCCATGCTCTCTTCGCTGTTTTGCCCGTCGGTAGAATGTGTGTCGAAATGCGCGCCGCATCGCACCTCTTTCGCCCGCTGCGGACATGGGCGGGCGGAACCAGAAATTATGTTGCGCCGGATGGCGTTGCCCCCGCTGCGGATTCAAGGCGCGCAAAACCTGATGAACGAGGCGGTCGATGCCGACCGTTGAGAAAAGTCAGGTTGCCGCCGTGCGCCGCGGATGCGGCGGTGGCGAAGCCGTTACTTCAGGACACCGATTTCGCGATAGTACTTCGCCGCGCCGGGGTGCAGCTGCACGCCGATGTCGCCGGCGGCGTATTCCGGTGACCAGGTTTTCAGCACCTTGTGAACCTCGGCGATGCGTGACTTGCTGTCCGCCAGCGCCTTGACCATGTTGTACACCAGGTCATCGGGCAGGCTTTTCTGGCAGATAACCACGTTATTGGAGCCCACACAGGTTACGTCGGTGTTCTGACCCTTGTACGTGCCGCCGGGGATGACGTAGCGTGAATAGCCGTCGTTCTTCTCTTTCAGGGCGGCGAACTTGTCGGCCTCAAGGCTCAGCAGGCGGACGCCGCCGATGGCCACGGCGATATCCTGGATCACCGGTGCCGGCACGGTGGTGAAGGGCATGAAGGCGTCGATATGGCCGTCCTTCATCAGCATTGCGGCGTCGGCGTAGGAGAGGTGCTCGACCTTGCGCATGTCTGCGTAGGTCAGGCCGTGAACGGTGAGGATGTTGCGGACCAGAACCTCGCCCGAGGTGCCCCTGAGCCCCGGGGCGATGCGTTTGCCCTTGAGGTCGGCGACGGTTTCGATGCCGCTGTCGGCGCGCACGACGATCTGCAGCGGCGAGGTGTAGAGTGCCGCCAGGCCGGCGATCCTGTCCAGCGGCTGTTTGAACTGGTTGCTACCGGTTACGGCATCGGCATTGGCGAAGGAGAAGCAGATGCCGAGGGTGTACATGCCGTTGTTGACGCCGATGATGTTGGCGTCGCCGGTGCCCTGCATGACCGCCATGTTGACGTCGTCGACGGAGGTCTGGATGATATCCGCCAGGGCTCCGCCCAGGGGGTACCAGGTGCCCCCGGCCTTGCCTGAGGCGATGGTGAGGTTCTGCTTCGCCCATGCCGTTCCGCCGGCGAGTGCAAGCACCAGCGCCAAGGCGGCCAGAATCCGGATGATGCTGTGCGAATGTTTCATGTTTCTCTCTCCCTTTGTTGCGGTTTACGCTCTATGCGCAAAAGGCCGCACCGCGGTCCTTCTGCCTCCTGATTTATGACTCCTGACTCCTGAGTCCTGAGTCCTGAATTCTCCCTCACTCCTCCCGCACCATGGTGATCGCCCCTTTCGGACACACCCAGGCGCAAATACCGCAGCCTTTGCAGTAGTCGTAGTCGATTTCGATCAGACCGGTCGCCGGGTTGCGGGAGATGCACAGGTCGGGGCACAGGTAGCGGCACAGGTCGCAACTGGTACACGGGTTGAATACCAGGCAACGGCGTGCCTCCCGAACCGCCGTCTCTTCGGTGTACCGGAGTGTTTCGCCGTTTCCGTTTCCGTTGCCGGCGGCGGTGGAAACCAGGGTGCGGATTTCCTCGTTCCGCACCCGGTGGGTGCGGTTGAGGGGGCAGAAATCGGATTGGTAATGCATCATGACCTTTCGTTTGGTGCGGCGGTACGTCTTTTACCGGTCCTTCATTCTGCAATGATCCGGTGATGGACCGCCATTGCTGCCCGGCGGCCGTCGGCCATGGCCTCGACCACCGTTGACGGGCCAAGCACCGCGTCACCGGCGGCGAAGATGCCGGGGATGGAGGTTTCCCGGGTTTCCCCATGCACTGCCACAGTCAGCCGCGGAGTGAGTTCCAGCGGCAGATGTTCGTCGATGAGGGTGGTATCGAGCCGCTGGCCAACGGCGGCGATGACCAGGTCCGCGGTCAGGGTGAAATCAGAGTCTGGAAGGGCCGCTGGCGGTGCGGCCGAATCCGTGGCCGCCGGCCGAGTGGTACGGCATCCGAGCCCGGTAACGCGGTCGTTGGCGGTCAGCAGCCGATGGGGGACGGCACGGTCGATAAACGTGATGCCTTCCCGCTCAGCCGCGGCGATTTCGTCGCCGTCCGCCGGCATCGCTTCCCGCTCCCGGCGATAGAGGATGGTTACCGTGCCGGCACCGGCACGGCGTGCCGCCCGGGCGGCATCGACGGCTGCGTTACCACCGCCCACGACGATGACCCGGTCGCCGGCGATAAGTGGCGGTCTGCCGGCGGCGAAGGCGCGCAGGAAGGTAAGGCAGTCGTATCGGCCGGTGGCTTTGGGGATGCCGGGGTCGATCTCCAGCGGCACGCCGCGGCTGGTGCCGACGGCGAGGATGATCGCCGCCGCGTCCCGCCGGCACAGTCCGGCGGCGGTGACATCATGGCCGAAACGGGTGCTGGTTTCGATTTCAACCCCGAGCCGGCGGAGATAATCTATGTCCCGCCGCAGGGCGGCGCGGGGCAGGCGGAAAGGGGGGATGACCTGCTCGGCCATGCCGCCGGCCGCCGCTGCGGCTTCCAGGACCGTGACTCGATGTCCGCGCCGGACGAGATCGTGGGCCGCGGTGAGCCCCGCCGGTCCGGCGCCGACGATGTAAATATGCCGGCCGGTAGAGGTTGCCGGTATCGGCAGGGTAGTGTCGTCATCCGTTGCCGCGCCGGCGGCGGCGAAGCGTTTCAACTCGCGGATGTCCAGGGGGTCGTCGATGGCGGCGCGGGTGCAGGCGGAGGTACATGGATGGTGGCACACGGCGCCGCAGAGGGTGGGCAGCGGGTTGGCTTCACGGATCAGCGCCAGGGCCTCGGCGAACCGTCCTTCGCCGATCATCTGCAGGTAGCCGCGGACGTCCTGGCCGAGGGGACACGCGGTCTGGCAGCGGGGTGCGACTGTCGCGGGGATGACACTGGATACCGGTCCGGAGTCCGTCTCCGCGGCCTCGGTGCGACCGTAGAAGGCGCCCCGCAGGGAGTCTTGCTCCCGGCGCATGGCGGGCAGCAGTGCCGCCGGACAGCCGTTCATGCAGATCATGCATTCGCCGCACCGGTCGTAATCGATGACCGGGCGATGGGTTCTGCCTTCTACAGCCATATTCCCTTTATCCCATTATTTCGTGATTGCCGCACGGCGGCCGTATTGATGGTTTCGTAACAACTTCATCTTCTTCGTTGCGTTGCAGGTTGGGTCATTCGCTGTACGGTAACGCCGCATTTCTCAGCTGTTGTTGGGGCGACCGGCCGGGTGCCCGTACGGTGCCATCCCTTTTCGGCGTACGGTGGTACTTGTTACGGTTCCATCAGGTTTGAACCGCACAAGGCATGCCGGACGCCACTGATTGCGATCATGCCGGTCCTGGTTCCGGTGCCGCCGCGGCGCCGAGGCGAAAGCCGATATCCAGGGCTTTGAGGTTTGTCTCCCGGAAGCGGGCACCGCCGTGTTCCGCGATGGCGGTGGCGAGATGCAGTCGGCCGATCAGGGCGGTGCGGGCCACGGCCGCCGCCAGCAGGATGATGTTCGCCGCCTGTTTGCCGCCCAGTTGCCGCAGGGCTTCGTCGGTGGCCGGGATGCCGAACTGCGCGACCGTTTCGCCGGCGGGTGCGGGTTTGACCAGCAGGGAATCGTAAAAAATCCGCGGGTGGGTGCCGCCGACTTCGGCGGCGAAGCGGTCGTAGCCGGTCTGCGAATAGCAGACCAGCAGGTCGGCGGTGATGACATGAGGGAAGACAATCTCGGCGTTGGCGATCACCACCTCCGCAATTGCCGCCCCGCCGCGGGCCTGGGCGCCGTAGGCGTTGGCGCCGGCGACGCGGAAACCGGCAGATGTGGCGGCGTGGCCGAGCAGGGTGCCGGCCAGCACCACGCCCTGGCCGCCGAAACCGCAGAGACGAATCTGTTCAAGCATGGTGCCCCCGCAACAATTGCCGCAAAGCGTCGCCAGGGGACGTCGGCGTTACCGTTCCGGATTCGCGGCGGGCGTAGGGGCGGCCCCCCCGTGGCCGCCCTGAAGGCGTACACGGAAATGCGACACCATGACCCGAACAGCGGCGCGACGGGGAAACCGGAGGGGTTACGAAGACGTCAAGCACGGGCGGTTTCCATTTCGTTACGTTCGTTACGTTCGTCATGCAGTACCCCGGTGAGAATCCGGTCCTTGCGTTCCGTTCCGGTAAGTCGCTTCATTTCGTCGGCGGTGACGCAGCGCCGGCGGAGATCCTCCAGCATGTCGGTGACCGCCCCGTAATCGTTGCGCCGGCCGTACTGGGTCGGACAAGGGGAGAGCACCTCGATGAAGCCGAAGCCGGTGAATCCCAGCACCTCCTTGATCGCCTCCTTGAGCTCCAGCGGCTGGGTGACGGCGAAGCGGGCGGCGTAACCGGCACCGGCGCCGATGACCAACCGGCAGAGATCGAAGGGGGCCCACGGGTTGCCGCCGCCGGTGGTGGCACTTATGGCTCCCGCCGGGGTGGTGGGGGCCGCCTGACCGCCGGTCATGCCGTAGATCATATTGTTGGCGCAGATGACCGTGAGGTCGGTGTCGCGGCGGGCGGCGTGGATGAGGTGGTTGCCGCCGATGGAGGCCAGGTCGCCGTCGCCGCTGATGACCATGGTTTTTAGTTGCGGGTTGAACGCCTTGGCGCCGGTGGCGAAGGCGATGGCGCGGCCGTGAAGGGTGTGAAGGGTGTCGGCGTTGAAGTTGGGGCTCGGGATCCAGGCGGCGCAGCCGATGCCGGAGACGAAGAGCATGTCGTCCAGGTTCAGCCGCAGCTCGTCGATGGCCCGGAGGATAATATTCATCAGGATGCCGTGGCCACAGCCGGGGCAGAAGGGGGTGGTGCTCACCCCGGGGCGGAGATACCGATTGAGATCGCGGGCCATGATCAGGCAATCCCCCGGATGGTTTCCATAATCAGATGTGGGTGGATGATGCGGCCGTCGGTGCGGTTGAGCGGGATTACGTCGCCGCCGGCGTATTTCATCACCTCACCGGCCATCTGGCCGCGGTTCATTTCGGGAACGAGGATCTTCCGGCCGCTGCCGCAGACCGTGCGGATGATGTCGTCGGGAAAGGGCCAGATAGTTTTCAGCCGCAGCAGGCCGACCTTCAGTCCCTCGGTGCGAAGCGTCTCGATGGCGTAGAGGACGCTGCGGGCGGTGAAGCCGCAGGCGACGACGACGATGTCGGCATCGTCGACGGCATGGGCTTCGGTATCGACGATTTCGTCCCGGTGGTTCATGATCTTGTCATTGATGCGGCCGGTGAGTTGTGCCTGGACGGCGGGATCATCGGTCTTGCGGAAGCCGCGATGGTCGTGGGTCGAGCCGGTAATCAGCAGTTTCTCGCCTTCGCCGAAGGCCGGCATCGGCGGCACGCCGTCGGGAAGCTCGTGGCCGAAGGGTGTCGCCCCCTTCTCTTCGCGGTGGTTGATGACGGCCGGCGGCGCGTCGACGGTGAGCCCCTCCTTCAGGTGTCCGACCGCCTCTTCGCCCATGACGAACACCGGTACCCGCCAGGTTTCCGCCAGATTGAAGGCGCGGATGGTGAGATCATACATCTCCTGGACCGACCATGGGCACATCGCGATGGGGGTGTAGTCGCCGTGGGAGCCCCATTTCGCCTGCATCAGGTCGCCGCCGCCGACCTTGGTTGCCTGGCCGGTGCCCGGCCCGGCACGCTGGATGTCGGCGATGACCAGCGGGGTTTCGGTGATGGCGGCGTAGCCGATGGCCTCCTGCATGAGGCTGAACCCCGGCCCGGAGGTGGCGGTCATTCCCCTGGCGCCGGCCCAGACGGCGCCGATGACGGCGCAGATGGAGGCGATTTCGTCCTCCATCTGCATGAACACGCCGCCGTCGATTTCATCGAGCCGTGCGGCCATGCGCTCCATGATCTCGCTGGACGGGGTGATGGGATAGCCGGCGTAGAAGCGGCAGCCAGCGGCGATGGCACCCTCGGCGAGGGCCTCGTTGCCGGTCAGGTAGTAGTTGCCGGGCGGCATGATGGCTGGTTCGTGACCGCTCATCTGATTGCGGGTTCCATCCAGGTTCGGGTTGTTTGTTCCGGCACTGATCCGGTCTGGTCGGCGGTCGGATTCGAAAGTCGGGACCTTTGATTGGCTCGAAGCCGAAAGCCGGGGCTGTTGATTGGAAAGGTAATCGTAAATTTGATTAAATCTGTTAAGGTGCCGGATAACCCATGTAGTGGGGTTTTGTCAACTCCATTCTGACAGAACTGAAAAAATCCGAATAATGCCTCATCACCGCCGGCGAAAATCAGTACGTGCATGAACCTACTGGATTTCCACTTTTACTGGAATGACGGTAAAGGGCTGAAACGGAATTTTTATGAAGCCCTTATTTGTCGGTGCCCCATGCTGCCTGCGGTAGCGATTCATCATCAGGTAACTTCGCCCTGAACTCGGCCAACGTCATTTATATGTAAAATAATATATCTTTACAGGTAAGGTGCTTAGCGATAGGTTACCTGGAAGGGTGTCGATCAATCAGGGGGACATTCAAAAGGATGTGTCGAGCCGGTTGCGGTCGGCGTGGCGCAGACCGTCGAGTACGTGTTCCCTGACCGTGGCGATGTGGCGGGCCAGGGATTCCCGGGCGTCGTCGAGCCGACCTGCCAGCAACAGTTCCACCAGCTGCCGGTGGTCGTCACCGGCGGTGCTGACCGGGGAGATGAAGAGGATGGCGGCGCGGTACTTGAGGTAGAGCAGATCGAAGAGGTTGCGCAACACCTGGAGTTTGACCCGGTTGCCTGACAGCGCCGCCAGGGTGAGGTGAAAATCCTTGTCGGAAAGCAGCCGGTTGCTGATGTAGATGTCGCGGGTGGCCTGAATGTGGGCATCCAGAGCCGCCCGCAGCCGGGCGGCGCCGGTATCGTCCAGCCGGGCCGCCACTTCGGGCAGGAGAGAGGGCTCCAGCAGTTCGCGCAGATCGTAAATCTCCTTGACCTCGGTGGCGCTGACCGGCTCGGCAAAGTAGCCGCGGTTGGGTTCGTGGCGTACCAGCCCTTGGAATTCCAGCCATTTCAGCGCCTGAATTACCGGCGTGGCGCTCATGCCCAGGCGCTCGGAGAGGTCGCGGTAGGAGATCTTCTGTCCCGGCACGATTTCGTTGTGGAACAGCATGTTGCGGATACCCTGGTAGGCCAGCCGGGTGTGGCCTTCCTTGGTGCGACGGCTGCCGCCGGCGGGGCTGTCGGTGTCGATATTGGTCGTCTCGCTCAAGCGGGTACCTTTCCTGTCGGGTTGAGCAGTGCCTGATCAACGTTTCTTCGGCAGGTTCAGTCGTCCTCACCCAGTGCTTCCAGATCCGCAAGGTCTTTCATTCTGCCGACGGCTTTTTTGTTGATGACATACTGGCATCGTCCGATGTAGTTCACCGGAATGCCGCCGAACGTACTTACCTTACGATTTTGAAAGGCGTCATCCCAGCATATTCCGCTGGGAGACGTGATGATGTCGATACGTACCGGTGGTCGACCAAGTTGAACCACCTGCCCCGGCCGAGTGAAGTCCGCTTCTTTCAGACCGCGCGAACCGAAACCAAACGCTTCGAGCGCCGCCGGGATGCGACGGGCATTATCTTCGTCCGGCTTTACTAACAGGTCGATATCACCGGCATACCTGGGAGCCCCGTAAAAGGCCAGGGCGGATCTCCGACAATGAGATATTCAACCTTGTGAACGTTGAACAACCCGAGCAATTCATTGAAGTCTGGCCGTACTTCCATGAAATTGTCTCCGCAGGTACTCGACTGCTGAAATCCTCTCATCGGGTGATTGTGTCAGCCAGAACTCCAGGTCGTCCCTGTCCCTGCTCATTTCATCCATGTTCGAGTTGTTGACTGTTTTACGGATCATGGAGTATCCACCTTCTATCAAAGGTGCCGCGAATCATGATGGCATGTCAAGGTAAGAAATTCTGCCGAAGTGGGGGCGACGGCAATCCGTGGGTCGTGTTGATTGGTCGGATTAATATGCCGGTCGGCGAGAGAGCCGGGACGATGATTTTCTTTCCACATGACACTAGCGATGCGGATCATGCAAGTCAAGCGGAAAAGGGCGGTATGTATCCTGCTTTTTCATGCCGCGTGGGGTGGCGCAGTGCGGAAACGGGTTGTCAGGTGCCCCGATACCGGCGAACAACGGCGGAAAAATGCCAGCTGTACATGACGATGGCGCCATGATAGGGGAATCCGTGTCGGCAAAGGTATGCCGGACACCACTACCCGGATATCATCCCGGATGGTAGGGGACGATACCCCGGGGGTAGATATCGGCAAGTAAAGGCTTGCGGGAGGTGATTCGTGCAGCAGACCGATGAATGCCGGGATACCGGTCCCCACCGTTTCGATTTGCCTGCGTGGATCAGTTGCGCCCCGTTCGAGGCGCTGCTGGCGATGGAGATCGTCAGCGCCGCCGCCGGCGAGGCGGTGCTGACCATGCCGTTTCTGCAGCAGTTCGCCCAGGGCGCGGGGCTGATGCACGGCGGTGCCATCATGAGTCTGGCGGACACTGCGGTGGTGATGGCGATCAAAAGCCTGCTCCCGGTGGGCAGCCATTTTGCCACCATCGAGGCCACCTGCAACTATCTCTATCCGGTGAAGCAGGGGGTGGTGACCGCCCGGGCGCGGATCACCGGCCGCGAGGAACGATTGATCCACGGCGAGGCGACGGTTTTCAATGAAGACGAACGGGCGGTGCTGGAGTTCCGCTCGGTGTTCAAAATCGCCCGCCGGACGCAGGTGACCGGCGTCCGCTTCGGAGACCGGTCATGAATGAAACCGCCCGTTTCCTGCTTTCCTGGAGTCCGGTGCTGCTGCTTTTCGTGCTCGCCGTGGTGGTCCGGGTGCGGGCCCTGACGCTGGGGATCTGGGGCTGTATCGCGGCGGTGGTTCTTGCTTCCACCGCCTTTCCCACCGCGCCCGATGTTATCCTGCTGGCGGCGCTGGACGGCATTCTCACCACCGTGCCTCTGCTGCTGGTGGTGTTCTGCGGTATCCTGCTGTCCGTTTTTTTGCTGGAGAGGGGGTCGCTGCAGCGCCTCACCGGCTGGCTTGCCGGGGCGCACCTGCCCCACGGGCTGCGGATTGTGCTGCTTTCCTTCGGTATGGGAAATTTCCTCGAGGGCGCCGGGGTGATCGCCGAGCCGGTGGCCGCGCCCATGCTGCGGGCCGCCGGGGCATCGCCGACCGGGGCCGCGGCGCTGAGCATTGTCGGCTACGCCGGGCTCATGCATTTGGCTCTGGCCGGGGTCATCGTCACCGTTCTGGCGGCGGTGACCGGGCTGCCCGTCGCCGCCCTGGCGCCGAAACTGGGGTGCCTGTCGCTGCCGGCGACCATCGGTTGCGCGCTGATCCTGCCGTTTCTCGTCGATCTCGACCTGCCGCGCGGCCGCGCCTTGTTTCTGCTTCTGCTGACCGGTGCCGGGTCGGCGGGCTCCGCCTGGCTTATCGCCGCCGCCGGTGGCTTTCCCATTGCCGGCATGGGCGCCGGGCTCGCAGTTCTCGGCGGGTTTTACCTCGCCACCCGTTCCTTCCCCCGGCCGCAGGCGGGCATTCTCCGGGATCTGGCACCTTTCATCCTGATCATCGGCTGCCTCGCGACGGTGAACCTGCTACCGCCGTTGAGATCACTGGCGGCGAGTAAATTCGTGCTGCCGGTTACCCTGATTCCGCACCATACCATCAAAATCAGGCCGTTCTTCGATGCCTACGGCTACCTCTTTCTCGCGTTTCTGCTGGCCTTCCGGCTACACCGTGAAAGCGACGACCGGCTCGATGACTGGCTCGGTCGCGGTGTCCGCAAGGCACTGATGCCGCTGGCGGCGATGGCGATCTTCGGCGCCATGGGTCAGGTCATCGCCTGCACCGGATACGGCAGTGGTTTCGCCGACTTCGACCCCACCCGCAATATGGCCCAGTGTCTCGCCCGGGGCCTGGCCGACCGCACCGGGACGGTGTTTCCGGTGTTCATCGCTCTGCTGGGCTGGGTCGGTACCTTCCTCACCGGCTACGGCGTCGCCTCGCTGATGCTCTTCGGTACCCTGATGATGGAAAGTGCCGGGATTCTGGGTATCGACCCGGCCCTGCTGGCCGCCTCGCTGGCGGTGGGGGCGAGCGTCGGCAGCATCTCCAGCCCCTTCAAGGTCGCCCTGGCGACGCCGCTGACCGATGCCGTCGGCCGCGAGGGCGAGATCCTGAGCCGTACCATTCCGTTGGGGATTGCCATCTCGCTGCTGGTGGGGCTGGTGACCTGGGGGATGGGGTAGAAGCGGGGTAGAAGCGTAGGGTAGAAGCGTAGGGTAGAAACGTAGAAGCGGGGACGTTGTTGAAATATTGAAAATCCTCACCGGCTGTAGTCCTGTCCAGGGTGTCGTAACATGGGGTTGCCGGCCTCTTTTCACCTTCTGCACGCGAGACATACCAGGATGTGCCTCGATGTCCGTGCGGTGTGCCTTGATGTCGGCGGCAGCCCCGTCGATCTTGCGCGTCGATCTTGTACGTCAATCTTGCGCCCCGATATGCAAGCTTGAAATAATTGGCGGTTCATGCCATGTGTTGTATCGGTACTGGTGGAATCGTAACAATCGTAGCGACCATAGTATAATTGTGACAACCGGCAAAATACGCCGAAACGGGATGGCAGTATAACGGCTCCAGACAGTGCCACAAAACCCGGTCCGCTCCGGACGATGGTGATACATGATGGCGTCGTAAAAGGTCTCCATCTGCTGCGTTGCGCTGCATCCTTCGTCGTTGCGGCGTACTCTCTGTACCCCTCATTTCTCAGGATTTGCGCGCCGTGCAGCTGGAGCTTTTTACGCAGCCATCCCTTTTTTCGAGTTGTTACGAGTTTATCATACATGGCGGAACACGACGGCGGCTATAAGAATCTTTTCTCCCATGCGCGCATGGTGGAGGACCTGCTGCGCGGCTTCGTCCGTGAGGACTGGGTCAGGCAGCTCGATTTCGCCACCCTGGAGAAGCTCGGCAACAGCTATGTGAGTGACGACCTGCGCCACCGTTGTGATGACGTTATCTGGCGCGTGCGCTGGGGCACAAACTGGCTGTACGTCTATCTCCTGCTGGAGTTTCAGTCCGAGATCGACCGCTGGATGGCGGTGCGTATCATGACCTACGTCGGCCTGCTTTACCAGGATCTGATCAAGTCGGGGCGGGTGAGCGGCAACCACCGGCTGCCGCCGGTATTGCCGGTGGTGCTGTACAACGGCATCCAGCCGTGGACGGCGGCGACGGACATCGCCGCCCTGGTGGAGGATGTCCCCGGCGGTCTGGGGCGCTACCGGCCGCGGCTCGAATACCTTTTGCTGTCCGAACGCGACTACGACGACCACGAACTGAAAGGCCTGCAGAACCTGGTCGCGGCGCTGTTTCGCATGGAGACCGGACCCAGTCCGGAACATGTGTTCGAGGTCGTCCAGCTGCTGCTGGAATGGCTGTCCAGCCCGGGGGATGAACAGCGGACGCTGCGCCGGGCCTTCGCGGTATGGATCGGGCGGGTGCTGTTGCCGGCCCATTTCGACGTGACTGCACATCCAGCGATGGAAGACTTGTACGAGGTGAAGAACATGCTTGCCGAACGAGTGAAAGAATGGAAGAAGGCATACAAGGAAGAAGGCCTGCGGGAAGGCCGTCAGGAAGGCCGTCAGGAAGGCCGTCAGGAAGGTGAATCCGCTATTCTTCTGCACCAGGTGGAGCTGAAATTCGGCGCTGAAGCCGCGGCGATGTACCGTGGCCGCATCGAATCGGCCGACACCGACACCCTGCGGAAATGGTCGGGGAACATCCTCACCGCCACGACGGCGGCGGAGATGTTCGCCTGAGCGCCCCGCTGCGCGCGTCACCGTTGTCGTGTTGTGCCGCGATGCCGTCCGTGCTGCACCGCAGTCACCACCGCCAGCGGGGAACTTCGTCCGTCCGTGGCCACCGCCACCGTGCGCGTTGCCGCTGCCGCGTTGTGCCGCCTTTGCCCTGGTGGAGATTTTCTGGCTCATCTGCCTCGCCTTTGGTTTCGGAATTTCGGTTGCCGTGTTGCGCCGCCTTCGCTCTGGTGGAGATGGCGTAGTTGCGGAGGAAGCTGTGACGCGACGCGACGGCGAAAGCCCGCGAGCTAGCGTCCCATACTGCCCGCGGCAGCGATTCATCATCACGTAACTTCGCGCTGAAATCGGCACACGTCATTTGCAGGGAACGGATGCGCCGCCGAAAGGCGGCGTTGCCGCATTGATGGCGGGAAAGAAAGGACAGGCGGTGGGCTATCGCAACCTGCAGGAATGCATCGTCGATCTGGAACGCGCCGGGCGGCTTCGGCGCATCGGTGTGCCGCTGGATCCGCACCTGGAAGTCGGGGCGATTCAGCGGCGTGTCTATCGCGCCGGCGGGCCGGCGCTCCTTTTCACCCGGCCGAATGGGTGCGCATTTCCCCTGCTGGGCAACCTCTTCGGTACCCTGGAGCGGACGAGATTCATCTTCCGCGACGCTCTGCCGGTCATCGAGTGCCTGGTGCGGGCGAAGATTGACCCGCGCGAGTTTTTGAAACGACCGGCAAACCTTGCCCGCCTGCTGTCGGGGATGCTTCATCTGCTACCTCGTTTCGGTGCCCGCGGGCCGGTGCTGGGCTGCCGGGGCGCCGTTTCCGATCTGCCGCGGCTGGTCTCCTGGCCCGCCGACGGCGGGCCTTTTATTACCCTGCCGCAGGTCTATTCCGAGGGTCCCGAACAACCCGGCTGGCGCCATGCCAACCTGGGGATGTACCGCATCCAGATTGCCGGCAACGACTACGTTCCCGACCGCGAGGTCGGGCTTCACTACCAGATCCATCGCGGTATCGGGGTGCATCATCAGGCGGCGGCCGCCCGCGGTGAAGCGCTCCGGGTCAACGTTTTCGTCGGCGGGCCGCCGGCGCTGGCGGTGGCGGCGGTGATGCCGCTGCCCGAAGGGATGCCGGAGCTGGCCTTCGCCGGGCTGCTCGGCGGTCGGCGAATGAAGATGGTGCGCCGCGGCGACGGGCTGCCCATCCCCGCCGAGGCCGATTTCTGCATTGTCGGCAGCATTGCGCCGCACAAGACGAAGCCCGAGGGGCCCTTCGGCGATCACCTGGGCTACTACAGCCTGGTGCACGATTTCCCGGTCCTGGATGTCGAGGCGGTGTACCATCGCCACGACGCCGTCTGGCCGTTTACCACCGTAGGCCGGCCGCCCCAGGAGGATACCAGCTTCGGCGCCTTTATCCATGAGTTGACCGGCGCCCTCATACCCGGAGAATTGCCCGGCGTACGGGCGGTCAACGCGGTGGATGCCGCCGGCGTCCATCCGTTGCTGCTGGCGGTGGGCAGTGAACGTTACACCCCTTATGCCGCCGAACGGGAGCCGGAAGAACTGCTGACCCAGGCGAACCGCATCCTTGGTACCGGCCAGCTGTCGCTGGCCAAATATCTGCTGATCATCGATGCCGTCGCCGCGCCGGGGGTCGAAATCAACGATGTCGAAGGCTACATCGGCCAGGTGCTGCGTCGGGTCGACTGGCGCCGCGACCTGCATTTCCAGACCCGGACCACTATCGATACCCTCGACTACAGCGGCAGCGGCCTCAATCGCGGTTCCAAGGTGGTGATCGCCGCCGCCGGGCCGCCGCGGCGCGAATTGGGGATTGAGATTCCGGCCGCTTTCGGTACCCCGAATGGCCTGCCGACCGGTTTCTCCGAGCCGCGCGTCGCCCTGCCCGGCGTTGTCGTGCTGCGCGGTCCTGCCTGTGGTGCTCACCGGCCCGGCACCGACGAAGACCTGCTGCAACTGGTAAAAATGTCGCTTCCGGACGGTTTTGCCGATCACTTCCCACTGCTGGCGGTGGTGGACGACAGCGCGGCCGCGGCCCGCAGCCTGGATAACCTTCTCTGGCAGGTGTTCACCCGCTCGGACCCGGCGGCGGACATCTACGGCTTCGGTGCCGCAACCGTCGCCAGACACTGGGGCTGCACCGGCCCGCTGGTGATCGATGCGCGTCGCAAGCCGCACCATGCGCCGCCGCTGGAGGAGGATCCGGCCGTCACCCGCCGGGTGGAGGAACTGGCGGCCCGGGGCGGGCCGCTGTACGGGCTGTACTGAAAGGGTTGATGTTCACTTCGGCAACCGGGACCTAACCTCAGCAGCGCAATAAAACCTCATTGAATATCTGTGTGCTGGTGCGCGTGACGGGACACAATCGCGGTCGGATTCGGTTTGTGAAGGATTATCCCGATTGCTTCGGGGTCGGCATCGGCGTATCGGCGCCGGTCTGTTGTGGCCTTTTTCATGTGGGCAGTGCTTACCTCACCGTGATCATGTACGTGGGTCATGACCGGGTGTGATTTATGTTGCCGTGGCGACGGGGGTGTGTTAAAAGCACAATATTTCAATGGGTATAGCGAAGATGTGACCGGTATTGTTGCCGATGGTGCCCGAGGTTTTCAGTGCCTTGACGTTGTTGCCATTTCGCGATCATCTCCTGCTGAAGTAATTTCCTGTCACCGTCCCATGATGTCGGCAATAACCGGGGGCGGTTTTTTGTGGAGGAGGGTCAAGTGGCAAACAGGTATAGAGAATCATTGCTTGACAAGGAACGTTTCACGATCGAATGGGAAGTGGTTCCGGGGCGGGGCGCCTTTGAAAAAGTGCAGCTTGATTTTATTGCCAAGTGTGAGAAAGCCGCGGCTTATGGCCGGATTGATGCGCTTGCGGTTACCGATAATCCAGGCGGCAATCCGGCGATTTCTCCTGAGGTGATGGGTGCCGAGGTTAAAAAACTCGGGCTTGAACCGATCACCTATTTCACCTGTAAGGACAAAAATCGCAACGAGCTTGAAAGTCTGCTGTACGGCATGGCCCGGAGTGAGGTGTCCAACCTTTTGGTTATGAGTGGTGATTATCCGGTTGCCGGTTACCAGGGGAGATCGCGTCCGGTCTTCGATCTCGATCCGGTCCATGTTCTGCAGCTGGTTTCCGCAATGAATGAAGGACTTGAGTTTCCCGGTATGAAGGGAACGGTCAAGTTGAAGCCGACCGATTTTTTCCCCGGTGCGGTGGTGTCTCCGTTTAAGATTCTCGAATCGGAGCAGATGGTTCAATATTACAAACTCAAAAAGAAAATTGCCGCCGGGGCTCGTTTTATCATAACTCAGACCGGTTATGACGCACGTAAATTTCACGAATTAATGCAGTTTCGCGACCAGGAAGGTCTGGATGTGCCGTTTATCGGTAATATCTATATTCTGCCCTTTGGTGCCGCGAAGGCAATGAGCAACAATCTGGTGCCCGGTTGTGTCGTTACCAGACGTCTTGTCGAGGTCCTCGATGGTGAGCGCAAGGCCGAAGACAAAGGAAAAAAAGCACGGCTTTTGCGCGGGGCCGGGATGTTTGCTTTTATGAAAGGCATGGGCTACGATGGCGTCCATATCAGTGGACTTGGAGTTTCATTTGACGATGTCGTTGAGGTTATTGAACGGGGTGAAGAACTTGTTCCGGAATGGCAGGATATCGTGGCGGAATTTGACTATCCGCAGGATAATGGTTTCTACTATTTCCGGAAGCAGGAGGGCAATATCCTAAACCGCCGGGAACGGGCGCCGCGTACCGTCCGGGCTGCGTTGCCGTTCAGTTACCGGTTGACGCGGCTGGTACATAATTTATGTTTCGAGCCGGCTGGACTTATGTTTGGCCTGACGCAAAAACTGGTTGCAAAATGGGGGGAGAGCGGTTTTTTCAGGAAGTTTGAACACCTGGTCAAGGTTGCAATGTATGATTGTATGGATTGTGGTGACTGCGCTCTGCCGGATGTCGCCTATCTCTGCCCGATGTCGCAGTGTCCGAAAAACCAGCGTAACGGCGCCTGCGGCGGCAGCTACAACGGGTGGTGTGAGGTGTATCCGAAGGAGAAAAGGTGTGTCTGGGTCCAGGCTTATGAGCGTTTGAAAAACTACCATGAAGAAGGCCGGATCGAGAACAATCTGGTACCGCCGCCGAACTGGGATTTTTTCCATACTTCATCATGGGTCAACTACTTTTCAGGGCGTGATCATTCCGCCAAAAAAATCGGCATCAAGCCCCCGGCCGGGAAAGGCTGATCCCCGTTCCCGGTGTGATCGTCCTCCGTTCCGCGCTGGATATGCCGGTTATCTTCACTTGCCGTTATGCCTCAAGGGGAAAGGGCGTGCAAAAAGAAAAAATTTTCATCAACAGAAGGATGGTTGCCCATGGACTCCAAGACCGTATCCCAGAGCCGGGTGATCCTGGCCCATCTCATGCAGCCCCAGGACGCCAACCCCGCCGGCAACATCCACGGCGGGGTGATCATGAAGCTCATTGACAACGCCGCCGGGGTGGTGGGGTTCCGGCACGCACGCCGCAACGTGGTTACCGCCTCCATTGACCGGATCGATTTCCACGCCCCGGTGTATGTCGGCAACCTGGTGACCTTCCACGCCGGCCTCAATTACGCCGGTCGCACCTCGATGGAAATCGGCGTCCGCGTGGATACCGAGGACCTGCTTACCGGCCGGGTGTGGCACAACGCCTCGGCCTATCTCACCTTTGTCGCCCTGGACGAAAACGGCCGGCCGGCGGAGATTCCGCCGCTTCGCGCCGAAACCCCGGAGGAGGAGCGTCGCCTGCACGAGGCCACCGAACGTGCCCGCCGGCGGGCGGCGGAACGCCAGGCGCGCCGCCGGGGCAACGACGGGCTGTAACCCGCCATTTGTTGCCGGTTGAATTCTCGCCACTGTCGGTACAGACCATCACCGGTATGTTGCCGTCATGCCGATTGAGAGGTGGCCGGCAATGAGTTTCCGGTTTCCTTCCGGGCCGGCCGGGTGGGTCGGGCTGGGAGGGATATTCTCTTGTCTGGAACACCGGTGGGGGGTACCGGAATGCCGGTGGCGGGTACAGGTAAACGCCCCCGATCACGCAATGATCGGGGGCGTTGCGGTTGGTGATCCTCAATGCCGGCGGCCCGCTGACCCGCGGCGAAGGGATGGTGCCGGGCTACGCTCGATTCAGTCGGTTCCGGCGGTCGGCGGGGCGTCGGTGCTGGCGGTGCTGTTCCGGTTCCGGGTTGTTTTCCGGGCGGCGCCGGCGGTGGTGGTGCCGGTTTTTCGTTCCGCCGGCTTCTTCGCCGCGACCGAAGCCTTCCGGGCGGCGGGCGTCACCGCGGCCACGGGGGCGGATGCGATCTTCACGCCGGTACTTTCTTCGCTGCGGCTACCGTCCCCGCGGTTGTCGTCTCCGCTGCCGTTGTTGCCGCTGCCGCCGTCATCGCTGCCACTGCTGTCCGGCGAGTCTGGCGCCGCTTCCCGCTGCCGCTTCTCATTCTCTTCCCGTTCCACATCGAGATGGAAGCACACCGGTCCGCGGGTGTTGTTCCCACCGAAAGAACAGTGCAGGGCGCATTCCGAGGTCGGCAGCGACCACGAGGTAACCATCGCCACGTGCCCCTTGGGGAAGGCGGACACCTCGGCGTCGATGTAGTCAAGCGGCGCCAGGGCGGTTTCCCTTTCCACCAGGGTATCGCTCTCGCCGTAGCAGATCAGCCAGCGGATGCCCTGCTCGGCGATGTGCTTCATGTTCAGCGGTCGGCCGAAGGCGGTGAAGGGCAGGGTGCCGTCGGCGGTGATGGGGATGTTGTAGGAGGCGAAGCTCAGTTTGGTGATCTCCTGCGGCAGGTCGTGGCGCTGGTGGGTGAGCCAGTAGGTGACCGCGGCGGCGGTTTTGTTGATCGGTTTGCCGCGGCCGACGGTGGCGTCCATCATCTCCAGGTCGCGGAAGAGGGCCACCTCCGGTGTCTCATCTTCGATGCTTTTGATCTTGTATACCCATGCCATAAGGTCGCCGTCGGCGATCTCGCCGCCGTCGGCGAGAACCCTGGTGCCGTAAGCCAGGTCGTTGAACCGCTGCGGCAGATTGGTAAGAAAGCTGCCGAGCCCCTTGCTGCGCGTGCCGTCGATGGGCGCGACGCAGGTGATATGGGTATCCACCAGACCGTCAAGTTCGCCGGAAAGCAGGTTGGCCATGGTGATCAGGCCGCCCTGGCAGTAGCCGTTCAGGGTCAATGGCCGGCCGTGGCGCACGCGAATGGTTTCGCAGAAGAGCTTCATGTCGCGGATATCGTCTTCCAGGGTGAGATCCCGCACCGCCGGGTTGTCGTCGGCCTTTTTGAGGATGCGCACATAGGTGGGGATGCCCTGGTTGGCAAAGCAGTGGACGTAGCTCTTGTTGTCCCCCGGCAGGAAGGCGAGAATGTCGGCCCCGAGGACGTACGGGTGGACGATGAGGATCGGTTTGCCGTCCATGCGGGTGGTCACCTTCGGGTCGGTGGGGTGTACCCGGTAGAGGGTGAAGCGGTCGGTTTCGGCGATCTTGTCGTAGCCGCCGCGTTCGAAGTGGTAGCCGAACTCCTCGGCGACCCGCATAATCTCCTCCGGGTACTCCCGCGCCAGGGCGGCGGCGGTTTTTGCCGTCCGGGCCAGGTAGCCGAAGACGTCTTCACCCGCGGGTTTGTCGCTGAGGGTGTTGAGCCAGGCGGCAAAGGCGCGGGTCATTTCCGTTGCGTGGCGCGCCGCCGCCGCCCCGGCGCTGTGGATCCGGCTGCGGATGAAAATCTCCTGGTTGAAACGCAGCAGCTCGTCGTACTGTTCCATGGTTTCGAGCGGATCCTCGGTGAACATTCGTCTGCCTTCAACCCGGCTGAAGTAGCACATGGCCTTGAACAGCGGGTAGACGAATTCATGTTCATAGCGGGCGAGGGCCTGCCAGTAGCTCTGGGCGGCGTTGACGGCATCCGTCGCGGCGCCGATAATCTTCGCGCTGTAGTCCAGGTAGGCTTCGAAACCGGTTTCCCCGGTATTCCGGGATTGTTCCTGCTGTGCCATGGTGGCGGCTCCTTTGTGCAATTGTGGTGTTGATTGACAGACGATGCGCGAATCTCCTGTTCGTCCTGCCGGTCCGTATACTTTTCAGTAATCCCGCTGACTGTCGGCTTCCCGGCAACGCCGACTTCCCCGTCGCCGGCCGGCGTCGCAACCTGGGTCGCGACCCGGGCCGCGGCATTCATCGCGCATCGCCGGTGACTGGCCGCCATCGAAAAAACGACGCCGATGGCCCCCCGCTGTCATGACTCGTTCCGTTCCGGGGTGCCGGCGAGTCCGGCGCCGAACTGTTGTAGCCACTCCGGGGCGGAGAACTGCCGCAGCAGCGATTCCTGGGTCCTGCCCGAAACGTCCATGCCCAGGTCGAGCCACTGTTTGTAGTAATCGTCCAGCATCGACCGGTAGTTGAGATAGACCTCGATGGTCTGCTGCAGATGTTTTTCGAAAAACTCGCTGAGTATGTTGTCACCGTGGCGGATGATGAGGTGCAGCAGCGAGATGGGCAGCAGGGTGCCGGTCCGGGATTCTTCGAGGACGATCTGGGTCAGGGTGAAGGCGGTGACGTCGACCTCGGACTTGGCGTCCACCACCCGCACGTCGTGACCGCCCTTGATCAGCTCCGACAGTTCCTCGAGGGTCATGTAGCGGCTGTCGCGGGTGTTGTATAGCCGTCGGTTGGCGTATTTCTTGATCAGTATCTCCGGGCTCATAGATCCTCTTTCGTCGGTGTATTGCACTGCGTTATATCCGGTCTGTAAGAAACCCGGCTCCCTTATCACAATATGCCGGGTGTTGCAATCCGGAGAATTTTCACCCTGTTGTGCCGGTATTGATAATGATGTGTGTATAGCAAAAAAATTCTTGATTATCAAGATGTTTTGCGTTTTAACCAAAATTGGTCGGCAATCTCCTGGGTGTTCCGGTAGCTCGGCTGATAAAAATTTAACCGGTTCCTCATGCGAATTGAACATGAATGGTGCATTGCACAAATAACACTTGACACGGTTTCCGGTTTACCCTATTATCCGCCCCGAAGACAAGGGCAGCAGATTAGTTTGATATTGTCATACACCGTGGTTTTGTGCCAATTCCGTCACCTGTGGTTTTGCCTGGGTGAGTCCTACGCCGACAGGCGTTGCGGTAACGGATCACCGCTGTTGAGCGCATCGCGTGTTCATCCGTCGCCGGCCGTCGGCCGGCGACGGTCAAAAACCGAATAAAAAACCAGCATGTCAGTCAAGGAGGAAACGTCATGGAAGTAAAACAGTTCGCCCGTCAGATGATCGAGTTCCAGCAGGCAACGTTCAACAACACCTTCAACACCATCGGCATGGTCCAGGACCAGTCGGAAAAGATGGTCAACACCTTCATGGATCAGAATCCCATGCTGCCGAAGCAGGGCCGGGATGCCTTCAACGAATGGCTCAAGGTCTGCAAGAAGGCGCGGGAAGACTACAAGAAGGCCATTGACGCCGGTTTCAAAAACCTGGAAGGGTATCTTGCCGAGGCCCCCAAGAGCTGATCCGGACATCCATGTCACGATTTCGATGCCAACCGGCGTGGACCCGGGGGGAGCGCGATCTCCCCGGGTCCACGCCGGTTTTTTTCGGTGCAGCTGTCGCCGGCCTGGGAACAACTCCATCCCCTTCGTTGCGCTTCAACCTGAGCTACTGCGGCATACTTTTATGTCAGCCTCGTTCCTCGGTAAAGAAGCGGCGCGAGTCGGCAGGAGCGACTCTGATGTATTGCCCCTGCGGTGGCATCCCGTTTCGTCGCAACCCGGCAGCAGTTATGGTGCCAACATTTTTTTTGGCGGAGACCGAAGAATGGATAGCCGATTTCTCGAATTCTGGGGGCATATGCTGCTGCAGGCGGCCCGCAACCAGCAGTTGCTGGAGTTCTTTTCCTCCGGCAGTGACGCCGCCAAAGACAACGTTTTCGCCGGCTGGATGCAGGATCCGTCGCGGTGGCCGGAATACTGCCGGACGAATCTGCCCGGCTGGCCCGGTTTCGATGATCTCTTCCGGGATTTCTTCCGGCCGGCAGGGTCGCCCGGTCGGGATGGTGCGGGGAAGGGTTCGGGAAATGATTCGGCGCCGTCGGAATGGGCGGCTGGTTTCGATGCCTGGCAGCGCCAGTGGCGGGAGTTCGCCCGCCTCTTCGGGTTTGTCCCCGGCGATGAGTTTGACCGTCTGGGGCGGGAGCTCGGAGAGGTCAGGGAGCGCCTGCGCGACGCGGAAGCGACCATCGAGCGCCTCCGGCGCAACTCGGTCCGCGGTCGGACGGATGATTCCGGGGCCGATCTCTTCGATCTGAACCGGGCCGCGGCGGCCTTCGATCATCTGTTGCAAGAGCAGAACCGCCGGTTTGCCGAGTTCCTTGGCGCCGCCGGGAAAAACGGTGTTACGGTATCCGCCGATGTTCCGGAATCAGCTGGTCCGGAGCCCGGTACCGCGAAAACCCGGTCGGGCCGTAGTAAAACCTGATGCTGCCGATCCGGATCCCGTGGCTGCCGAAGCCGTCACCGGTCGTGTTGCCGTTGACGGCAATCACGCCGACCGCGATGGTGGCGGCTCCGAAACCGCCCATCAGGAGGTTGCCGCGCGGGATAACTGAGGCCTCGGCCGTTCACGTCTGGACCGGCAAAATCCGGCGGTTCCGGCCGCGGTCAGTGCCGGGCAGCAATCGTGAGCCGTGTCGGGGCCGGGTCTCGGGCCGGGCGGTCGCCGCGAACCGTGTCGCCTGACGGGGTGTCTCTCAACCCCCGCGGCTTCAATCGCGGGGCGGGCTTACCAGGGCTTCGCCGTCCAGCACCGTGGTGCCGTCCTGGTTGATGCAGGTGGTTTTCATCCGTACGCGCTTCTTTTCCGCGGCCAGTTCCACCACCTCGACCCGGGCGGTGAGCGTGTCGCCGATGCGCACCGGGGCGAGGAACCGCAGATCCTGCTTCATGTAGATTGTGCCCGGTCCGGGCAGCTTCGTGCCCAGCACGGTGGAGATGAATGCCGCCGCCAGCATGCCGTGGGCGATCCGTCCCTTGAATGCCGTCCCCTGGGCATAGGTTTCGTTGATGTGCGCCGGGTTGAAATCGCCGCTGATGCCGGCGAACAGGTAGACGTCGGTTTCTGAAATGGTCTTGGTGAATTCCGCCGTTTCGCCCAGGTTCAGTTCAGCGAAGGTCTTACCGCGCATGGTTTCCTCTCCTCAATTATCCTCAATTAGTTGTTGACGTTACGTTTGGCTTCGTTTCCGTTGTTGCCGTCGTCCCGGTTTCGGTTGCCGTTTTCGTTACCGTTTCCGTCCCGGCCGGCGATGATGCCGCGTTCTTCGCCGCGGTTTTTACGGTTGCCTTCGCCGCCGTCTTCAGGGGCGTCGGCGCTTCTTTCTTTGCCGCTGTACGGCCGCCGGTCGTGCCCCTTGTCCGTGTCTTTGCCGGCGTGCCCGCCGGCCGCCGCCGGGTCCCCGGCGGCGTTTTTTCCGCCACCGCGTCGCGTTCCATCAGCCACGAGCAGATGGTG
This sequence comes from Candidatus Anaeroferrophillacea bacterium, assembly GCA_016933675.1. Lineage (GTDB taxonomy): Bacteria > Desulfobacterota > Anaeroferrophillalia > Anaeroferrophillales > Anaeroferrophillaceae > JAFGAM01. Next base: position 30,755 of record JAFGAM010000077.1, read on the forward strand.
GGAACGAAGACCTGCTGCGACTTGGAGCTTACGTAGATACCGATGTGTCCGGTCTTGATGGGGACGTCGGTGGTGTCGGTGCTGCCCACTGCGGCGGCGGTCTTTTCACACGCCGCCGGCGGTACGAGATGGTCGAAGAGGCCGTACATGTTGAGCAGCGGCATGGTCACGTTCTTCAGGTCCACCCGTTGCCCGCCAACCTCCAGCCGGTTCTCGATCAGCCGGTTCTCCTGATAGCAATATCTGATGAACTCCCGAAAGATTTCGCCGGGAACGTCGGGGCTGTCGAAGATCCATTTTTCCATGCGGACGAAGTTTTCGACGAAATCCCGTTTTTCCACGTTTTCGAGGAAGCCGATGTACTTGTCGAGCATCAGCCGGGCAGGGTTCATGAGCAGGAAGTTGATGTTCAGAAAGTCGCCGGAGACGTTGCCCTGGAGGTCCACCAGGCGGTCGACTTCGAAATTCCTGCTTCCCCACCAGACGTGCAGCAGACCGGTATCGGTAGCGAAATCCACCGGCGTCACGGTGAGCAGCAGGTTTTTGATCTTTTCGGGATGCAGGGCGGCGTAGATCAGGCTCATGGTGCCGCCCATGCAGACCCCCATGAGGTTGAGCTGGTCGATGCCGTGTTTGTTGCAGATGTACTCCACCGCGTTGTGCATGTAGCCGTTGATGTGATCGTCAAATCCCTGGAAGCGGTCCTTCGGCGCCGGGTAACCCCAGTCGATTATGTAGAGATCGATGCCGTTGGCAAGGAGATTGTTGACCACGCTGCGGTCGGGCTGGAGGTCGAGCATGGTTTCGCGGTTGATGAGGGCGTAGACGATGAGCAGGGGATGTTGGCATTTCGGTTTGCCGGCGGGTTTGTAGTGTTTCAGTTTGATGCGGTCCTCGGTGTACTCAACCTCGTAGGGGGTGGAGGCGATGGCGGTTTCGAGGTTCTCGCCGAGGATATCGCGGGCCCGTGAGGTTCGGGCGGTCATGTCCCGGGTGTACTGCAGAACGCTTTCCATCAGTTCGTCGACCGGAAACAAAGGCTTGCTCATGGTGCTTCACCTCCTTCTGGTACCGTGGCAATGGAAGGGTTATGTAACGCCGCGAATTGTCGAATTGTTGGTTGCTCTGTCTCGGTATCTTTCCCGGGCAGCGGGAAGGTTGTGTTCCTGTCGCCGGCAGCGGATATCAAGGCTGCAGACGTCACGCCGGGGTACCGGGTGCGCCGCCGGCCCCATCCCCGGCCGGAATCAGGAAACCAGGTACGGTTTCACCGGTGCGGACGGCCCGGCCGCGGCCGGGGGCAGCCGCTCTTCCAGCGCGGCGAGGCGCTTGGAGATTGATTTGAACTGCTTTTTGAGTTCGTGGTTCTCTCGGTACACCGCTTCCATCTCCTTTTTGGTCGTGATCGGCAGCGACCGGAGACTGTCTTCCACCACCGCTTCGGAGAGGGCGGTGTAATCGAGATACTTGTGCAGCACGTCGTGAAAGGTCCTGACGTATTCCGGCGATTTCAGCAGGTTGGCGTAGTCGCCTTCGAGGATACTGATCCACAGGGAGTAGTAGTCCCGTGCGTCGCGGAGGTGACTGTCGTTGTCCGCCATCTCCCTTATTCGCTGCTGCATCTTGATAAGGGTCGACTCCAGCGGCTGCATCATCAGCAGGAGAAATTCGCCGGCGGCGACGGAGAACAGGGTGAACTGGTCGGATGCCCGGCTGATCCGTTCCTGGTAATAGCGGTTCAGTCCCAGTTTGGGCATGTTGAACAGTTTCTGCATGCCCCGGGTGTAAGCCGCGAGGAAGGTCCGCAGGGCACCATCCTGGGGGCATTCGGTGTTGTCGGCTAGGGAACGTGAGGCGCCCTCCAGGGTTTCCTCCACCATCTCGCCCAGAGTTTGCGCCCAGTTTTCGGTTAACCCCATGCACATTTCCATGGATTTGTGCATGCTGTGCGGCAGGCTGTCCAGGATGCCGGATGTGGTCATGGAATCGTGGACGGCGGAAAACATCTCATGCAGCGACCGGGCGGTCAAGGGCCGCAGGGTGCCCGCCCGGTAGTCGCCCAGTCCGCCGTCGCCGCAGGTGCAGCGCAGCGTTTCCTTCGTTACTGCCTGCCAGAAGTCGAAATATGATTTCGTCATCTCGGAGAACAGCGTGTCCTCACGCCGCCCTTCCCGTTTCCGGGTCGTATCCGTGGTTTCAGGCATTGCGATTCTCCTTTGCGGTTGGAATTTTTTGACGGTTTCGAACCAACCTATTTCCTCCGCGGTGCTGGCGGCCCGACTACGTGACGTACTTCCATGTACGCCCTACGCGGCAAGGCAGCGCCGCGATTCCGGGGCCTGTCGGCGCGCCACGAAGGAGATGAAGCTGTCAAGAAGCCATAACCATCGATTGGCTGTCGGGATTGATTCGTGTATCGACGGTGACCGGTCAATTGGTCGATAGCTACCACGAAAAGATGAAAAATTGCCAGCACAAAAAGAGCTTAAAGAAAATATAATAATGAATGTATGCAATGTGCAGGTGGGCGCGGGATGCGGTGGTGGTGGTCGTGAGATGAAACGGTATGGTCAAGCAGGGACATGACTTCGATGGCTATGGGGCGGCGCTGTGTGCAGGTTGACTTTAGCTGCCGGTGCGGGTGGCGGGGTATCCCTGAAATGGGGTGCCGGCAAAAGGGTGGGCGGTCGTGCGTCGGTGCCGCCCGGTGCCGTCGGCCGCAAGGGGGACGGTGTTTATGATCGGGGTGCCGATGCCGGTCCGCAGGGCACGGACGAAGGCGGTTGTCGAGCGGATGGCCGGGGGGAAGAAGGTGCAGACGGAGCCGATTTCCGCCGGGGTGTGGGCGTCGCTGCCGCCGACGCCGTTGATGCCGTAGCGGGTGCGCCAGGCGGCGGCACGTTCGTTTTCGGCGTCGGTGTTGCGGCCGTTGATTTCCTCGATGATGCGGCAGCGGCCGGCGGCAACCAGCCGTTCGTCTATGGCGCGCCACTGCCGCAGTGGATGGGCGGCGACGGCAACCGCTTCCCGGGCATCTATTCGGGTCAGCAGTTCGGCTGCCGGCAGGCCCATCGGCAGGCCGTGCAGGTCGCCGTAGAGCAGGAAATCTCCTTCGGGAGTGGTGTATTCCATGCCGATGACCAGCAGCAGGCCGTTGCCCTGGATGCCGGGAGTGAGGCGGCCCATGGCCGCGGTAGTGTCGTGGTCGGTGATGCAGACCCCGTCCAGGCCGTGGCCGGCGGCGATGGCGATGACATCGTCAAGGGGGATGGCGCTGCAGGGGGAGATATCGCTGTGGACGTGCAGGTCGATACGCATGCCCGGCACTATGGGAAAAAAAGATTTATTTGTCCAATAAAATAATCTGTTGTTTGCCGGCCGAAAAATTGGTAATTCCTATTTTCAGGGTCAGGGTCAGGGTCAGGGTCAGGGGAAAAAGCGCTGATGACGGATAAACGATTGATATTGCTGCTGCTTGATGGTCTCGGCGACCGCTCGTTTCCCGAACTCGGCGGCCGGACACCGCTGCAGGCGGCGGCGACCCCGGCCCTCGACCGGCTGGCGGCGCTGGGCGCCAACGGCCTCTTTCATGCCGTGCGGCCGGGGCTGGCGCTGCCCAGCGAACTGGCCCATTTCCTCATCTTCGGTTACCCGGCGGAATGGTTTCCCGGCCGCGGGCCGCTGGAGGCCCTGGGCGCCGGCATCGATCTGCCAGCGGGCGCGGTGGCGGTCCTGGCCCATCTCGCCGGGGTAGAACGTGACGGCGGGATGTTGCGCATCGTCGAAAGCCGGCCGGCGACGACACCCGCCGAGGCGGCGGCTCTCATGGCGGCGGTGGAGTGGTTCCCGCCGTCGGCGGATGTCGCCACTGAATCTTCCGGGTTCAAACCCGGCTCGGGATGGGATCCGGATCCCGGTTCCGGACCGTATTCCGGGATCGAAACCCCATGTGCAGTCACTCTTCGTCTGGTGCCGACCCGCGGCATCGATGGTATCCTGGTGCTGGAAGGCGCGGTGTCGCCCGCGGTCAGTGACAGCGACCCGCTGCAGGTCGGCGCCCCGGTGCTGGAGGTGCAGCCCTGTATCCGTGCCGCCGCCGGGGTGCCCGGAAGCCGTGCCGGTCGCGAAGTTGACCCCGGTGTTGCCGCGGATGGCGTGAAGTCGGGGGTGGAAGATGCTTTGGCCGCCCGCTGTACCGCGCAGCTGCTCAACCGCTATCTGCTCCACTGTCATCGGGAACTAGACCGCCATCCCTTGAACCGCCGGCGGCGTGAACGGGGGCAGGTGCCGCTCAACGCCCTCGTGTGCCAGCGGGCCGGGCGGCTGGAACCGGTACCTCCTTTTGCCGCGCGCTGGGGACTGCGCGGCCTGACCATTGCCTCCGGTTTCATGTACCACGGCCTGGGCCATTTTCTGGGAATGGCGGTTGCGCCCTGCCGTGACACCGACGATCCCGGTACCGATCTGGCCGCCCGGTTGCGTAGTGCCATGGACCGGCTTGACGATTACGATCTTATCCACGTCCATACCAAGGCGCCTGACGTTGCCGCTCACACCAAGGATCCCCGGGCCAAAGTGCGGGCGATTGAATCCCTTGACTGCGGCCTGGCGTCGATGCTCGATGACCTGCTGGCCCGGGAAGACTGTTTCCTCGCGGTCACCGCCGACCACTCGACTCCCAGTGGCGGTCCGCTGATCCATTCCGGCGAGCCGGTGCCGCTGGGGGTCGTCGGTCCGGGCATTCGTTGTGACGATATCACCCGTTTCGATGAAATCGCGGCGGCCGGCGGCGCCCTGGGACAGGTCACCGGGGCCGATTTCATGTATCTGACACTCAACTGGCTCGACCGGGTGAAGCTGACGGGGCTTATGGACGACCCGGCGGGCCCGCCGTACTGGCCGGGAACGCGCCGTCCGCTGTTGCCCGCATGCAGGGTGACGTGATGACTGTGGATATTGCCGATACCGGCGACAGGTTGCCACCGCTTCATCCGGTGGGGGTGGTCCATGGCCGCTTTCAGCCGCTGCACCGTGACCACTGGTGTTACATCGAGGCGGCCAGGAGTCGTTGCCGTTACCTGGTGATCGGTATCACCAACCCCGATCCCGAGGCCATTGTGCCGGAGCCTGACGATCCGGGCCGCGGTCGTCCGGAGGCCAATCCGTTCACCTATTACGAACGCTGCCGCATGGTGCAGGCCATGGCCGGTGCCGCCGGCTGGGCGCCGGAAAGCTGGCTGCCGGTGCCGTTGCCCATCTCCCGGCCCGAACGCTTCCGCCATTACGTGCCCCTTGACGCGGTGTTTTTTCTGACCATCTACGATGCCTGGGGAGAGGAGAAACTGCGGCGGTTCGACGCGTTCGGTCTCCGGACCGAGATTCTCCGGCGTCGTCCGGCGGCGGAAAAGGGTATTACCGGTACCGAGGTTCGCCGCCGGCTGGCGGCGGGAGATGACTGGCGGTCGCTGGTGCCGGCGCCGGTATGCGGCATAATCGACGCGGCCGCGACGATTTCCCGACGCACTGATCCGTGCCGCTGAAACCTTTTCTGTGGACAAGCGGGGGTATTAGGTGTATGTAAAAAATGAGCGATTCTGAGCTGTTGGCGATGTGCCGTGGTTCAGGCGCGACGATACCGGGGGATGTGTCATGATCGGCAAACTGCAGGATTTTCTTGCTTCGGTTCCCGATCTGCAGGAACGGGGCGTGACCCGTGAATGCCTGGCGGCGCTGTCCGGAGTTATCGAAGACAATTTTCTTGCCGATTTCCTTGCCCGTATCGTCGCCGAGATCGACGAGGTCATCGCCATCGATCCCCGCGGTTCCCTGCAGGATATCCTCTGCCGGGCGGCGGAGCTGATCGTCAACGATCTTGATGCTACGGCGGCCACCATCCGGCTGCTGGATCCCCGTTCTTTCCGGCTCATCAGCTTTGGTGCCCACGGTTTGCCCGAGGCCGAGCGCAAGCCGTCCATTCCCGTCGAGGATACCATCGCCGGGGCGGTGATCAGCGAAAAGCGCAGTATCACGGTGCCCGACATCCTCGTGGATCCCCGTTACCACGGCAAGGAAACGGCGGTCAACCACGGTATCCGCTCGCTCATTGCCGTGCCCATCAGAATTCCCACTTTCCTCGCGCCGGGCCGCGAGGATCACGGTGTGCTGCAGATCTATTTTCCCGAGTCGGGCCGGGATTTCAGCCGGCTGCTGATCATGCGCGCCGAACTGCTGGCACGTCGGGTGAGCCATGTACTGGCATTGCGAAAAATCAACGATCTCCGGGAACTCAACCGCCGCAAGGAAGAGATCGTCAACCAGATTTTCATCAAGCTGAGTTATCGCGAGGGGGTCAAGCTCAAGGATCTGTTCATCCTGCTGATTCCCGAGCTGGAGTCGTTCGTCCACATCCAGGGCTGCACCCTGTTCGCGGTGTCCGACGACGGCCGGCGCATTACCGCCGAAGCCGCCTACCCGCTGGAATCCACCTACCACGAGCTGCACCATGCCTTCACGGTTGACAATCATCCTTATTTTCACCAGTTGATCAACGGCGGCGAGGCGTTCGGTGATTTTGCCGACGAACGGGTCGATCCCGGCTACCTGCTGATCAAGAAGCCCCTGGAGAGCCGTTTTGTCACCGCGGACATGCGGGATTACGCCCGCCGCCACAATATCTATACGATCCTGCTGGTGCCCCTGCGCATCGATGATCGGGTGCGCCATGTCCTGATGTTCTTTGCCGCCGACCAGAAGTCCCTGTTCCGGGACGAGGAAATCGAGCTGCTGACCTTCTTCGGCAAGGAGATCATGAAGGCCTCGCGGCTGGAGTTTCTCGGCAATGTGCTGCACGATTTCAAGAATCCCGCCATTGCCATCACCGGCTTTGTCAATCGCCTGCGTAGGAAGCTTGCCTCCCCGGACCTGGAGACGGTGCGTCCGGATCTCGCCCGCGGGGTGGAGATCATCCTCAGGGAGAGCAACCGCCTGCAGGATCTGGCGCTGGCGATGACCGGTGACCGCCGGCTGGAACGCCTCGATCTCGGGAAGATTGCTCGTTCACGCTATTCGCTCAATGAGGCGGTGATCGAGGAGGCCGGTCTGGACCACGTCACCCCCACGGTGGTGGAGTTTTCCGATCCGTTGCCGGTGTCATGCTCCCGTTTCGGTCTTGAGCGGGTGTTCGACAACCTGCTGCACAATGCTACCAAAGCGGTGCCTGTCACCGGCGGTGAACTGGGGATGCGAGGCTACGCCCGGGACGGTCTGGTCTGCATCGAGGTGTGGAATACCGGCATTATCTCCGCCGCCCGGCTCGATGAATTGCGTACGGGTCGCGCCAGCGGTCGGGGTCTGGACATCGTCAGCCGCTTCGTGCATACCTACCACGGCATGATGGATATCTCCGTCAATGACCGCCGCACATTTTTCACCATCTGCCTGCCCCGGGAGGCGGACCCCGTCATCGCGACGGATTGAAACCTCTGGGCACCATCGGGGCGCGAATGCCTTTCGCTCGGCGGGGCGTTCTCGGTGCCCGCCCCCGGGGCGGTGCGCTCCGTGCTTGTGTTCGGGCGTGGAAAATGGTAAAACACGCCGAGTTTTAAAACGCCTGCATCCTGCGGGAGTTTTGCTGAATCCCCTTGCAAAAAAATGCGGTTGTCCATTGCATACAATGCTCCGGGGTTGAATGCCGCTGGGGACAGTATGTTGAAGAGAGGCGGCGAAGCCGGCTTCATTGCGCCGCCGTTCGGGAAGAGAGGTTTTTATATGCTTGCCCAGACCCCTGAAATCACGGAAATCATTCTTGCCGCGGCGGAAAAGGCACGTCAGGAGACCAGGGACGCCCCCGATCATCCGCGCCTGAGCCGGCTGCGGTGGCCGCAGGAATGCACCATCGGTCCCGGACTCGAGGGGGCTATCGCCTGCGAAACGAAGATCGGCTACGTCAATGGTGCCAAAGGCTGGCTGGTCTATCGCGGCTACGATATCTTCGAACTGTGTGCCTACTCCACCTTCGAGGAGGTGTCCTATCTGCTCCTGCACGGCGATCTGCCCAGCGTGGACGAACTGGCGGAGTACAAGCGCAAGCTTACCCGGTACCAGCATCTCAACCAGACGCTGAGGCTGCTGGTGAGCTTTCCGGTGGAGGAGATGAATGCCATGGGGGCGCTGCGCATGGGCACCATCTTCATGCGTCAGGAGTTCACCACCATGGACCGCGAGGGTGGCCGGCCTGCCGTCGATGACGCCATCGGCGCCGACGAGGACTCCATCGCCATGGAGACCAAGCCGTTCGGCGAGGAACACGCCATTTACGAATTCAAGGCCCGCCGGCGGTCCCGCCGCAAGTCGGCCGCCATGGATGCCAGCGGTATGGAGGCCTGTTACCACCTGATTGCCGGGGTGGCGACAATTACCGCCGCCATCGCCCGGGTGCGCCGCGGCCTGCTGCCCATCGAGCCTGATCCCGAGCTGAGCTTCGCCGCCAACCTTTACTACATGATACATGGCCGGCGGCCGACACCGTTTCAGGAGCGGATACTCGATATCTGCCTGATTCTTCATGCCGATCACGGCATGAACGCCAGCACCTTCGCCGCGCTGGTGGTGGCGTCGACCCTGTCGGATTTCTATCTTTCCATTGGCTCCGGCATCGCCGCCCTCAGCGGCCCGTTGCACGGCGGTGCCAACGAGCAGGTGATCAATACCCTGCGCGAGATCGGTTCTTCCGCCGGGGTGTCCAACTGGATGCACATGGCGATGGTGAAGAAGAAGAAGATCTCCGGTTTCGGGCACCGGGTCTACAAGGCCTACGATCCCCGTGCCCGGGTGCTGGGCCCGCTGGCGGCCTATGGAATCGAACGCAGCACGCCGGAGATCATCAACCTGTTCGATACCGCGCGGGAACTGGAAAAACAGGTGCTGCGCTCCTTCGGGACGGAGAAGAAGATCTTTCCCAACGTCGATTTCTATTCCGGTATCGTCTATTCACGGCTCGGCATCAGCCCGGCGCTGTTCACCCCGCTGTTCGCCGTCAGCCGGGTTGCCGGCTGGACCGCCCGGGTGCTGGAGTATCTGCACCACAACCGCATCTTCCGTCCGCGGGCGATGTATGTCGGCGAGTTCGACCGGCATTACGTACCGGTGGACCAGCGGTAGCATGAATCGCCTGATCCGCCCGGCTCCATGGCGGTTCGGCAGAGAAGGCGCGAGGTGCCGGGTCACGGCGGAGTACGCCGATTGACCCGGTCTGCAGTGCCTGCGTAGGTGCGGCACGCACAGGCAGACGACGTTGTTGCGAAGCCGTCAATCGGTGTCTGGAGACATCAAAACGGGCCGTCCGATCGGTAGCGATCGGACGGCCCGTTTGCGCGTGCTGGATCCGGGGTGTGACTGCCGCACGGCCGCGAAAGCCCTCCTCAGCTATAGTCATGCGGCGTCATCTCGCCGTTCAGGATCTTGTCGGCGGTTCGCATGAGGGCGTCGGTTTCGTTTTCGCCGTAGACCATCACCGGGGCGATGAAAGAGATGCGGGGCGTGAGCAGTTCCATGAGCCGGGCGGAGTGGATCAGCCCGCCGGTGAGTACCACCGCATCCACGTTTCCTTCGAGGACGGTGGCCATGGCGCCGATATCTTTGGCGATCTGATAGGCCATGGCCGCCAGGGCCGCGGCGGCATCGGGGTCGCCGGCGGCGATGCGCCGTTCCACCTCACGGCCGTCCTTGGTGCCCAGATAGGCCTGGAGTCCGCCGCTGCCAATAAGCCGCGGGCGAGCCAGGGATACCGAACAGCCCTGTTCGGCAATCCATTCCAGCGCCGGCAGCACCGGCAGGGAACCGGCGCGTTCGGGGGTCAGCGGCCCTTCGTCGAGGCCGTGGGTGGCATCCACCGCCCGGCCATGATCGTGGGCGGCGACGGTGATGCCGCCGCCGAGGTGGGCCACCACCAGACGGCAGGTTTCATAGGCCCGGCCCAGGTCGTGTGCCGCCCGGCGGGCGACGGCCTTGTGACTCAGGGCGTGGAAGGCGCTGGTGCGGGGAAGGTCCGGCAAACCGCTGTAGCGGGCCACGGGGGCGAACTCGTCCACTGTCGGCGGATCGACGGCATATGCCTCGATGCCCAACCGGCGACCGAGATGCAGTGCCAGCGCCGGCCCGAGGGAGCAGGGGTGCCAGCCGTAGCGACCGGTGGCAAGGTCGCTCAGCATCGGGTCGTCGATGCGGTAGGCGCCGGCCGGTCCCGGGCACTGCATGCCGCCGCGGGAAACGATAATCCTGAGCCGGGGAAAATCCACCTCCTGCCACCAGGGGAGCCGCTCCATTTTCTCGACGAGATCGTCGACGGCGGGCCGGAAATTGTCGGTCAGAGTCGAGAGATTGCGGCAGCGGGCGGGCAGGGCGGCGGTGTGGGTCTGGTGCCGGGCGACATTGCCCCGGCCCAGTTTGACGGTGGTGGAACCGACGTTGAGGGCAAAAATCATATGACGGTTTGCCTGATGTCGTGGGCGAGTACCCCGAGAGCGATCTCCGCCGCCTGTTCGGCGACGGTCAGCGGTCCGGAGTTGAGCGCCAGGTGGTTGTTGTCGTGGAGCAGCACGCCGATGGTGGGAACGCCGCCGACATACTTGAGAAAGGTGGCGAAGAAATAAGCGCTGTTGGTGTCCGGCAGGATGAAGAGTTGATAGGAGCCGGCAAAGCGGTCGTCGATCCCTTTGCGGCGGGCGGCAACGGGGCTCAGGGCGCAGTCGATGTCCAGCGGACCCTCAACCTTCAGGCGGCGGTCAAACTGCCGCCGTTGCGACATCCGGGCCAGCACCGCGGCGGTGATGGTGGCGGGAATCTTCGGGTTTACCGTTTCGATGGGTGCCAGCGCCGCGGCCCGAATGGTACCCCGGAAGACGGTTTTCAGCATCGGTGTGACGGCCGCGATCTGGATGAGTTTGTTCTCCAGCGTCGGCACGGCTGCCACCAGCGGGTCGATGGCGAAGAAGGTTTTTCCCCGGCGCGGATCGAAAAACGCGGTGGCGTATACCGCCTGGGGGCCGAGGCCTTTGCTGCCGGCGTAGTAGGATAAAAACTGCTTGCGGTTGCAGGTGCCCTGGATGACCATGTCGACTTCGTCGGCGGCAAGCAGTTCTGATGCCAGGTTGACGGCGTCGTGCATCGTGGTTGCCCGGTGGAAGGTACTGCTCTGGTCGGGATTCCGCGGAGCGATGTAGACGGGGTCGATTAGTTTCCGGTCACGGGCGAAGCGTACCGCGGCGAGACACTGACGGTTCTCGGGCATAACTACCAGCGCTCGGCGCGGCCGGCATCTGCCGGCGGCCTGCCAGATCTCCCTGAATGTCCTATCCATGTTCCATGTGCCGCTGCTGCAAGGCGACCATGGCGACGCCGCTGATCAACTCGTGAAAGATATCCGGCGCAAGATCGGCACGGGAAGGCAGCAGCACCGGGCCCCAGGGGGTGTAGCTGAAGGACACGCGGGTGATGCGCTCGATGAAAAAGTCGAGCTTGGCCACCACATTGCCGGTGTTGAGATCGGGAACCAGCATGATGTGGGGCAGCCGGCTCAATTCCGGGCGGTTCGGGACGCCGCCGGTGAGGATTTTTTTCAGGGCGTGGGTGCCCATAAGCGTGAATCTGCCCCGGTGCCGGCGGATGGACGGGGTGCGGCCCGAGGGGCGGCTGTCGCCACGAACCGCGAGGCTGGCGGGGTCGGAGATCAGTTCCAGGACATCCGGATGGTCGATCCCCAGCAATTCCATCGCCCGCAGGGCGTTGTCGAGGATCCGGATCTTCTGCGGTTCGTCGGGAGCGATGTTGGCGCCGGTGTCGGTGACGATCACCAGGTGGTCGCAGTCAGGCAGATCCCAGATGGTGAGGACGCTGACGATGGCGGCGCTGTCTGTTTGTTTCATGCGCCGGATCATGGCGCGGTAAACGTAGCTGGTGGGCAGCTGTCCCTTGCTGACCATCTTCACCGAGCCGTTTGCCAGCAGATCCATGGCGGTGTCCGCCGCCTCCTGGAAGCCGTCCGCCGCGATGAACCTGACCTGTTCACGGTCGATGCCGACGCGCTGTGCCGCCTTGATCATCGTCCGGTGGTTGCCGATGAATAGCGGATCGATGAGCTTCCGCTCGATGCCCCGGAGGGCGGCGCGGAGAAACTCGTCATCCTCCGGAGCGATGAACGCCGTCGGTACCGGCGGGCTGCCGCCGGCAATGGCCTCGAGATCGCCGATGGAGCCGATCACGGTTTTTTCGCGGGCTGATGGCTGCATGATGGCGGGGGAATCCGGTCCGGTGTTTGCCGCGCGGCCCGTCGACGCGACGATTTTTGTCTGCATACTCGTTTCCGTTGCGGCTTGTCAAGCCGGGAATGCCGCCACAATGGTGTTTTGCCGCGGCCGACCGCTGGCCCGGCGGTTTCCCCGCCCGTTTTTTTACCCGTCCCGCTGGACAACGAACGGAAAACGGATATGATGTGAGCACGCACCGATCGGTATACCGTCTGCCGCCGGGCGGTGCAATGCTTGGAGTCCAGCAGTTTCTGCGCCTCTTCAGCCGTGCCCACTTCGACGGTACCGTAGGTGACGTTCGCTTCTTTCTGGGTTCGGCTGAACTGCATTTTGCTTACGAGTGCAGAGCCGACGATCCGGATGACCCGCTTCACCCCTTTTTGAAAGGTCGCCCCCTGGGCGCGCTTGATATGTTCCGCCGCTTCCGCTGAAGACGGCTTGAATTCCGAGATGTCGTTCACGATGGTGAAACCGGTGTTCAGTTTGCCGGCTTTCCCGGATGACGGCGTCCGCGGCGTCACGGGGCTTCTTCCGGCTTCATGAACCCCTTGAGGGTGATGAAGAGGCAGTTTCTGCCGCAGTCGGCTCTGATGTCGAACATGTCCGACTCCTTATCGGGGGTTCGGGTGGGGATCTGACCGCCAGGGTTCCGGACCATGCCGGCGGTGGTGTCGCTCCCGGGCACCGCGGGACCGCCGCTGCGGACCAGGCTTCCACCGGGTGGACGCAGATGCAGTTGAGACCGGGTGGATGCCCGGGACGTGGTACGCTATCGTACGTCCAGCTCGCAAGTTTTGAATTCTTTCGGATATCATGATGTAGTCTTGAATTATTTTTCTGTCAACCAATCCTCGGTGAAGCAGGAAGTCGGCACCGAACAGGTTCAGATACGTTTGCGCGGGTTTGGATAGGTATGTATGGAAGGGCAGCAATATTACCAGGCGGAGAGCGGTGATGTGCTGGCCGCCCTCGGCAGCACCCGGGATGGGCTTTCCGATCACGATGCCGCCCGTCGTCGGCGAGAGTACGGTCCCAATGAGTTGCGCGAAAGCGTCTCCCCGCCCCTCTGGCTGCTGTTCCTGTCGCAGTTCCGCGAACTGCTGATCATCATCCTGATCATCGGCGGGTTCATTTCCCTGCTCATCGGCAACGTCCGTGATGGTGCCATCATCTTCATCATTGTCGCCGTCAACGCGGTTATCGGCTTCCACCACGAGCGCAGGGCGGACCGCACCATCGAGGGGCTCAAAACCCTCATCCGCTCGCCCGCCAAGGTGATGCGCGACGGCGAGTTGACCGAAATCCGCCAGGAGAACCTCGTGCCCGGCGACGTGGTGCGACTGGATGCCGGCGACAAGATACCGGCGGATATTCGCCTGCTGGAGGTCGGCGATTTCAGCACCAGCGATTTTGCCCTCACCGGCGAGTCGGTGCCGCGGGTACGGGAAACCGCCGCCATTGCCGGTGAGGTGCCGCTGGCCGACCGGGTGAATATGGCCTTTGCCGGCACCATGGTCGCTGCCGGCAGCGCCCTCGGGGTGGTGACCGCCACCGGTATGGAGACCGAAACCGGCCGTATCGCCCGCCTCGTGACCCGCGCCGGTACGGTGGCGACACCGCTGCAGCGGGAACTGCGGCGGCTGGCGAACCAGCTTACCGTCGCCGTGGTCGTCATCGGCCTGGCGCTCTTCGTGCTGGGTATGATGCAGGAATTTTCCCTTTACATGAGCCTCGTCTACGCCCTCGGGGTGGCGATGGCGATGGTGCCCCAGGCGCTGCCGGCCCAGGTGACCGTGGCTCTGGCCACCGGCAGCAATCGGCTGGCCGAACGCCAGGCGGTGGTCAAAAGCCTGCCGGCAGTGGAGACCCTGGGGGCGACGACGGTGATCTGCACCGACAAGATCGGCACCTTGACGAAGAACGAGATGACGGTGCAGTCCATCTGGTTCGACGATCACAACTATGCCGTCAGCGGCGTGGGCTACGAGCCCGTGGGCGAGGTGTGGCGCGTCGGCGGGGTGGGGCATGAAGGCACGGATAATGACGGAAGAAAGTGCCGCGGTAAGGGTTTCAGCGGCACGGATACCATGGGCACGGACCACGGTGGAAGGGAACCAGGCGGAGAGGAAATCGGCGCCGGGGAGCGCCGGGCGCTGGAGCTGATCCTTCATGTCGCCACCATGGCTTCCAACGCCGAGATCCACGAGCCCGACGCCGAACATCGTTCGTGGTATCCGGTCGGCGACCCCACCGAGGCGGCGCTGGTAACCCTGGCGGCCAAACTCGGTGCCCGCGGCGCCGACGAGGACGAGGAGATTCCCGAACTGCACGAATTTTCCTTTGACGGCGAGCTGATGCGCATGAGCTCGGTACGCCGCTTTCCCGACGGTGTGCGGCTGGCAGTGAAGGGTTCCACCGACAGCGTTCTCGGCATCAGCAGCCGCATGTACCGCGGCGGCGAAGCGGTGCCGCTGACCGATACCGACCGGGAAGGCATCCGCACCCTGAACGAGGAATACGCCGCCGGCGGCATGCGGGTGCTGGCCTTCGGCATCCGGGATATGGATGATGTGCCCGGTGGTGCTGCCGGTGCAACTTACGGCGGTGATGCCGGCGGGGAAGGGAGCCGGGGCCGGGAAGACGACCGGGGACATGCAGGAAACCTGAAACCGGAAGAGGATCCGGATCGGCAGGGTGGCGGTAGGGGCGACCCTTGCGGTCGGCCCGGTGCGGGGGAGGGAGCGAAGGAACGGCAGGGGGACTGGAGGCGTGAGGATGCCGAGCGCGAGATCACCTTCCTCGGCTTGATGGCGATGATCGATCCGCCCAAGGAGGGGGTGCGGGAGGCGGTGCGCCACGCCCGCGAGGCACACATCCGCGTCTTCATTCTTACCGGCGATCACCAGGAGACCGCCCGCGCCGTGGGCCGGGCCATCGGGCTGCGGGGGTCGGGGCCGGAGGCGGCGGTGCCGGTGGTGGCCGGGCGCGACTTCAAGGCGCTGGCGGACGACGAGCTGCGGGAGCTGCTGGGCGCCAACCGGGCGCTCATCTTCGCCCGGGTCGACCCCGAGGACAAGTTGAGAATTGTCGAACTGCTGGAGGAGCAGGGCGAGATCGTCGCCGTCACCGGTGACGGCGTCAACGACGCCCCGGCACTGCGCAAGGCGCACATCGGCGTTGCCATGGGCCAGCGGGGGAACGACGTTGCCAAGGAGGCGGCGCAGCTGGTATTGCTGGACGACAATTTTTCCACCCTGGTACACGCCATCCGCGGCGGCCGCACCATCTATGACAACCTGCGCAAGACGGTACTCGCTTCGCTCACTACCAACCTCGCCGAACTGGTGGTGGTGCTCGCCGGGCTGGCGGCGGCGGCGCGGTGGGGGTACCCGATTCCCATCCTCGCCGGACAGATTCTCGCCGTCGATCTGCTGGGCGAGTTGGGGCCGCTGACCTTGCTGACCCTGGATCCGCCCGCCCCCGGGGTGATGACCCGGGCACCGCGGCGGCCCGCAGAACGTCTGCTGGGACCGGCCGATGGCGTCGAGGTGACGGTGATGGGTGCGGTCATCGGCTTTCTGGCCTACGCCAATTTTCTCCTGTTCATGAACCGCGGCGGCACCGTGTTCACCTTTGCCTCGGTGAATACCGTAGCCTATGCCGCCGCCACCGCGATGAGCTATGCCACCATCGTTTTCTGCCAGTACGTCAACATCCTTGAGCGGCGCTCGCCGCAGGGCAGTTTGTTCAGCCGCGGTTTCTTTTCCAATCGGACCTTGTTGTGCGCCACCGTTTTCTCCGCATTCCTGGTCATGGTGCTGATCTACGTTCCCGGAATCCGCGACTTTCTTGGTTTTGCGCCGCTGTCGGGCCGCGACTGGTGCCGGGTGGCCGCCGCCGCCGGCCTGTACCTCGCGGTTTTCGAGGGGTTTAAGCTGGGCAAACGGGCGCTTGGAAAACGGCTTGCCGCGGGACGAAAAGCATAGTACGGGTCAACTGCAGCCGAAATCGACCCGGAATAGAGCGATGAAACCGCAACCAGCGCCACAATGTCTCCGATGGGGAAGTGGAAATCACTCCGGCCTCGCCAGGTTTTTTGCCCCGGGGTGACGCCGCATTGCCGGACGCGGCGCGGTTCGGGTTGGTGCGCCTGAGGGTGGCCGGCAGGGGCCGTCAAGGAGCGGGAACGATGACGCCGGGGTGAAAGCATCGGGATTGCCGTTTATGGTCGCGGGAGGATTGAGAGATGATTGAATCTTTGACTGGTCTCTGGGAACATCATGCCGAACTGATCATCGACCTGGGCTACAAGGCCCTGCTGGCGGTGGCGGTGCTGCTGGCGGGCAGATTCACCGTACGTCTGGTGCGCCGCGGTATCGAGCGTGTGCCCGGCCGTTTCCGACGCCTCGACGCCGTGCTGGTGCCGATCTTCGCCACCACCGCCGGCTACGCCGTCTACATCGTCTGCCTGGTGATTATTCTCGATATCTTCGGGGTCAATACCACCAGCATCATCGCCCTGCTGGGTGCCGCCGGACTTGCCGTCGGCCTGGCGCTGAAGGAAACTCTGGGCAATATCGCCGCCGGTATCATGCTGCTGATTCTGCGGCCCTACGACATCGGCGACTACGTCGAGTGCGGCTCCCAGGCGGGGACGGTAACGGAGCTGGGGCTGTTTACCACCACCCTCGAGACCGCCGACGGCCTCTACATCTCGGCGCCCAACGGCAGCATCTGGGGGACGCCGGTGAAGAACTTTACCCGCAACGGCCGCCGGCGGATGGATGTGATCGTCGGCATTGCCTACGACGATTCCATTGACGACGGCTTCAGTGCTCTCCGACGGGTGATCGCCGCCGAGCCGCGGCTGCTGGCCGACCCGGCGCCGCAGGTGATGGTGCAGGAACTTGCCGACAGCTCGGTGAACCTGCAGCTTCGGGTCTGGACCAGTGCGGGCGATTTCTGGGATGTGTGGTGGGATCTGAAGAAGCACGTCAAGGAGAGCGTCGAAAGGGCCGGTCTGACCATTCCCTTTCCGCAACAGGATGTCTGGCTCCGGGGAGAGCATGAAACCGGCGGCCTTGCCGCTGAAAGCCGCGGGAGGTGAGTCATGCGAGTGAAACTCTATGCAGCGCTGGCCCTCGGCGCCCTGGTGTCGCTGTTCATCATGCAGAATATCGAGATCGTGGAGGTGCGGTTCATGTTCTGGCATCTGATGCTGTCCCGGGCGGTGCTGCTGCTCGGCACCCTGGCCGCCGGGGTGGTTATCGGGCTGCTGCTCGGCGGTTACGTCCGTCGCGGCAGCCGGCCCCGGCTACGCAGTGTGTGAGCGATTCGAACTTGCCGGTTGTCCGCACCGGTGGTTTTCGGGAGGCGATGCCATCGAGAAAAACATGACGCTTTATGCTTTATACGGTTCTGCTCGTCACGCTGTTTCTTCCCGGTGTCGTCTGGGCGGCGGACCGTTTTGTCGCTCCCGGCGGCGGTGACGCCGGGGCCGGCGACCGGCTGCATCCCTGGCGCACCCTGCAGTACGCGGCGGACAGCGGCGGCGGCGACACGGTACACATCGCCGCCGGTGCCTACGCCGGATTTCGGGCGACATCCGGGGGCCGCGGCAGCGCGGCGATTACCTTATGTGGCGGATGGTCCCGGCCCGGTGCGGATCATCGGTGTGTACACGGCAGTGTCATCGAGATCGAGGCGGGGGATTACCTGGTACTCGACGGTCTGGAGGTAAGCGGCGCCCCGACCAACCTCGGCATCGATGTGCGGCTGGCGGCGATTGCGTCGGGGGGGCGCACTGATTGTCTACCGTGGTTAATTTGGGTTCAAGTTTGTCCGCAACCCGGCGATGGTCTCATTACACGATCGCTCCCCGTCGCGGCTGTCTGTCGGCCGGCAACGGGAGCCGTCAGGTGACGAAGCTGATCAGGTTATCGCGAAGCCATCGGGAATGAGGGAGGTTTTGCCATGTCGGGTACTCGCCGGGTTCGTTCTTGTTTTCCCTTCCTGCTGCTGCTCATGCTGTTGGCGGCGCCGCTGTACGCCGGCGCGCCGCTGCAGACCCAGGATGCCACGCAGTGGAGTGACATCGCCGTCGACCTGCTGTCGGTGCAGACGAAAAACGGGGTGTTGACCATGCGCTTCATCTACCGCAACAACGGCGAGCGAACGCTGGAGCCCGAGTTCGGCTACGGCGATTTTCACCTCATCGACGAGGTGAACCAGAAGAAGTATTTTCCCCTCAAGGATGCCGATGGCATCTTCATTGCCGGACCAATCCACAGTGATTACCGCGGCGGCACCTTCAAAGACCGGATTCCTTCCGGCGGCCGCAAGGGTGTCTGGATAAAATTTCCGGTGCCGGCGGACAACCCGGAAAGCATTACCGTTTCGGTACCCGGCGTCTTTCCCTTCGAAGACGTTGCCCTGCCGCACTAGCGGCGGCCGGGGGCGGAGATGATGGTGCCATCGAACACGCGGCGGCAGCCGGCGCGGGTGCATTGCCGCCCGGGGTGGTTTTTGGTGTTGACGCGGCCGGTGCCGGCAGTGGTGCCGGCGGCACTGCTGTTGCTTCTGCTGTCGGCGGGGCCCATGCTGCCGGTCGGGTTGCCGTGGCTGTCGGTGTCTGATGCGGTCGCCGCCGCCGCGCCGGCGGAGTGCGCCCCGGAGATTCCCGCGGCGGCGGTGGCGGCGGCGGAAGCTGCGGGGCGTGAACTGGGGCCTGATCGCGGTGCCCGGATTTTCGCTGGCCGGGAGGGCGTTTCCTTCGCCGGCCGGTCGGTGGCGGTGGAGGGTATTTGCCGCCAGGTCTCGGGCCGCTCGGCGGCGATGCGGACGCTCATCAGCGACCTCGGCGCCCGGGAGACCGAAACCACCATCGAACTCGAACTTTCCGGCGACGTGCTGTTCGCCTTCGACCGCGCCGAACTGCGGGAGGAAGCACGTTCGACGCTGGACGACATCGCCGCAGTCATCGCCGAGCAGAAGCGTCCGCGGGTGGAGATTACCGGTCATACGGACGCCAAGGGTTCGGCGGCCTACAACCTGGACCTTTCGGAACGCCGGGCGGCGGCGGTGCGCGACGATCTCGTCGGCCGCGGTCTGGCGGCGGAGTTGTTCATCGTCCGGGGCTGCGGCGAGACCGATCCCCGGGCGCCGAATACTAACCCCGACGGCAGTGACAACGCCGCCGGACGCAAGGCAAACCGCCGGGTGGAGTTGGTGATTTTTAAATAGGTTTCAGGTTTCAGGATGCGGAATTCGTGATTCAGAATTCAGGATTCAGGGTACGGATGGAAGGAGTCGGAACAATGAGGCGTCATCTTGTGCTGTTTTTGATCTGCTGCCTGTGCGGGCTGATGATCACCGCTTCCTGCGCCCATGCGCGGCCGCCGAAACCGGGTCCGAACTTCGTCTGGGTGTCGCCCCATGTGGCCCCGGGGGGAGTGAAGGTTCCCGGCCACTGGCAGTACCAGGGCCCGCGGGTGGCGGACAGGGAGTGGATTCCGGGGCATTACGGTCCCGGAGGGCAATGGATCGATGGTCACTGGCGCCCCCTCGGCGCCCCGCCCCAGCCGCACTCGGTTTGGGTTCCCGGTCATCACGGTCCCGGCGGTCGCTGGATTCCGGGACATTGGAAATAAACCGGCGCGGTGACTTGAGGTGTGAGGCCGTGAGTCCTGAACAGTTGCCGTGTCATCCGGTTGCGGTGCATTCAGCCGGTGGTTGCGGTTCCGGCATTGATCGGTAACGGATGAGCTTCGTCATCGGGTGATGCCGGTACATACGTCCGCCAGGGCCTTTTCAGCGTCGGTTTCGGTGGTGACGAGGATCTCCACCCCGGCGTTGCCGAGAACGAAGCCGGGGCCTTTGCCGGCCAGATCCCGGCGGACCACCATGATGTCCAGCCCCTGTTCCAGCAGCCAGTTGGCTACCTTGATGCCCCGGCCTTTCTCCTCTCCGGCGTAGGGGTTGACCCGCACCGCGTCGACCGGCAGTGCATCGGCCGGCAGTGTGGCGGTCGGTGCCCGGCCGTTTCGCTGCCGCATGGTGCGCAACCGGAAGGCCGGCGCTTCGCCGAAGTGTTCGGCAATGGTACTCCGGTCGGCGGCCAGGGGCACCGCCAAGGTCAGCCCATCCCGCTGCCGTGGCTGGCAGTGGATCAGCACGTGGTCCACGTTCTCGAGGGCGTTTTCCAGCCGCCCGCGGATCTCCGCCGCCACCCGATGCCCCGCTTCCAGTTCCCGCACCCGTAAGGTCAGGTCCAGTTCGATGAATTTGTAGCGCCCCGCGTTTCGCGCCCACAGGTGATTGATCGCCGTGACCCGCGGGTCGGCGAGGACGATGGCGCGCAACCGGTCGACGGCGGCGCGGTCAAGGGAGGCATCCAGCAGCACGCGCACCGAATCGACGAGGATGGTGAATCCGGTGCGGGCGATGAAAACCACCACCACCAAGGCCGCCCAGCGGTCCACCGGGAGGCCGGTGCGACTGCCGATAAGCGCGGCGAGAATGACCATCGATGAGAGCATGTCGGTCCAGACGTGGCGGGCGTCGGCTTTCAGGCTGGGGGAGGCGGTTTCCCGGCCCCGTTGCAATTCGTAACGGGAGAAGAAAAAGGTGATGGCGATGGTGAGCAGGATGCCGCCGGCGGCAACCGGCACCGCGGCCGGATTGAGGACGGAGCCGTCGCCGGCAAGTACCTCCCGGGCGATTTCGTAGCCGGCCAGGAATATGAGGCCCGAAACCCCCAGGGCCACCAGGTTTTCCACCTTGTAGAGGCCGTAGGGGAAACGCGTCGACGGTCGTCGTGCCAGCCGGATGCCGGCGACGATGATCGTCGCGGCGGCCACGTCGGCAAGTGAATGCAGAGCGTCGGCGCGAATGGCGAGGCTGCCGGAATGATACGCCAGGCCAGCCTTGATGCCGGTGAGCATGAGGTTGACGAGTACCGACAGCCACGCGGTGCGCTCGGAAAGCTCCATGCCGGTTATCTTCCTCTCCCGGGGCGGCGCCGGCCGCGCGGTGCGGGTGTTGACGGTTGCTATGACCTGGAGCCTACAACCGGCGGGCTCGGGTGTCAAACCGGTCGTGTAGGGTGGTGGCGGGTTTTGGGGGCACGGGAAGTCAGAAAATGTCTTTGTTGCCGGGGTAAACATTTTACCGGAGTCTGCCTTTTCCGATGTCGTTGACCCCAATCGATAAAAGGGCTAAATAGCAAAGATCATACCGGATATCACGGGGGTTTTTATGAATAATTCTTCCCGCGACCGTGAGCGCCTCGAGCGGCGCAGTTTTCTGCTCCTGCTGCTGCTCGTCACCCTGCTGTTCCTGTGGCTGCTCAAGCCGTTTTTCAGCGCCGTGTTCTGGGCCTGTATCGTCGCCCTGTTGTTTCACCCGCTGCACTTCCGTCTGCGGCGCCGGTGGAACCATCCTAACCTGGTCGTGTTGGCGACCCTTG
This sequence comes from Candidatus Anaeroferrophillacea bacterium, assembly GCA_016933675.1. Classification (GTDB taxonomy): domain Bacteria; phylum Desulfobacterota; class Anaeroferrophillalia; order Anaeroferrophillales; family Anaeroferrophillaceae; genus JAFGAM01. The sequence continues at coordinate 52,523 of JAFGAM010000077.1, forward strand.
CCGTCTGCATCCTGGTGGGGGTTGTTCCATTCATGTTCGTTTTCGCTTCCTTCCTGCGCGAGGGGGCGGACTTGTACGGCCGGTTGCAGCGCAGCGAAATCGATTTCGGCGCCTTCGTCGACCAGATCCGCCAGGGCTTCCCGCTGGTACAGGATGTGCTCGAACGCTTCCATCTCGACCTCGATGTCCTTACCGTACAGCTTTCCGGGGCCGCAGTGACCGTCAGCCGTTATCTGGCGCAGAAATCGGTGCAGCTCGGGCAGGGTACCCTGCAGTTCTTCGTCAACCTCGGTCTCATGCTTTATCTTGCCTTCTTCATGCTGCGCGACGGCTCCCGGCTTGTCGACCTGGTGGTTCGCGCCTTGCCCCTGGGCGACGAACGGGAGCGGCTGCTGCTGGGGAAATTCGCCGAGGTCAGCCGCGCCACCGTCAAGGGCAGCCTGATGGTGGCGGCGGTGCAGGGGATGCTCGGCGGTATCATCTTCCGTATCCTGGGCATTCCCGGCCCGGTGCTGTGGGGCGTGGTGATGATCCTTTTGTCCCTCATCCCCATGGTCGGTTCCGGTCTCATCTGGGGCCCGGTGGCGCTCTATCTGCTGGCTACCGGGAGCTGGGTGCGAGGCCTCGTACTTGCCGCCTTCGGCCTTGGGGTCGTCGGGCTGGTGGACAACGTTCTGCGCCCTGTTCTCGTTGGCCGCGATACCAAACTGCCCGACTACCTCGTTCTTCTCTCCACCCTCGGCGGCTTTATTCTTTTCGGGATGAACGGTTTCGTTATCGGTCCGCTCGTCGCCGCGCTTTTCATCGCCTTCTGGGAAATCTTTATCCGCGAGTTCAACCTCTAAGCGGCCGCCGGCGGCCAGGAGTCGGTTGTCGTCGGCGTTCCGGCCGCCTGCTCCGGTGGGTTACCCGGCGTCTTACCCGGTGGCTTGATTTGGTGGTTCACCCGGTGGCGCCCCCGGTGGCTCACCTGGTGCGCCACCGGGGGGAGTTACGCCACCCGGCAACCGGCCCGTGGCGGTATTGTCGGTAAATCAGAGTTTTTCCCTTGGTTTTTATATTGCTGTTTTGTTTGCCGACAATGATGCGTAACGTCTTGATAAGTAATCCGTATATCATAGACACTGGCTTTGTTGGGAAATTTTATCGGGGGTTTTCGGGGAGTGGAAATCGTTCTTGACACAAATCGTTTTATTGGTAATGATAAAGC
>JAFGAM010000078.1 GCA_016933675.1 Candidatus Anaeroferrophillacea bacterium
TCGTAACCGCTCCATCTTCTTCGTTGCGCCGCCACCTGAGTCGTTCAACGTACGGCTAAGCACGCCTCACCCCTCAGGTTTTGCGCGCCTCGAAGCTGGAGCTGTTACGGTGCCATCCCTATTCGACGTATTTCGGCAGTTGTTACGGGTCCATCTTTTTTAACTTGACAAAAGAGATTAAATATATTTGTTTAGTGTTGCGACTGGCAATTGGCCGTCGCCGCGGTTATACTCCTTTACCGGGTTTCGGTCGGTACGACCGGCATGCCGTGCGGGCTCGGGAAACGGCCGGAATGAGGGGCGCGAAAATCCATAAACCACGAATATCGGGGAGAAATCGCTATGCTGAGCAAGAAGATGGAAAAGGCCTTCAACGACCAGATCAACGCCGAACTCTATTCCTCCTATCTGTACCTGTCCATGTCTGCCTGCTTTTCGGCGATGAATTTCGAAGGTTTCGCGCAGTGGATGAAGAGCCAGGCGCTGGAAGAGAGTGTCCATGCGATGAAAATCTACCATTACGTCATCGAGCGCGGCGGTGATGTGACCCTGCAGCCCATCGACGGCCCGGATACCAAGTGGGATACCCCGCTGGCGGCCTTCGAGGCGGCCTACGCCCATGAGCAGTATGTTACCGGTCGGATCAACGACCTGATGAACCTGGCGATCAAGGAGAAGGACCATGCCGCCACCATCTTCCTGCAGTGGTTTGTCAGTGAGCAGGTGGAAGAGGAGGCGACCGCCGACGGCATCGTCAAGAAGCTCAAGCTGGTGGGCGACAAGGGCAACGGCCTGTTCATGATCGACCGGGAGCTGGGTGCGCGGACGGCCAACTTCGCCGCCCTTGCCGGCGGCGGTGAGTGATCCGGGATGAAACGGATACTTATTGCCGGTGAGGCGGGTCAGGGACTGGTGACCGTGGGACAGATCCTGTCCCTGTCACTGGTGCGCGACGGTCGGCATATCGTCGTGACCCAGGGCTATATGTCACGTATTCGCGGCGGGCACAACACGTACGCCATCCGCGCTGCCGCCGGGCCGGTGGCGGCTCCGGTGGAAGGCGTCGATCTGCTGGTGGCGCTGACTTCCGAGAGCGTTGAACTTCACCGTGACGAGGTGGATGACGACGGCCTCATCCTCGGCGATGTTGCCGCCGCACCGGCAATGGACGACGACCGTTGGCTCGGTATTCCTTTCGCCGAACTGGTGCCCGCCCGCCAGATGAATATTGCCGCCCTGGGGGTGGCGGCGGCGCAGTTGGGTCTCGACCGGGAGCTGGTGGAACGCGCCGCGGCCGATTACCTCGGCGGGAAGAAAAACCCCGAATGGGATGCCGGCCGTGAGGCGCTGGATGAAGGTTTCACCTGGGGCGAATTCCGCCGCCGGCCGGGACTCGGGCTGTCGGCGGTGCCCGCGGCCGCGGCCGGCCGGGTGATGCTTAACGGCAACGAGGCCATCGCTCTCGGAGCGCTTTCCGCCGGCCTCAAGTTTCTTTCCTTCTATCCCATGACCCCGGCGACCTCGGTGTGTCTGAAGGTCATCGCCCATGCCGATGAAATGGGGGTCATAACCGAGCAGGCCGAGGATGAGATCGCCGCGGTCAACATGGCGGTGGGCGCATCCTATGCCGGTGCCCCGGCGATGGTGGCCACTTCCGGCGGCGGGTTCGTGCTGATGGAGGAGGGGGTGAGCCTGGCGGCGATGACCGAAACCCCGCTGGTGCTGGTGCTCGCCCAGCGGCCGGGGCCGGCCACCGGTCTGCCGACCCGTACCGCCCAGGGCGATCTCGACCTCGTGGTTTGTGCCGGTCACGGCGAGTTTCCCCGCGCGGTCTTCGCTCCCGGTACGGTGGAGGAGTGTTTCGAACTCGCCCGCCGGGCATTTGCCGTCGCCGAGGCCTCCCAGGGGCCGGTATTTTTGTTTACCGACCAGTTCCTTGCCGATTCCTACCGTGCCGTCGGGCCCTTTCCGGCGGCCGAACTGCCGCCGGTAGCGCCGTTGTTGGCCGACCCCCCGGCGGCGGGAATGTACCGTCGCTATGCCGATAGCGAAACCGGGGTATCGCCGCGGCTGGTGCCGGGCCAGGGCGAAGCACTGGTGGTGGCCGACAGCGACGAGCACACCGCCGACGGCCACCTGACCGAGGATCTGGCGGCGGCGGCGGCCATGGCCGCCAGGCGGCGAGACAAGATCGGCGTCATCCGCGGGTTGATGGTGCCGCCGACATGGTACGGGGCCGCAGCGCCGGAAACGGTGCTGGTGTGCTGGGGCTCGGCCTGCGGCGCGGTGTTCGAGACGGTGGACCGTCTGCAGGCCCGTGGCCGCGCGGCGGCGGCACTCCACTTCTCCCAGGTCTGGCCGCTGGATCCGGCGCCGTTCGCCGATCGGCTCGCCGCCGCCGGGGAGATCATCAGCGTCGAAGGCAACGCCGGCGGCCAGCTTGCCGGGTTGCTGCGCCGGGAAACCGGGATCACCGCAGCCCGCCATGTCGGCCGGGTCGACGGCTTGCCGCTGACCCCGGAGTATATCCTGCGGAAACTGGCGGCTGCGTAACCTCGGCATTTTCTTCGCCCTGCCACCGCCGGCAGGGACGTTTCAGGCGTCGCCCGGCGGGACGTACCGGCCGGCTCACCGTTATCCGGCAAGAAAGCGCCGTAAATCCGGAGTGCTCGACGGTGCCGTGCCGTTTCGTCGCCTGTCGGCAGCGGTCAAGGTTTCAGCAATCATTCGCCTGATGCGGTGCGGGAAGGCGGTCCCCACCCCGGCGCGGAAAGAAGGAGCAGGCTGATGGCGAAAGCGACGATCTTCGACAACCACCTGGAGCCGGCCTGGTGCCCGGGCTGCGGCAACTTCGCCATCTTGCCGGCGGTGAAGCAGGCGTTGGTGAACCGGGGGCTTGCGCCCTCCGAGGTGCTTTTCGTCTCCGGTATCGGCCAGGCGGCCAAGGCCCCCCACTACCTCCGCGCCCATGTTTTCAATGGCCTCCACGGCCGTGCCCTGCCGGCGGCCACCGGGGCCAAGCTGGCCAACCCGGATCTCGAGGTGATCGTCGAGAGCGGTGACGGTTGCATCTACGGCGAGGGCGGCAACCATTTTCTCGCCGCCATCCGCCGCAACGTCAACCTCACCGTGCTGGTACACAACAATCAGGTCTACGGCCTTACCAAGGGACAGGCGAGTCCCACCTCGGCCGCCGGCATGATCACCAAGGCCCAGCCCCACGGCAGTTCCGGACCGCCGTTCAACCCCCTGGCGACGGCCATTGTCCTGGACGCCGGTTTCGTCGCCCGCGGCTCCGCCGGACGGCCCGAGGAGCTGACCGCGCTCATCGAGGCGGGTATGGATCACCCCGGGCTGGCGCTCATCGACATCCTCCAGCCCTGCGTTTCCTTCAACAAGCGGCAGACCTGGGCCTGGTACCGGGAGCACTGCGAGCCGGTGCCGACGGACCACGACCACGGCGATCGTGACGCGGCGCTGCGGCTGGCCTTCGCCGCCGAAGAGGAGCGATTTTTTTGTGGTATCCTCTACCGCGGCGCGCGGCCGCCGCTGGAGAACCGGTTTCCCATGTCCGCCGGTGGTATCCTCGGGCGGGTGCCGGTAAACGGGGGGGCGCTGGCGGAGATTATCGCCGCCCACGGATGATGGGTGGCTCGCCGCTCCGGGCGTCATCTTCCCCGTTGCTCGGCAGCGACTCATCATCAAACAACGTCGCGCCGAACGCGGTCAACGTCACTTATGGGTACACGTATATATCTTTACAAATCAGGTGCTTAGCGTTAAGTCATGTGGCAGGAGTCAGAAGATCATGGACAACACATTCACCGCCGCGCCGCCGGTTCCCTACTGGAAATGCAGTGCCTGCGGATACGTTCTGCAGGCGCCGGAACCGCCGGAGCGGTGCCCGTCGTGCAACCGGACCTGCGAATTCCGCGACGTCAGCTGCTACGCTCCGGAGTGTAACTTCAAGGGGATCGACCCGCGCCTGGGATGAGGGGTTTCGGTGTTGTTGCGAAGCCATCAACTGATGATGGCTTCGTAGAAAGTCTCCATCTGCTGTGTTGCGCTGCATCCTTCGTCATTGCGGCGTACTCTATAGTACGCCTCATTCCTCAGGATTTGCGCGCCTTGCAGCTGGAGCTTGTTACTTAGCCATCCCGTTTTTCGGGTTGTTGCGAGTTTGTCAATTGATGTGAGGAGAAGAAAAACATGGCTGAAAGCGTTACCGTCTATTCACTGCCCACCTGTCCCCACTGCATCGCCGCCAAGGCCTTTCTCGATGAGCGGGGGGTGCCGTTCACCAGTCATGATGTTGGCGCCGATGGGGACGCCTTTGCCGCCATGCACCAGCTTACCGGTAAGAACGTGGTGCCGGTCATCGTCGTCGGCGACGAATACCGCGTGGGTTTCAACCGGCCGGAGATCGAGGCCCTGCTGGCGGCGGCGGGCTATTGAGGCGGATGCCCGTGGTGTGTCTGACTCAACATGGTTGGGCGAATCATCCGCGGCGGTGCCCGGGTCCGTGCCGCACCGTTCCGGTGCCGGCGGCACCCGGCCGGAAGAGCGGTGCAGCGCGCCGTGTCCATCGGCTGCCGGGCCGAGGGGACTGCGGTGGTAGCCGACCGCCGACAGGCCCGGCATCATGCCCGGCGGCCGGAGGAGACCGGCCATGAGCAACCGCTTGGCCGCCGAGGCGAGTCCTTACCTGCGTCAGCACGCCGACAACCCGGTGGACTGGTACCCGTGGGGAGAAGATGCCTTCGCCCGGGCGCGGGGCGCTGATCGGCCTGTCTTCCTGTCCGTCGGCTATGCCACCTGCCACTGGTGCCATGTCATGGCACGGGAGTCCTTCAGTGACTCCGAGGTGGCGGATTTGCTGAACCGCGATTTTGTTCCGGTCAAGGTAGATCGCGAGGAACGGCCCGATATCGACCAGCTCTACATGACCGCCTGCCAGGCCCTCACCGGCCAGGGTGGCTGGCCCCTGTCGGTGTTTCTGACCCCCGACGGGCAGCCGTTCTACGCCGGCACGTACTTCCCCAAAAACGGTCGCATGGGGCTACCGGGATTCATCGATCTGCTGCGCGCCCTCGATCACGGGTGGCGGACCGACCGCGACCGGTTGCTGCGTGCCGGCCGCGAGGTGACCGCGCTGCTCGATTCGCTGGCCGGCGACGGCCGTGCCGCCGAGCTGAACGCCGCTCCGCTGGCGCGGGCGGCCGACGCCCTGCGGCGGCGCTACGATGAGTGCCACGGCGGTTTCGGTTCCGCTCCCAAATTTCCCGTGTTTCCCCAGTTGGCCTTTCTGCTGCGCTGGAGGGGGCGGGGAGACGACGAAACCGCCCGGGAGATGGCGGAAAAAACGCTGGTGGCCATGCATCACGGCGGTATCTGGGACCAGATCGGTTTTGGTCTGCATCGTTATGCCGTGGACGCCGCCTGGCGGGTGCCCCACTTCGAGAAGATGCTCTCCGACCAGGCGCAGTTCATCATCGCGCTGACCGAGGCGTACCAGGTGAGTGGCCGGGCGGAGTTCGCTGCCGCCGTCCGCGAAGTGGCGGCCTATCTCGACCGCCGCCTGGCCGCTCCGGGGGGCGGTTTCCACGCCGCCGAGGATGCCGATGCCGCCGGCGCGGAGGGTACGACCTATCTCTGGACCCCGGCGGAGGTGGCGGCGGTGCTGGGGCCGGGGGACGGGGCGCTGGCCTGCCGTGCCTTCGGGATCACCGATCCGGGTGAATTCCACGGTCGCAGTATTCCGTGGCGGCCGCGGTCGCTCCACGGGCTGGCCGTCGCCGAAGGGATGAAACTGAAGGAATTGACGGATACCCTGGAAGACATCCGCCGCCGGCTGCTCACCGCGCGTAATGAGCGCCTGCAGCCGGCGGTGGACGACCAGGTGCTTACCGGATGGAACGGGTTGACCATCGCCGCCTTCGCCCGCGCCGGTCGCGTGCTGCAGGACGGCGACATGCTGGCCGCCGCCGAACGGACGGCGGTGTTTCTCCGCGAAAATCTTGAACGTTCCGACGGCCGCCTGCTGCGGCGCTGGCGGCATGGTGATGCCGCGCACCTCGGGGTGCTGGAGGACTACGCCCTGTCCGCCTGGGGATTCTGGGAGCTGTACCAGGCCGACAGCAACCCGGCGCATCTCGACCGCGTCATGGATCTGCTCGGGGCGCTGGACGAGCTGTTCTGGGACGAACCGCGCGGCTGCTACCTGCAGACCGGCCGCGACGCTGAAAAACTCGTGGGGCCGACAGTGGAAATCCAGGACGGTGCCCTGCCGGCGGGTAACTCGGTGGCCGCCGACCTGCTGCTGCGGGTGGGCCGCCTCACCGGCGGCGGGCGCTTCAGCGAGCGTGGCGAGCAGGTGCTGGCCACCCGCCTGGCGGCGGTGGCGGGGCACGAGGATGCCGCCGGCCACCTGCTCGGGGCGCTGGATTTCTATCTCGGGCCGAGCCGCGAGGTGGTGCTGGCGGGGCCCGACGGTCCGGAGATGGAGGCGTTCCGCCGGGTGCTTGACCGGCGGTTTCTGCCGCGCACGGTGTGGTGCCGGCGCCGGCCCGGTGCCGCCGGAGAGGAACTTGACCGCCTGGTGCCCGGAGCCGCCGCCTTCACCACCACTGACCGACCGCTGGCGGTGCAGTGCGAGGCATTTGTCTGCCGGCGTCCCTGTACCACCGCCGCGGAACTGGAAGCGGCCCTGGTTGAAAGGTGATTGATATGGCGATGCAGATCATCCAGTTGCTGAAAAAATTGCCGCGGACCAATTGCGGCGAGTGCGATTATGCCACCTGCATGGCCTTCGCCACCCACGTGCTGCGCGAGGGTGAGGAACTTGGTCGCTGCCCGCATATGGACGCCGCGGCCCGGGTCGAGATGACGGCGGTACTCGATGGCGAACGGGCGGCCGGCAAAACCGCTTACCCGGCGCATTTCATCAGTGCCAAAAAGCATGTCATGGCCAAGATTGCCGATTTCGATCTCGCCGTCCTGGCGCCCGCGCTGGGAGTCGGGTTCGAGTATGAAGGGTGTGACGGTGAGGACAGCCTCATCGTCCCGCTCCTGGGTCGTCGCTACGCGGTGAGCAAAACCGCGGTACACAGTCTCGACGGGCCGCAGCAGGATGTCTGGGAGCACATTCTGCTGTTCAACTACATCGCCATGGCCGGTCGTGAGCCGCCGGCCGGGGAATGGGTGGCGATGAAGGCGCTGCCCGGGGCGCTGGCCAAGAGCAAGGCCTTCGCCGAGGGCTGCGAGGAACCCATTGCCGCAGGCTTCGGCGGCCGGCCCGCCGACCTCGTTCGGGTGCTGAAGTCACTGGGTGCCGAAACCCCCGAGCTCGAGACCAACGCCGATATCCTGGCGGTCTTTTATCCGCTGCCGCGGGTGCCGTTCCTGTTGCTTTTCTGGGATCGGGACGATGATGAGGACGAACTGCCGGCGATGGTGAAGATCATGTTCGATCGCACCGTGCTGGGCTATCTCGATATCGAGTCGCTTGTTTTTCTGGGGGAGAAGACCGCCGCACGGCTGCTGGAGCTGACAACATGAAAGTCGTGTCTGGCCGTGCATATCACCGACTCACGGCCTACGAGCGCGGGCGGCTGCCGGGTCACCGGCTCGCGTGGGACCGGCAGCCGGCGGTGGTGAAGGATTATCCCGGCCGACCGATGGTGGCACTGCCGCCGGTGGGATTCGCTGTGTCCCGGCCGCTCATGGATATGTGCCGGCCGGCGGCAGTGCCGGCGCCTCGTTCATTGAACCTGAACGATATCGCCCGGCTGTTGCGGCTGACGGTGTCGGTGACCGGTCGGGCGAGTTTCGGTGGCGGCGACTTTCACTACCGCAGCGTCGCTTCCGCCGGGGCGCTCTATCCGTGCGAGATTTACCTGCTTGCTCCAGACGGCATCGAGGGCCTGGCGGCGGGAATCTACAATTACCGTCAGGAGGAAGGAAAGCTGACGGCACTGGCTGCCGGCGATCCGTTGCCGGCGGCGGCGAAACTGCTGCCGGGCGCCGACCCGGAGCACCCGGAGCTGCTGTTGGCGGTGTCGGTGATCTTCTATCGCACCGCCTGGAAGTACCATCAGCGGGCGAACCGCTACCTGCTGCTGGATACCGGCCACCTGTTGGAAAATCTGTTGCTCGGGGCCCGGTTTCTGGACTTGCCGGCGTTGCTTGCCGATTGCTTCGCTGCCGCCGGGTTCGATGAGCTGTTGGCCGTCGACCCTGAGCGCGAGGGGACGCTGGCGGTGGTGCGGGTGCCGCTTCCCGTTGCCGGCGAACCGGCGATGGAAATGAAACCGGTGGTTTCCGATGCCGCTCTGCGGGCTGCCTCCCGCATGGCGGCGCGCGAGGAATTCGACCCCTTGGTGGCCGCCATGCACCGCGCCGGGGTCGACTTTCCGGCGGTGCCGGGGCGGGGTCACGAACCGGGGGCGGGTGAATCGCCTCCCGGCGTATGGGCGGCGGTGGAGAAATGCGTTGTTGCCGGGGGCGCAGAAGCCCCTGGGGAAGCCGGCATCGGCCGGGAACCGATTATGCCCGGGGACAGGCAGATTCGGTCTGCTCCGAATGAAACGATATCCAAGATCCCCGGCAGGGCGAAGACAGTTCCGGTTTCCGGGGTCTGCTCCACCGGTGCGGCGGATGTGTCACCACCCTCTGGAGGATCTATGGAGATTGACTATCCGACGGTGATTGGTGCCCGGCGTTCGCGGCGCAACTTCGTTCGCCGGGAGCCGCTGGATGCGGCACGGTACGAGGCCCTGTTGATGTACCTGGAAGCCGGGCTCCGGACCCTGCCGTTGCCGCAGGTTCCCGATATTTTTATTGTCCACGGGGCGGTGGAAGGCCTGGCGCCGGGCGTAGCGCGGCTCTGTGCCGACGGCCCGCAGCCGGTGCCCGGCATGGCGGATGCGGGGGATCTCGTTCCCCTTCTGGCCCATGCCTGTCTCGATCAGCAGTGGCTCGCCGGGGCGGTGCTGCACGTTTTGCTGGCGGCTGATATCGCGGCGGTCGAGCGGCCGTGGGGACCGTCAGGTTATGCGGCGTTGACCCTTGCCGCCGGCATGCTCGGCCAGTGGGCATACCTCGCGGCGACGGCGCTGGGACTCGGCTGCTGCGGTATCGGCGCTTTCTACGACCGCGAGGTGACGACGGTGACGGGCTTGCCGGAAAACCTGGCGCCGCTGTATCTGCTGGCTGTTGGTTCTTGCAAAGGATGACAAAGCCGTATCAATCGTAAACACGCGGCAAAACGGGAAGGCATCGTAACCGCTCCGGATTCGCGGCGCGTAAACGCTGGGGAATGGGGATGGCGTACATGGATGTACGGCGATGGTGAGTCAGCCGGTGGGGCGAAAAAAGATGGGATTGTTGCGCCGCCGCCCCGGCTGGGCCATAATACATTTTAATTTGTGGTGGAGAAACGAAGAAAAGGAGGGATTGTATGCTGCACACACGGAAACTACTGCTGCCGGTGTTGTTACTGGTAGCCGCGGCAACGGGCGCCTGGGGCGCCGCGGCGCCGCTGAGCGATGCTACCGTCGGGTGTATCGACTGTCATGCTTCGGCGACCCCGGGGATCGTTGCCGACTGGAAGAACAGCCGGATGGCGAAAACCACCGTGGCCGAGGCTCTGAAGCAGGACAAGCTGGCGCGCCGCATCTCGGTGGACCAGGTGCCGGCGCAGCTCGCCAACGTCGCGGTGGGCTGCTACGAGTGCCACTCCCTCAATGGTGATGCCCACAAGGATACCTTCGAACACAACGGCTTCAATATCCACACCGTGGTCTCGCCACTGGACTGCGCCGTCTGTCATGCCGAGGAGGTGCAGCAGTACGGTGACAACGTCATGTCCCAGGCCTATGGCAACCTGATGAACAACGTGGTGCACAAGATGCTCGCGGACGACATCAACGGCATTCCCACCTTCGATGGCGCCCATACCGGTATGTCACCCCACGGTGACGACGTCGAGGCCGAGTCCTGCCTCTACTGCCACGGTACCGTTATCGAGGTGACCGGCACCGAGACCCGGGAGACCAACCTTGGCGAAATGAGCTTCCCGAAGCTCTCCGGCTGGCCCAACCAGGGTGTCGGCCGCATCAACCCCGACGGCAGCAAGGGCTCTTGTTCCTCCTGCCATGCCCGGCACCAGTTCTCCATCACCGTCGCGCGGCAGCCCTACACCTGCTCCGAGTGCCACAAGGGACCCGATGTGCCGGCCTACAAGGTCTATTCCGTCAGCAAACACGGCAACATTTTTTCAACCCATGGCAAGGAGTGGGATTTCAAGGCGGTGCCGTGGACCGTGGGGGAGGATTTCAGTGCTCCCACCTGTGCCGTCTGCCATGTCAGTCTGCTGACCGACGGCAACGGCAACGTCATTGCCGAACGTACCCACCGGATGAACGACCGGCAGGCAAACCGCCTCTTCGGCGTCTATTCCACCGCCCATCCGAAGTCGGCGGACACGACGGTGATCAGGAACAAGGCCGGGCTGCCGCTGCCGGCGGAACTGACCGGCGAGCCGGCGACGGAATATCTGATCGACGCGGCGGAGCAGGAGCGGCGTGAGCACCGGATGAAGCAGGTTTGTTTGGCGTGTCATTCACGGACCTGGGTTGGCAACCAGTTTGTCCGCCTGCAGTCGGTGATCGAGGAAACCAATGCCAAGACCCTGACGGCCACCAAGATCCTCGCCACCGCCTGGGAGAAGGGTGCGGCGAAGGGCCTGTCCTTTACCGACGGCCTCAAGGTGGAGGACTCCATCTTCAACGAGATGATCGAGAAGATGTGGGTCGAGCACTGGCTGTTCTATGCCAACTCCACCCGCTATGCCGCCGCCATGGGCGGCGCCGACTACGGTGTCTTTGCCAACGGGCGCTGGTACATGAACAAGAATATCGAAGAGATGGGTGACTGGCTCGCCTTCCGCCTGACGGCGATCGAGGCGTTGCATCCGAAGAAGTGACAACGTCGGATCCCCGTCCCCGACAACTGCCGGGGACGGGGATCCCCTGCTCCGGCTTGGCGGACGGTTTCCGCTGGCCGATGGCGGCCGGGTGCGTTATATTCTTGCAACAGAACATATGAATTGGTAAGCAGAACGGAGCGTCAGGGGCCGTTTTTCAGCCTGTTTCGGTGGCAGGTCGCTCCGGGCTTGTCAGCAGATAAATCCGTGCAGAAGGAGAAAAACCATGGCGTTATGGCAGTGTGAGAAATGCGGTCAGGAGAAGGAAGGGCGGTGCAAGCCGCGCAAGTGTCCCGAATGCGGCGACCAAGGGCAGTTCGTCAAGAAAGTCGACGCACCGGCCGCCGGCGGCTGCGGGGCGAAAAAATAGAATAAAGGGTTTCGGGAGAAACGGAGCAGATCATGGCACAATGCAGCAGGGCGGTGATGGACGCTATCGAGACCGCCATGACCGCCGAGGAAAAGGCGCGTAATTTCTACGCCGACGCGGCGGGCCGGGTAAATAGCGTCCGCGGCAAACAGCTTTTTCAGCAGCTCGCGGACTTCGAGCAGGGGCACTACGACATTCTTGCCCGGCTCAAGGAATCCCTTGCCGGTAAGGGGTGCTACGTGGAATACGCCGGTACTTCCTTTGCGCCGGTGTACGCGGAAGGCGAGGATTTGACGATCGGCGATGCCGAGAAGAAGGATATCAACGAGATCCTGACCATGGCCATCGGTAACGAGAAGAAGGCCGGCGACGCCTACAGCCGGCTGGCGGCGCAGGTGGACGACCCGGACGGGGTGGCGATGTTCCGCAAGCTGGCGGATGAGGAGTCCCACCACGCCCGCATTCTTGAGGACCAGTTCTACGATATCAACAACAAGGGCATGTGGACCTGGGACGCCTGATGCGGCCCGGTCGATGATGCCGGAAGGCGGCTGAGCGATGGTTGAACCGGAACGCAGAATCCTTGTGGTGTACGCGTCACGAACCGGCAACACCCGGCGGCTGGCTGAGGCCGTGGCCGCCGGCATCGAAGACCGTCTGCCCGGAACGGTGATGCTGAAACCGGTGGAGGAGGTTGGCCTGGAGGAACTTCGGGCTTGTGACGCCCTGGCGGTGGGTTCGCCCACCTATTTTCGCGACATCATGGATCCGGCCAAGCGGTTTCTGTTTCTCGCCGAGCAGGCGAAGGAACTGGAAGGCCGGCCGGGAGCGGCGTTCACCACCTACGGCTGGGGCTGCGATGGGCTGCCGATGCTGCTCTCGACCATGGAGCACATCCTTGGCCTGCGGATGTTCAAGGCCCAACTGGCAGTGAAGGAGAAGGCATCGGATCACGATCTCGAGCGGGCGCGCCGCTTTGGGGCGCAGTTCGCCGGGTTCGTGGTCAGCGGTGCGGAGGGGCCGGCTGGTCCCGGAGGAGATGACGATGAGGCGTATTGCCCGGTTTTTCGCCGCTAGCCTGGCAGCTGCCGCGGTGTTGGCGGCGGTCCTGCTGCTGTCCCCGCAGCCTCTTCGGGCCCTCGATTCGGCGCAGCTGGTGGAGAAGCGCTGCACCGCATGCCACGGCATCGACCAGGTTTACAGTCAGAAGCGGACCGCCGCCGGATGGCGGGAGGTCGTTACCCGCATGGCGGGCTACGAGGGCAGCGAACTGAGTCGGGTCGACCAGTTGATTATCATTAAATATCTGGAAACGAACTACGGTATCGATTGATGGCTGCGTAACCACTCCATTTTCTCCGTTGCGCTGCAGCCTGAGTCGTTCAACGTACAGCTAAGTACAGCTAAGTACGCCGCACTCCTCGGGCAAGGAAGCGCCGCGAATCTGGAGTCGTTACTGTGCCTCCCTTTTGGCGTATTTTGGCAGTTGTTACGGTTTTATTTTGATTCTGAAAGGAGAATGCGCGATGGAAAAGTATGTCTGTGAAGTCTGCGGCTATATCTACGATCCGGAAACCGGTGATCCCGACAATGGCATTGACCCCGGCACCTCCTTCGCCGATCTGCCGGATGACTGGGTCTGTCCCATGTGCGGCGCCGACAAGGACGCATTCAGTCCGGCCGGCGACTAGACCGGTCAAGATGGGGTAATGACGATGGCAAAAGTCCTGATTGTCTACGATTCACTCAGGGGCAACACGAAGCGGGTGGCCGACCTGCTGGCCGAGCGGATCAGCGCGGGAGGCCACCAGGTGACGTTGGAGAAGCCGGCGAAGGTAGGGACGGCCGACCTGGAAGGGGCCGATTTCCTGATTTTCGGGGCGCCAACCTACCACAAGGATCTCATCGGTACGATGAAAACCTTTCTGTTCAAGGCGTCGGAGGCAAACCTGGCGGATCACGCCGGGGCGGCGTTCTCCACCTACGGCTGGAGCGGTGAATCCCTCGGCATTCTCGAGGATACCATGCGCAACGCCTTGGGCATGAAGCTGGTGACCGACGGCCTGGCGGTGAAGCAGACACCGATGGTCGCCAAGGTGAAGGAAGCGGTCGGCCCCTTCGCCGATGCCATCCTCGCGAGCCTGTGAGGGGTGTCTGCAGGGCGGGCAACCGCACATCCGCGCGGTGTCCGCAACCGCCTTCGGATAATGGAACGGGCCGCCGGCGGTATGCCGGCGGCCCGTTTGTTCTCATCGCCCAGTCCTTGCGGATCAAAAACTACCCGGCCAGCTGCTCCAGTTCCTCCCACCGCTGGTAGGTGTCGACTATTTCGGCCTCGACCTGCCGCAGGCGCTCCTGCAGGTCGATGATCCGGGTGCCGTCGCCCGTGCGGTAGAGTTCCGGGTCACCCAGCGTGTCGTGCAGTTCCGCCTGCTCCCGTTCCAGTGTCTCAATCCGTTGCGGCAGTTCCTCCAGCTCGCGGTTCTCCTTGTAGGTGAGCTTGCGCGGCCGCTCCGGCCGTGCTGACGGCGGCTTGTTTCCCCCTGCTTTTTCCGGTTCCTTCCCGGGTTTCTTTCCGAACTGCGCTGCCGGTTTTTTCCCGGAATCGATTTCCCTCTGTTGCAGAAGTAGCCAGTCATCGTAGCCGCCGACGATTTCCTCGATCCGGCCTCCGCCGGTAAAGACCAGCGAGCTGGTGACCACGTCGTCGAGGAAGGTGCGATCGTGGCTTACCAGTACCACCGTACCGGCATAGTCCAGCAGCAGTTCCTCCAACAGGTCGAGGGTTTCCATGTCGAGGTCGTTGGTCGGCTCGTCGAGGATCAGCAGGTTGGCCGGCCGGGTAAACAGCCGGGCCAGCAGCAGGCGGTTTTTTTCGCCCCCGGAAAGGAATCGGACCGGGGTGCGGGCGCGGTCGGGGGTGAAGAGAAAATCCTGCAGGTAGCCGTAGATGTGGCGCGGCTGACCGTTGATCAGCACCTGGTCGTGGTCGTCGGCGATATTCTGCCGGACGGTGCGCTCTTCGTCCAACAGCTCGCGCATCTGGTCGAAGTATGCGACCTGCAGGTTGGTGCCGTGACGCAGGCGGCCGGCGGTGGGCTGCAGATCCCCGGTCAGTAGCCGAATGAAGGTTGTTTTGCCGCTGCCGTTCGGACCGATCAGGCCGATACGGTCGCCGCGCATGATTTTGAGATTCAGGTCCCGGATCAAAAGCTCTTCCTGCCCGGGATGACGGAAGCCGAGTTGTTCGGCCTCGATTACCATCCGGCCGCTGCGTTCCGGGGGGCCAATCTGAAAGTTGACCTGGCCCGGCCGCTCTCGTCGTTGGCGGCGCTCGGCACGAAGTTTGACGAGATCGCGTACGCGACCCATGTTACGCGTACGGCGGGCCTTGATCCCTTTGCGGATCCAGATTTCCTCCTCCGCCAGCTTCTGATCCATCCGCGCCCAGGCCTGTTCCTCGGCGTTTTGCACTTCATCACGGCGGTGGAGATACTGATCGTAGCCGCAACGGTAATCCTGCAGTCGGCCACGGTCCACCTCCACCACCCGGGTGGCAAGCTTCCTGACAAAAGCCCGGTCGTGGCTGACGAATATCAGGGTCTGCTGCAGTCGCAGGAGAAAATCCTCCAGCCACCGGATGGCATCGATATCCAGATGATTGGTCGGTTCGTCAAGCAGCAGCAGATCGGGTTCACGGCTCAGGGCGGCGGCCAGCAGGACGCGCCGCCTGATGCCGCCGGAGGTGTTCACCAGTTCCGCGGTGGGGTCGAGTTCGAGCTGGCTGAGAGCCCGGTCCAGAGCAACCTTGTCCGGCGCCGTCCGCTGGAGAAAGCCGCGGATCGGTCCTGAGAGGTTTTCAGGGAATTCCTGCGGCACCAGAGCGGTTGTCAACCCCTTGCCGCGGGTGATTTCCCCCCCGTCGGGCGGCAGCTCGCCGCCGATGATGCGCAGCAGGGTCGATTTGCCGGCCCCGTTGCGGCCGAGCAGGCAGATACGATCCCCCGGCTCGATCTGCAGGCTGGCCGCATCGAGTAGCCGGGGGCCGCCGAAGGCGATGGAAATGTTATGCAGGCTGATCAGACTCATGGCGAGAAACCCTTACCACATTTCCACCACAGTTGAAAAGCCATCGGCTGGACGGATTCGAACTAACGAAGCCAGAAACGATGGCGGTGTTGGCATCGGGTCGAAATTTCGGGGCGGCAGCTTTCGCTCTGTCCGCTGTAATCATTTGTTTGTATCATTGTCATTGTTAATGAGTTCGGGATACAGCTTTGCATAGCATTCGGGGCAGATTCCGTGGCTGAAATCAACTTCCGCATGGGCCTTGATATAGGCTTCCACCTGATGCCAGTAACCTTTGTCGTCACGGATCCTTTTGCAGTTTGCACAGATGGGGAGGAGGCCGCGCAGGGTTTTGATTCTGTCCAGGGCCGTTTCCAGTTCCACGACGAGCCTTTCCGCGTTATCCTTGGCTGCCTTGAGACTGGCGGTCCGTTCTTTCACTCGTTGCTCCAGCGATGCTCGATTTTCCTCCAGCGCCTTGTTCTGGCGGCTCAATTCA
>JAFGAM010000079.1 GCA_016933675.1 Candidatus Anaeroferrophillacea bacterium
CTCCACCAGCGTATACAGCAGGGCACTGGCCCGGGCGCCGTCGGGTGAGCCGGCAAAAAGCCAGTTCTTGCGGCCGACGACGAAGGGACGGATGGCGTTTTCCGCCAGGTTGTTGTCCGGCCTCAGGCGGCCGTCTTCCAGGTACACCTGCAACCGTTCCCACTGTTGCAGGGTGTAGTGGATGGCCTTGCCCAGCAGCCCCTGGGGCGGTGTCTGGGGGTAGGTCTCCCGCAGCCAGTCACCGAATTCCATGAGAATCGGCCTGGCCTTTGTCTGCCGCAGGCGGCGGCGTTCGTCCGGTTCGAGTCCTTCGGCCTCATGCTCAATGACATATGATTGGCGGATGTACCGCAAGGCGACATCGGCTGCCCGCACCTTATTCTTTTTGCCCTTGCGGTTGGCCTTGGCCGCCTCGTCGAATTTCCGCCGGGCATGGGCCCAGCAGCCCATCAGGGTAATCCCGTCGGTTTTGGTCAGGGCATCATAGCCCGCATAGCTGTCGACCTGGATGTACCCTTTGTAGTCGAGGTTCTTGCAAAACGTTTTCGGAACCCCTCAATCAAGGGGGTATTGTGAGGCTGGAGCACCGATTTTGAGGTGTCACCATCAGCCTCGTGACCATTTCTATCTTTTCAGGCCCAAATTACGGCGACACGGACATACCTCTCCTGTCGTTTAGCGCTGATCTTTGAAATTTCAGCCAAGCAATCGGATCAACTGGTCGGCAAACAGGGTAATCACGCCAGGCAAGAGGTGCATGCTGACCTTGAAATGCCATCTTCATCGGCGGGATGCCGACCTGGCTGTCGTGCGGTGAAACCGATGTA
The DNA here is from genome assembly GCA_016933675.1 of Candidatus Anaeroferrophillacea bacterium. Lineage (GTDB taxonomy): Bacteria > Desulfobacterota > Anaeroferrophillalia > Anaeroferrophillales > Anaeroferrophillaceae > JAFGAM01. The sequence continues at coordinate 828 of JAFGAM010000079.1, forward strand.
ATCAGAGCGCTGGCCGGTATACCGGCGTCGCAGACATCCAGATGCAGTTTGAAGACGTTCCAGGAGTTTTTGTATCCTTTGAGGCGGCCAGGGAAGGGGAAGCCGGGGCAGGATTCGCCGTGGTGGCCGAAGAGGTCGGAAACCTGGCCATGAGAGCAGGGGCAGGTGCCAAAGAGACAGAGCTGCCCTTATTGAAGGAACGGTTAAAAAGGTCAATGATGGATCCAGACTTGTTACGATAACCAATGAAGCCTGTAACAAAGTTGCGGAAAGTTCCGGTAAGGTTGGAACCTTGGTAGCAGAAATCGTCCAGGCATCCAAGGAGCAGTCCAACGGTATTGATCAGGTAAACCTGGCTATTTCAGAAATGGACAAGGTGGTTCAGCAGAACGCGGCCAATGCCGAGGAATCAGCCTCCGCCGCAGAAGAAATGAGCGCCCAGGCCGAGCAGCTGAAGGAATATGTGGATGAACTGGTTGTGATCGTAACCGGTAAAATAAATGCGGTCAGCCGGAGTACCGCTGTGCCGGGTTCGATTCCTTCATAATCGATTCTCTGCCGGTCCAGCCCATAAACCCGCCTTCAAACAGGTGGTTCGCGAACCCGCGTCCCCATCCGGGGGGTGCTTCGGAAAAAGAACGAAACGAACATGTGCGGACGATTCGGCCTGTGGGCCACGACGGCGGAGGTAGCTGAATATTTCGCTCTGGCGGAGGTGCCCCGGGTTTCCCCCCGGTACAATATCACTCCGGCGCAGGACATCATGGCGGTCGGTATCAACGCCACGGGGCAGCGGCGGGCGGCGTGGCTGCACTGGGGTCTGGTGCCGCACTGGGCGGGCGCGGGAAAGGGTGCTCGCGGCATGATCAATGCCCGCGCCGAGACCGTCTTCACCAAGCCCTGGTTCCGGGACGCGGCCCGCGGGGCGCGCTGCCTGATTCCCGCCAACTGTTTCTTCGAGTGGAGTGAATCCCGGTCATCCGGCCGGCAGCCATGGTGCATCCGGCCACGGCAGGGAGGACTGTTCGCCTTCGCTGGCTTGTGGGACCTGTGGGTTGATCCCGATTCCGGCCGCCGGCTGCACTCCTGCGCCATCATCACCACCGCATCCAATGAGGCCGTGGCGCGAGTGCATGACCGCATGCCGGTGATCCTTTCGCTGCGGCACCATGACCTCTGGCTGGACCGCTCGGTGCGGGATGTCGGAACGCTTCTCCCGCTTCTGGTTGCGGTACCTGCGGCCGAACTGAAAATCTATCCCGTAGGTACGGCGGTTAACGATCCCGCCCATGATTCAGCGGCGAATATTGTCCGGTCCGAACCGGTGGCGAGCGGGGACGGTTTCGGATAGGGAGCACGAAAAAAATGTGCCGATGACAGCGTCTGCCGGGCTATATTGTTGCGCCGCCGGCCTTGCCGTGCTAACAGAAACTCAGTCAACAACAACCGCCGTAACCGGCAACATACAGTGAAACGGAAACCCATGATGACCAGTGAACGTGGTTATCCGCCGGCACTGATGTCCTGGAGTATCTGGGGCCTGGGCGCGGTGCTGTATCTCATTGGTTTTTACCAGCGGGTGGCGCCGGCGGTGATGACCACCGAGCTGATGCGTGCTTTCGATATCGACGCCGCCGGGCTCGGTAACCTGTCGGCGTTTTATTTCTACAGTTATGTCGCCATGCAGACGCCGACGGGTATCATCGCCGACCGCTGGGGGCCGCGGCGGCTGCTGGCCGCCGGGGCGCTGGTGGCCGGTGTCGGTTCGCTGATTTTCGGCCTGGCGTCAAACATGGTCTGGGCCGGGCTCGGGCGGTTGCTCATCGGCGGCTCGGTAGCGGTGGCCTTTGTCGGCATGCTGAAACTCGCCGCCCACTGGTTCGCCCCGCGGCAGTTTGCTCTTGCTTCCGGACTGGCGCTGTGCAGCGGGATCGTCGGCGCGGTGTTCGCCGGAGTTCCCCTGCGTTTGATGGTTGCCGGCATCGGCTGGCGCCCGGTGATGCTGGTTTCCGCCGCCGTTACCCTGGTGGTGGCCGTTGGCATCTGGTGGCTGGTGCGCGACGACCCGGCGGAACGCGGATATGCCAGCCATGCTCACGTACCCGCGGGCACGGCCCACAACATCGGTATCATCGCCGGTATCCGCCAGGTATTTCGATACCGCAATACCTGGTTGCTGTGCCTCATTCCCGGCGGTATCGTCGGCAGCGTCCTGACCTTTTCGGGTCTCTGGGGGGTGCCGTTTCTCGCCGCCCATTACGGTTTTTCCCAGACCCGGGCGGCGGCCTACTGCTCGGCGCTGCTGGTGGCCTGGGCGGTCGGCGGGCCGGTGCTCGGCGGCCTGTCGGACCGCATCGGCAGGCGCAAGCCGTTGTACGTTGCAGGCTGCCTGGCGGTCGCCCTGAGCTGGGTGGTAATCATATACGTGCCGGCCCTGCCGCCGGCGGTACTTGCGGCGTTGCTGCTCATTGCCGGTTTCGCCTCCGGTTCGATGATCATCGGCTTCGCCTACATCAAGGAGTCGGTGCCCCAGTCCCTGGCGGGGACGGTGTCCGGCATCTGTAATATGGGAGTCATGTCCGGTCCGATGATCCTCCAGCCGGCGGTGGGCTGGATCCTCGACCTGACCTGGAAGGGGCAGACGATCGCCGGCGAGAAGTTCTACGCCCTGGCCTCATATCGTCTGGGTTTCTCCCTGATGCTGGCCTGGGCGGTGCTCGGTTGCGTTCTCATCCTCTTCACCCGCGAGACCGGCTGTCGCCAGCGGGTATAGGGTGGCCCGCGACCGCCGCCTGTCGGGGCCGGAAGGAGCCGGGCCTGGATGGCGCGGAACCATCCGGTGGGATGCCGGGTGCTGCGGCACGGTGGGAGCCGTGCCGGACGATCGGCCGGGAGTGCGTCCGGCGCACGGCCGCCGGATATCCCGGAAACGTCCAGCGCAAGCCGCTGATTGACTCCTTCGGCAAAATATGCTACCTCTGCCCTCTTGCGGCTCGCCGGCGGTTATCGCCCGACGGGTGCGCTGTCCGCCGGGCGTGGTGGCGGCGGGCCGAGCGGGTATCCTTCATCACCGGCGAGAGTGGCGGAATTGGCAGACGCACTAGACTTAGGATCTAGCGGTTCATCCGTGGGGGTTCAAGTCCCCCCTCTCGCACCAGATACAAGCGCCGGTGCCGGTGGGCGCGGCGTTGCAAGGCATGGTGGCCGTGTAACAACTCCATTTTCTCCGTTGCCTACCTGTGCGCGTCGCACGCAGACGGGCGTTGTCGGCGGAGTCATTCGACGTACAACGACACCGCATCCTTCGTCTTGGGCGCGCCGCGAACCCGAAACGGTTACGGTGTCATCCGGTTTTCAGGTAACCTGGTACGTGCTGCGGTTTCATTCAGATATATTGGACTTGCAAAAACTTAGATAAGGCGTCATTCCCGCGCCGGCGGGAGCCCATCGGTGATTGAATCCACCGGATTTTGGATTTCCCGGGAAGGTCGGTAAATGGTCAACACAGGCGTTTTGCGAAGTCGTCGGATGTGACGGAGAAACATCGGCCAAACGGTGCGTCCGGAAGGCTCAGCAGCCGGGCGGGAACAGCGAACAGAGCGATCAGTGGAGCGCGGCGGTCAGAGACGGATGATGACGGAAAGAGGAACGTGGATGGAAATCAAGGTACACGAAGTCAACCCGGTAAAAAAGAAGATTGCGATTACCGTCGGCCCGGAAAAGATCCGGACCGCCTTCGATGATGCCGTCGGTCGCTATCGCCGGCAGGCGAAGCTCAAAGGATTCCGGCCGGGAAAGGCGCCCGTCAGCATGGTACGGCAGCTCTACTACGATCAGATCCGCATGGAGGTCATGGAGGGGCTGGTGGATGAGTCGTTCCGCGCGGCCTTGGAGGAGACCGCTTTCATTCCGCTGGCCATGCCGGAGATCGAAAACCTTTCCTTTGCCGATGACAATGATTATCTTACCTACGAGGCGGTGATCGAGCTGAAACCGAAGTTTGACTTCGATGGGTATCTCGGCATCGAACTGTCCCGGCAGCCAGCCGAGGTGACCGCAGACGATATTGCCGAGGGGCTGGAAAACCTGCGTCGGATGTATGCCCAGTACCGCACCGTGGATGACCGGCCGGCGCAGGAGGGCGATACGGTGGTGATCGATTTCGTCGGCCGGGTCGATGGCGAGGAATTCGCGGGCGGCAGCGCCGAGGGCCACAGCGTCGAGATCGGTTCCGGAAGACTGATTCCCGACCTCGAAAACCAGCTTTCGGGCTTTGGCCGCGGCGAAACCCGCGATTTGTCGGTAACCTTCCCGGATGATTATCACAATCCTGACCTGGCCGGACGGGACGCGGTGTTTACCGTCACCGTGCAGGAGATCAAGGAGAAGGTCCTGCCGGAGGTGGATGACGATTTTGCCGCCGACGTTTCCTCGGGCGAGCTGACTACGGTGGCGCAGCTGCGCGAGAAGATGACCGAGGGCATCGCCTCCCGCAAGGAGGAGATGGCGCGGCGCAAGACCATCGAGGATCTGCTGGCCCGGCTACGGGAGATGGTGGACTTCGATCTGCCCGAAATCATGGTGGAGGAAGAGAAGCGTTCCATGGCCCAGGCGATGCGGACGCGTTTCCTGTCCCAGGGGATCGAGCAGGAAATGGCCGACCGGATGGTGGCTGCCAACCGCGAGCGGATCGAGCTCGAAGCCCTGGAGGCGGTGAAGAACACCCTGATCCTCGAGTATCTTGCCGAGCGTGAAGAGATCGAGTGCACCGGCAACGACCTCAATGAACAGCTGCGTAAGTTGATGGTGCAATCGGGGCAGAACCCCCAGATCATGCGTGAGCGCTTCGAGGGGCGGGAAGCAGAGCTGGAGTCGATGCTGCATACCCAGGCTGTGATGGACAAGGTGATCGATCACCTGCTGGAGCACGTGACCTACGTTGAACCTTGATGAAACCGTATTCGCACGCGGACAGGACGGAATTTTCATGAGCTATGTACCCATTGTCATCGAGCAGAGCCCCAGGGGCGAGCGCGCCTATGACATCTATTCGCGGCTGCTGCGCGATCGCATCATCTTCATCGGCACCCCCATCGACGACCAGGTTGCCAATGCGATTATCGCCCAGCTGCTGTTTCTCGAGGCCGACAACCCCGACAAGGATATCAACATCTATATCAATTCGCCGGGCGGGGTGGTAAGCGCCGGCCTGGCGATCTACGACACCATGCAGTTCGTCAAGCCCGATGTGACCACTATCTGTGTCGGTCAGGCGGCCAGCATGGGCGCTCTGCTGCTGGCCGCGGGAGCTGCCGGCAAGCGCTTCTCGCTACCCCACGCCCGCATCATGCTGCACCAGGTGATGGGTGGCGCCTCCGGCCAGGCTTCGGATATCGAGATCCATGCGAAGGAGATCATTCGCGTCAAGCAGGTGCTCAACGAGATTCTGCACCGGCACACGGGCAAGGATCTCGAGACCATCCAGACCGATACCGACCGGGATTTCTTCATGAACCCCGAACAGGCTAAAGGATACGGCGTAATTGACGATATCATTACTGAACGTGCGAGCGCGGAATGATCCCGCGGGTCGGGGAAGGGTAAAAGGCGGACGTTGGTTATGAAGCGAGAAAGGGAAAACGGACTGCTCAGATGTTCGTTCTGTGGTAAGGACCAGAACAGCGTCCGGAAGCTCATTGCCGGCCCTTCGGTATTTATCTGCAATGAGTGCATCGAACTGTGCAACAACATCATCTCCGGGGAACTGGAAAAGGAATCCCTCTCCCGGTTCCGGGAGAATATCCCGACCCCGAAGGAGATCAAGACCAGTCTCGACGAGTACATCATCGGTCAGGAAGGGGCGAAGAAGAAGCTCGCGGTAGCGGTTTACAACCATTACAAGCGCATTGCCTCCCAGGAGTTCCATACCGACAGCGATGTTGAGCTGGGCAAGAGCAACATCGTTCTCATCGGCCCCACTGGCAGCGGCAAGACCCTGCTGGCCCAGACCCTGGCCCGCATCCTCCAGGTGCCGTTCACCATCGCCGATGCCACCAATTTGACCGAGGCCGGCTATGTCGGCGAAGACGTGGAGAACATTCTCGTTTCCCTGCTCCAGGCGGCGGACTATGACGTCGAACTGGCGTCCCGCGGCATCGTCTACATCGACGAGATCGACAAGATCGCCCGCAAGGGTGACAGCCCGTCCATCACCCGCGACGTGTCCGGCGAGGGGGTGCAGCAGGCGCTGCTCAAGATTCTCGAGGGCACCGTTGCCAATGTTCCGCCCAAGGGCGGGCGCAAGCACCCGCAACAGGAGTTCATCAAACTCAATACCCGGGACATCCTTTTCATCTGCGGCGGTGCCTTCAACGGCCTCGAGGTGATCGTTCAGCGTCGGCTTAGGGGCAATGCCATGGGCTTCAAGTCCGCTATCCGCGGGCAGACGGACTTCAATACCGAGCAGATCTTTTCCCAGGTCGGGCCCGAGGATCTTTTGCAGTACGGTCTCATTCCCGAGTTCATCGGCCGTCTGCCGGTGCTTGCCGCCCTCGGCGAACTGGACGAGGAGGCGCTGGTGCGCATCCTCACTGAGCCGAAGAACGCCCTGGTCAAGCAGTACCGCAAGATGTTCGCCATGGACAGCGTCGAACTGGAGTTCAGCGACGCGGCGTTGCGCCGTATCGCCGCCCGGGCGATGAAGCAGAAGACCGGCGCCCGCGGTCTGCGTTCCATCGTCGAGTGTGTGATGACCGACATCATGTTCGATCTGCCCGACCTTGAGGCGCGGAAGTGCATCATCGAAGAGGAGGTGATCGACGGGTGCGGCACCCCTCTGCTGGTCTTCGAAAAGGGCGCCGGCAAGGCGGAAAAACAGGCGGAAACGGCGGTCGGAGGCTGATGTTTTTGCTTGACAGCCAACATGACCGTTGATATAAGACGTGAGCTTTCACTTGAGGAGAATTAAGGGGGGGATGATGACGAAGGCCGAGCTGATTGAAGCTGTAGCCGAGAAAGCCGATGTGCCGAAAACCGTGGCTGAGGGTGTCCTCAAGGCTTTCATGGAAGTGGTGAAGGAAGGGATCGGGAAGGGCGAGAAGATTACCCTGGTTGGTTTCGGCACGTTCTATGCCGCCGAGCGGCCGGCCAGAACCGGTAGAAACCCCCGTACCGGTGAGGAAATCCAGATTCCCTCCTGCACCGTGCCCAAGTTCAAGGCGGGTAAAGCCTTAAAGGATGGTCTGAATTAGCGGTTTTTCGGGCGGGTAGCTCAGCTGGGAGAGCACCGGCCTTACAAGCCGGGGGTCACAGGTTCGATCCCTGTTCCGCCTACTCTCAGTGTTTCAGGTATCCAAGCCTCATTGCGGGGGCGTAGTTAAGTTGGTTATAACGCCGGCCTGTCACGCCGGAGGCCGCGAGTTCGAGTCTCGTCGCTCCCGCCATACCGATTAAGGGCCGCTTACCGTCAGGTGAGCGGCTCTTTTTTTCATCAAAGGAGTCGTCGTAATGGATTACAAGGAAACCCTGAACCTGCCGCGGACCGCCTTTCCCATGCGTGCCAACCTGGTGCAGCGGGAGCCGGAGTTCATCCGTGCCTGGGAAGGGAAGGATGTCTACCGGCAAATGGTCGAGAAGCGGGCGGGACGCGGCCCGTTCATCCTCCACGACGGTCCTCCCTATGCCAACGGGCATCTCCACATGGGTCATGCCCTGAACAAAATCCTCAAGGATATCATTGTCAAGTCCCGTGCCATGGCCGGGCATCAGTGCCACTACGTGCCCGGCTGGGACTGTCACGGCCTGCCCATCGAGCACCAGGTGGACAAGGATCTCGGCCGGCGGAAGGCGGACATGAGTAAGGTGGACGTGCGCCGGGCCTGCCGCGCCTATGCCGAAAAGTTCATCGGCATCCAGCGCGGGGAGTTCCAGCGTCTCGGGGTTTTCGGCGACTGGGAGCGCCCCTACCTGACGATGAACTACCCCTACGAAGCGGCCATCGTCCGCCAGCTCGGGGTCTTCGCCGGCAACGGCGGCCTCTACAAGCACAAGAAGCCGATCTACTGGTGCTCTCGCTGTCGCACCGCCCTGGCGGATGCCGAGGTGGAATACCAGGACGTTAGTTCGCCGTCCATCTACGTCAAGTTTCCGCTGCTGGATGCGCCTGATGAGGTTGCCGCGGTCTGTGGCGGCCGGCGGGTGGCGCTGGTGATCTGGACCACCACGCCGTGGACCATCCCCGCCAACCTCGCGGTGGCGCTGCACCCGGATCTCGACTATGTCGCCGTAGCGGTCGGTGACGACGAGGCGTACATCGTTGCCGACGGCCTGCGCGAAATCTTCTGCGGTGCCGCCAACCTGGGGGACTGCCCGGTGCTCGGTGCCGTCGACCCCCTGAAACTGGAGCGCCGCCGCTGCCGCCACCCGCTCTACGATCGTGAATCGCTGGTCATCCTTGGTTCCCACGTGACCCTGGAGGCGGGGACCGGTTGCGTCCATACCGCCCCGGGCCACGGCCAGGAGGACTACGAAATCGGTCGGCAATACGGTCTCGATGTTTACGCCCCGGTGGATGACAACGGCCATTTCACACCGGAGGTGGAGTTTTTTGCCGGTGAGTTCGTTTTCGACGCCAACCGGCAGGTGATCGACAAGCTCGACGAACTGGGCATGCTCGTTGCCGCCACGCCGTTGTCCCATTCCTACCCGCATTGCTGGCGCTGCAAGCAGGCGATCATCTTCCGTTCCACCGAGCAGTGGTTTATTTCCATGGAAACCAATGACCTGCGTCGGCGGGCGCTGACGGCCATCATGGGGGTGGACTGGATCCCTGCCTGGGGCCGCGAGCGGATTTACGGGATGATCGAGAACCGTCCCGACTGGTGCGTCTCGCGCCAGCGTGCCTGGGGGGTGCCGATTCCGGTATTCTATTGCGAAAAGTGCAATGCCCCGCTGGTGGACGAGCAGCTCATGAACCGGGTTGCGGACCATTTCGTCGCCGCCGGCGCCGACATCTGGTTTGCCGAGGACGCCGCCTTCTTCCTGCCACCGGAGACCCGCTGCGCCGCCTGCGGCCACGATCACTTCGGCAAGGAGGAGGATATCCTCGATGTCTGGTTCGATTCCGGCGTCAGCTTCGCCGCGGTGCTGGAGCAGCGTGACTACCTGCGCTATCCCGCCGACCTCTACCTCGAAGGCAGCGATCAGCATCGGGGCTGGTTCCACAGCTCGCTGCTGGCTTCCGTCGGAACCCGCGGTCGGGCACCCTACGAGGCGGTGCTGACCCACGGCTTTGTCGTCGACGGCGAAGGCCGCAAGATGTCCAAATCGGCCGGTAACGTCATCTCCCCCGATGCGGTGATCAAGAAGTACGGTGCCGAGATCCTTCGTCTCTGGGTCGCGGCCCAGGACTACCGCGACGACATCCGCATCTCCAACGAGATTCTCTCGCGCCTCGTCGAGGCCTACCGGCGGGTCCGCAACACCTTCCGCTTTCTGCTCGCCAACCTGGCGGACTTCGATCCGGCGACCGACGGGGTCGCGGACGGGAGCCTGGACGAGCTGGACCGCTGGGCACTGTACCAGTACGGCCGCCTCGCGCGGCGGGTGCGACGGGCCTACGACGAATACGAGTTCCATGTCATCTATCAGCAGGTGCATAACTTCTGTGTCGTGCAGATGAGCGGTTTCTATCTCGATGTGGTCAAGGACCGGCTCTATATCCTTGCCGCCGATCATCCGCGGCGGCGCTCGACACAGACGGTGATGCACCGCATGCTCGACGGGCTCGTGCGTTTGTGTGCCCCGATTCTGTCGTTTACCGCCGACGAACTCTGGGGCTTTCTGCCCGGAATGCCCGAGCAAGACAGCGTTTTCTGGAATGATTTTGCCGAGGTGCCCGAGCCGTCCGCCGCTGACGAGGAACTGGCGGCGACCTGGGATCAATTGCTGACGGTGCGCCGGGTGGTACTGCGGGAGTTGGAAACGGCGCGGCGGGACAAGATCATCGGCCTGTCGCTGGATGCGGCGGCGGCGCTGACCGCGGCCGGCGATCTGTTCGCGCTGCTCGAACGCTATGCCGACCGGCTGGCGGATATCCTCATGGTGTCGCAGGTGCAGCTGACCCGGCAGGCGGTGCCCGCCGGGGAGGAAACCGCCGCCGAACTGCCCGGTCTGCAGGTGGCGGTCACCCCCGCCGCGGGCGCGAAGTGCCAGCGCTGCTGGCGCTTCAGCACCGAACTTTCCACTGCCGATGACCGCTATCCGGAGATTTGCCCGCGCTGCCGGGAGCAGTTGCCGGAATAAATGTCAATCCGGCCACTTGCCACTTGATTTGGGAGGATAAAACATGCAGCACAAGCACGTTCACTATACCGAGGTTGCCCGCGAGCCGGTGGAGGGCGAGGGCGCGAACGGGGTCGGCGTCCGCTGGGTGATCGCCGCGGCCGACGGGGCGAAGAACTTCGCCATGCGCATCTTCGATGTCGCTCCGGGTGGCAATACCCCTTATCACGAGCATGCCTGGGAGCACGAGGTCTACATCCTCGAGGGTTCGGGCACCCTCACCGTCGACGGCCGCGAGGAGCCGCTGGCGCCCGCGGAGGTGGTGTTTGTTCCCGGTGGCCTGATGCACAACTTCACCGCCGGTCCCGGGGGCTTGAAGTTCATCTGCCTGGTACCGTACTGACGGATTCGCAACAATTCCGGCTCAGCCGTTGTCCGCTCCGGCTCAGCCGCTGTCCTTTGCCGGTGGCAGCCACCGGCGGACAGGCATGGCAAACTGAGCCATTCGGCGTCGGGTGTCACTGCGTTCCGCGGCAAGGAAACGCCGCGAATCCGGGCCTTTGTTGGGGCGACCGGCCGCTCGCCCGCACGGCGCCATTCCGGGTTGCCGTTTTCCAGCGGGGGGTGATTCAATCGGCACCGACGGAAGGTGTCGTCGGTGCCGGCAGGGGGAAGCTGAAGTCTGCCGTGGTCTGGGCGCTGCCGCGTTCCGCCGGGGCGATGATCTCGTAGATTATCCCCAGTTTGAGTACCCGGCTTCCGGGTTGCCAGGGCAGCGTCAGACGGAAGTCTGATGCCTCATCACAGTCCATGTGGCCGACATAGTAGCGTCTTACCGTGCCGGCGGAGAGTTTTTCACGGCCCGGTGTGCCGGTGGATTTTGCCCCGGCGGATTTCCCGGTGGAATCCGGGGTGCGGTTTCCGGCAGTGGCGAGAACCTGCCAATAGTGGGTGACGTTGGCCACCGGCTCCCAGTAGCGGTTGCGGTAGGTGCCGCGGACCGACAGCATGCCGGCGCCGGGATCGATGTCAATGGTGCCGCTGATCTCCAGATCATAGCGTTCGCCAAGGAAGGGAATTCCTCCGGCCGTGACCTCCGCATCGGCCGCCGGGCCCGGCGGCCCGGCGGCAAGCAGCAGGAAGAGAAGAACGAGGACCGCGGTCCGCCGGACGGCAGCCGGGTTTTCGGTGGTCGTTGCCGGGTGGTGCTGTGGATGCTGCGGGATGACGCTCATTTCGGAAAACCTCACTATCGTGAATCCAGTGGTTGCCGCTGCCCGCGGTGTTATCTTCCTGCCGGGCGCGAGGCTTTTCACCGGCGTTGCCTGATCAGCCGCCGGGGGGGCATTCCGGATCATCCATTGCCGTATCCCGACCGCAGACCCGGTTGCGGCCCTGCCGTTTCGCTTCGTAGAGACGGTCGTCGGCTTCCTTCAGGCAGCTGTCCAGCGACATCCCGTCGCCGATGGTGCAGACCCCGAGGCTGATGGTGACCGGAAGGTCGCCGTCGGGGGTTCGATGCGGGTTGGCGATGAACCGTCGGCGTATTTTCTCCGCCACGTGCATCCCGCCGCGGTGGACGGTTTCCGGCAGCAGAATGAGAAACTCTTCGCCGCCCCAGCGGCTGACTGCGTCCTGGCCGCGGACGGCGGCGGCCATCAGCTCGACCGCGTGACAGAGGACTGCGTCGCCGGTCTTGTGCCCGTAGGTGTCGTTGACGGCCTTGAAATGGTCGAGATCCGCCATGATAACCGAAAACGCCCGGCCGCTGCGCTGGAAGCGGATAAACTCCTCCTGCAGCCGTTCGTAGATCGCCCGGCGATTGAGGATGCCGGTAAGCGGATCCCGCTGTGCCGCTTGGGCCAGGGCGACTTCGATCTGTTTGCGGCCGGTGATGTCGATATTGCTGCTGCGCAGACCGATAAACCGCCCGGCTTCGTCTTTGACCGGCCGGCAGATATGGCTGATCCAGCGTTCCCGCCCGTCGGTGGTGACGATTCTGATGTCGAGGTATTCGTGCTCACCGCTGCCGAGCAGTTGGTGGCGGTGGTGGTGCCAGCGGGCGAGGTGGTCGGGCCGGACGATCCGGGTCATGATCTTCGGATCGCGGTAGAACTCCTCCGGCGGGTAGCCGCAGATACGTTCGCAGGCCGGGGACACGTATGTATAGGCACCGTCGGGGGTACGCCAGGTCTCCCAGGTATAGCTGTGTTCCGCGAAGCGGCGGAAGAAGGCTTCGTCGAGGGGGGGGCGGACCGGCGGGTTCATGAGATCTCCGGTTCCGTTGTCGATGATCGGCTCAGAGCTGTCAGCAGGGGCAGGGAAGGGGGGTTGGCGGCGCCGTTACCGGCGGCGGTGTCATCTCCGCTGCCCGCGCCGCCACCGCGACGGTTATCGCCGGGAGCGGCGACGGCACTGTCGCTATCCCCCAGCAGCTCGTTGAGCCGGTTTTCGTCGATGATGTCGATGCCCAGCTGCCGGGCCTTTTCGAGCTTGCTGCCGGCCTCGGTACCGGCGATCAGGAACGTGGTCTGACGGCTGACACTGCCGGTGATCCGGGCGCCGGCCTGCTCCAGCCGCGCTTTCACCTCTGCCCGGGGCCGGTTCAGGGTGCCGGTGATGACGATTACCGCGTCCGCCAGGGGCTGATGGGCCGGCGGGGGGGCGGGAACCTCGGGCCGAACACCGGCGGCGGTGAGCTTCTCCAGCACCTGCCGGTTGCCGGGAGCGGCGAAGAATTCCGTCACGCTCGCCGCTACCCGGGGGCCGATCTCGGGGATTGCCTCAAGAGTTTCCCGGTCGGGGCAGCGCCGCAGGATGTCCGGGAAACGGGCCGCCAGCAACATGGCCAGGTGTTCGCCCACCAGGCGGATGCCAAGGGCGAAAAGCAGCCGGCCAAGGGGGCGGGTGCGGCTGGCGTCGATGGCGTGCAGCAGGTTGGCGGCCGACTTGTCGGCCATGCGGTCGAGACCGGCGAGGTCGTCCCCGGTCAGGGTATAGAGATCGGCGACGTTTTGGACCATGCCTCGTTCCACCAATTGGTCTACCAGCCGGGTGCCGAGGCCGTCGATGTCCATCGCCCGTCTGCCGGCGAAGTGGAAGATGCTGCCTTTCAGTTGCGCCGGGCAGGAAAGACCGGCGGTGCAGCGGTGCATGATGCCGCCGGGATCGGCCGCCACCGGGGCGCCGCAGACCGGGCAGACGGCCGGTGGCGGGATCTGCCGTTCGCTGCCGGTGCGCGCTGCCGTCACCGGGGCGACGATCTCGGGGATGACGTCGCCGGCACGTTCCACCACCACCCGGTCGCCGATACGGACGTCCTTTTCTGCCAGGTCGGAGAAATTGTGCAGCGTTGCCCGGTGGACCTCGATGCCGCCGATGTGCACCGGTTCGAGCACCGCCACCGGGGTCAGGACCCCGGTGCGTCCTACCTGGATGACGATGTCAACCACCCGGGTGGTCTCCTGCCGGGCCGGAAATTTCCATGCCACCGCCCATCTCGGGCTGCGGGATTTACTGCCGGCCTCGTCCTGCAGCTTGAGCCGGTCGAGCTTGATCACCGTGCCGTCGATCTCGTAGGGCAGCTCGCCGCGGCGGGCCTCGATCCGGCGGCAGGCATCGATAACCTCTGCGGCCCCGGTCGCCCGGTAGCGGTCGGGGGTCACCCTGAAGCCCCAGCGTTCCAGCAGCTCGAGTACCTCCCACTGGGCGGTGCAGTCCACCAGATCGTGGAATCCGAGGGCGTAACAGAAGAGATCGAGCCGTCGTTCGGCGGTCACCCGCGGGTCAAGCTGCCGGAGCGAACCGGCGGCGGCGTTGCGGGGATTGGCAAAGGGCGGCTCGCCGGCCGCGCCGCGCCGTTCGTTGAGCCGTTTCAGTTCCGTAAGATGCATCACCACCTCGCCGCGGATGTCCACCGTGGCCGGCGGCGGGGTATCGCCGGGGAGAAACGCCAGCGGCAGGGCACCGATGGTCTTCAGGTTGGCGGTGATGTCCTCGCCGGTGACGCCGTCGCCCCGGGTGCTGCCGCATGCGAAGCGGCCGTGGTCATAGGTCAGCTCCACCGCCAGGCCGTCAAGCTTGGGTTCCACCACGTAGGTCAGTTCGTCGTCGCGACCGAACAGACGCCTCAGCCGCCGGTCGAAATCGCGCACCTCTTCCATCTCGTAGGAGTTGGAGAGGCTGTACATCGGCAGCCGGTGGGCTGCCTTGACGAAGCCCTCGCGCGGGGCGGCGCCGATGCGCTGCGTCGGCGAATCAGGGGTGACCAGTTCGGGATGGCGATTCTCGAGCTCCGCCAGTTCGGCCCGCAGCCGATCATAGGCGGCATCCGCGATCACCGGTTCGTCGAGGACATAATAGCGGTGGTCGTGGAAGTTGATCTCCCGACGGAGTTCGGCCGCCCGGCGGCGGGCGTTTTCCGGAAAGTCTGGGGCTGGGATCATCAGAGGCATCGCTCCCGGCTGCGGGAAAGTGCCGGTGCCCGGCACAAATTCTGCTGTTTGTTGGCGTTCGCCGCGGTCCGTTACCGGGTGCCGGGGATGATCCGGCGAATCACCGCCGGCGCCGGGCCGGGGTTGCTGCCGATTCATTGCCGGGACCGGGCCGGAATGTCGCCCGCGGATCCATTCCGGGAGGATGCGGGCAACGCCGGAACGCGCCGGAAACCTCCGGTCACCTAGCGGGAAGAATAACCGCTTTTGGCCATCGGTGCAAGATCAATAACCATTTCTTCGTGAACCGTTCGTGCCATTTGCCGGTGTTTATGGTATACCGTCAGGCAACCGCGGCGGTTTTGTCACGCCCTAGGCAATGTTATCCGTCAAGATGTGAAGGAGAAAACCCATGGGACGCATGTTTGTTCATACGCCCTTTGCCCGCCTGGAAACCGCCATCGATCTGCTCGCGCCGCTCGGCGTCGGGCCGGAGATCTATCCGACGGCCGCCGACTTGCGCGCTGTCGACCCGGTGGCGGCGGAACTCCTGGCCGAACGGATGCGGGGGCTGGGGATGTCGTGTACCATGCACGCCCCGTTCATCGATCTCTCTCCCGGCGGGTTCGATCCTGATATCGTCGCCGTCACCCGGGCGCGATTCCACGAAACCTTCCGGTTGGCGGAGATCTTTTGCCCCCGCACCATCGTCTTTCATTCCGGCTACGATCGCTGGAAGTATGTCCACAACCTCAATCTCTGGCTCGAAAACAGCATCCGTTTCTGGGCGCCGTTCCTGGAACTGGCCGAGCGGGCGGATACGTATATCGCCATGGAGAACATCTTCGAGTATACGCCGGAGAACATCGCCGCGCTCATCGCGGCGCTGAACAGCCCGCGTTTTGGCACCTGTTTCGATATCGGCCACTGGCGGCTGTTCGGTACCGTGGACCTCGGTGCCTGGCTTGCCGCCGTCGCCCCGGCACTCCATGCCGTGCATCTGCATGACAACCACGGTGAATTCGACGACCACCTGGTGCCCGGTGACGGCATTATCGATTACGACGAGTTCAACCGCCGGCTGGCCGCCTGTGGCGCCGCGCCGCGGGCGCTGACCTTCGAACCCCACCGGCAGGAGGATATCGCCCGTGGCGTCGCGTGGCTGAAAACCCACTATGGATCATGATCTGTTTGCCGGGATCCTTCGTCCCGGCCGCTACCTCGACCACGAGATCAACGCCGTCCGCAAGGATCCGGCCGCCGTCGCGGTGCGCATCGCCCTGGCCTTTCCCGATCTCTACGAGATCGGGATGTCCCATTATGGCTTCCTGCTGCTCTACCAGATCCTGAACGCCCGCGAAAATATCGCCTGCGAGCGGGTGTTCACCCCGTGGCCCGATTTCGCCGACCGCCTGCGCGAGCGGCGTCGGCCGCTGACCGCCCTGGAGAGCGGTACCCCGCTGGCGGCCTTCGACATTGTCGGTTTCTCCCTCCAGTACGAGATGGCCCACACCAACGTCATCGAGATGCTGGATCTTGCCGGCATTCCCCTTGCCGCCGCCGAGCGGCCGCAAACCGGGCCCCTGGTGATCGGCGGCGGCCCGGTGACCGCCAACCCCGAGCCTGTGGCGCCGGCCTTCGACGCCCTGCTGCTGGGCGACGGCGAGGATGCTTTTATCGAGATTGCCGAGGTCGTCGCCCGCGGCCGTGCCGCCGCCGCCGGCCGGACGGAAATCGTCGCTGAATTGGCGAAGATCGACGGGGTGTATATTCCGGATCGCTACGCCATGATCTGGGAAGGGGACCGGCCGGCGGCGATCGTTCCCTCCGCCGGCGCCCCGGAACGGGTGCGCCGTCGCATCTGTGCCAACCTCGACCGCCGTGCCTTGCCGACGCGGCCGCCGGTGCCGCTGATCGGCATTGTCCACGACCGCCAGGCGCTGGAGATTTCGCGCGGCTGCACCCGCGGCTGCCGCTTCTGCCAGGCGGGGATGATCTACCGGCCGGTGCGCGAGCGGCCGCTGGCGGAGCTCCTGCGCGCCGCCGAGGCCGTCTGCCGTGAGACCGGGGACACCGAGCTGTCGTTGCTGACCCTCAGCGTCGGTGACTATGGCTGCCTGGTGCCGCTGGTGGCCGGGTTGCGGCAGGCCTTTGCCGGGGAGCATGTGAATCTGAACTTCCCCTCGGTGCGTGCCGGGGCCCTTACCCCGGAGCTGCTCGAGCTGCTCAAATCCGGCCGCCGGGGCGGATTTACCATCGCCCCGGAGGCCGGCAGCCAGCGCCTGCGGGACGTGATCAACAAGAACCTGGATACCGCCGAGATCCTTGACAGTGCCCGGCTGCTGTTTGCCAATGGCTGGGAACTGCTGAAATTCTATTTCATGCTCGGCCTGCCGACGGAAACCGACGCCGATCTCGAGGGCATCGTCGATCTCGCCGCCGCCGCCCTGGCCACCGCTCCCGGCCGCCGGCAGCGCATCAACGTCTCGGTGTCCACCTTCATTCCCAAGCCCCACACCCCCTTCCAGTGGGAGCCGCAGATCTCCCTGGCGGAGACTGAACGCCGCCAGCGTTTCATCCACCGGCGGCTGCGTGCTTCCGATCGGCGGTTGCAGTTCAAGTGGCACGACCCGCGGGTGAGCCTGATGGAGGGCGTTTTCAGTCGCGGCGACCGGCGGCTGTGGCCGGTGCTTCTTGCCGCTCATCGGCGGGGCTGCCGTTTCGACGCCTGGAGCGATTGCTTTTCCTTCGACCGCTGGCGGGAGGCTTTCGCCGCCCACGGCCTCGATCCCGAAGTGCTGGCCGCCACCCCCAGGGAGCCCGGCAACCTGCTTCCCTGGAGCCACCTGGACATGGGCATCGCGGAATCTTTCCTCGTCCGCGAGCGCGAACGGGCGGGGCGGGGGGAGGTGACCCCCGATTGCCGTACCGCCGGCTGCCGGGGCTGCGGCTGTTGCCGGGATGAAGACGGCATCGAACCCCGGCTCGCGACGCCGGAGATGGCGGCGGCAGCGGATCGGGCAATGCCGAAAGGACGGCCGGGGGGCGGAATCTCTCCGTCTTCCGGGCCGAAAGAATCCTCCGCTGCCGCAAACCGCACCGGGCCGGATGCCGTTGCTGCCGGTGACGGGCGGGATTCCGGTGTCACCGGCAGCGAGAAAACCGAATACCGCTATCTGCTGTGCTATGCCCGCGGCCCGGAACTGGCGCTCCTCTCCCATCTCGAGACGGTGACCTTCTTCAGCCGTGCCCTGCGGCGGCTCGGCGTTCGGCTGTCCTGGTCCGGCGGCTTCCACCCGCTGCCGAAGCTCCAGTTCGCCCACGCCCTGCCCCTGGGGCTGCCGAGTCGCGAGGAGTTCATGGAGTTCAGATGCCTGGCGCCGGTGGACGGTGCCGGGCTGGCGGCGGCCTGGAAGAGCGTGGTTCCCGGCGGGCTGGAATGTCTTTCCTGTGTGCCCGTGCCGCCGGGTGCGGCGGCCCTTGACCGGCGGCTGGCCGGCTGCCGCTACGAACTTGTCGTCGCTGCCCCGGCGCTGATCGATGATCTCTTCCGCCGCTGGCAGGTCCGGGAGCCCGGGGTGCCGCTTCCCTGGGTGCGGGTCCGCAAGGGCAAACGGCAGGAGATCGATCTGGCACCCCATCTCGCCGTTGCTCCCCAGCGGTTGGATGAGCGCCGGCTGGGCCTTGAAATTCAGGTCGTCGACGGCCGCAATCCCAACATCTACGATGTGTTTTCGGCCCTTCTCGGGGCTGGTGAACGAATCACCGATGGCTGCCGGGCGGTGAAGGTGAAAAGCCGGCTCTCGGACCCGGAAACGGAACGGAAGGAACGAAATGACCACTGACCTGCTGGTGAATGTCGCGGCCGGCGAAACCCGGGTGGCGCTGCTGGAAAACGGTATCCTGTCGGAGCTTTATTATGAACGGTACCGGGAACTCGGGATCGTCGGCAATATTTACATGGGACGGGTGGTCAAGGTGCTGCCCGGCATGGATGCCGCATTTGTCGATATCGGTCTTGAGAAGGCCGCGTTCCTCTACATTTCCGATGTCCAGCAGCCCGGGGCGGCAGGCGCCGAATGGCGTGAGGACGAGGAGGAGGGGTATGCCCTGCCGACCGCCGGGGTGCTGGAGGAATCCGGCGGTACGCCCGGTATCGTCGGCCTGCTCAGCGAGAACCAGGAATTGTTGGTGCGTGTCTCCCGTGAGCCCATCGGTACCAAGGGGGCGCGCATCACGATGTACTACTCGCTGCCCGGGCGCTATCTGGTGCTGCTGCCTACCGTCGAGCACATCGGTATTTCCCGCAAGATCGAGGACGAGGTCGAACGCCAGCGGCTTCGTACCCTGGTGGGTGATCTCAAACCCGAGGGCATGGGGCTCATCGTCCGTACCGCCGCCGAGGGCCGTGACCGCGGGGTGCTGGAACAGGATCTTACCTTTCTCACCAAGCTGTGGCAGACGATCCAGGAGACCCAGCGGCAGTGTCGGGCGCCGTCCCTGGTGTACCAGGACCTGCGGCTGCCCGAGCGTCTCATGCGGGATCTCGCCGCCGGCGATATCGACCGGGTGGTGGTCGATGAATCTTCCACCTACGAGCGCCTCAGGGATTTCGCCGCCACCTTCTTCGCCGAGCGCGACTGCCCGGTGGAACGCTATCGCGGCACCCAGCCGCTGTTTCAGGCCTACGACATCGAGATGGAGATCAACCGTCTCCTCGATCACAAGGTCTGGCTTCGGTCAGGCGGCTACATCGTCATCGAATCAACCGAGGCGCTCACCGCCATCGATGTGAACACCGGCCGCTTCGTCGGCAAGCGCAACCTTGAGGACACGATTCTCAAAACCAACCTCGAGGCTGCCAAAGAGATCGCTTTTCAGCTTCGGCTGCGCAACATCGGCGGCATCATCATCATCGACTTCATCGATATGGAAACCCTTGAAAACCGCGACCGGGTGTTCCACGCCTTCGAGGAAGCGCTGAAACGTGACAAGGCCAAGGCCAAGGCATTGAAGATCTCGGAGCTGGGCATGGTGGAGATGACCCGCGAACGGACGCGCAAGAATCTCTCCCGTTTCCTGTGCGAGCCGTGCCCGTACTGCGAAGGTCGCGGGGTGGTGAAGTCCCTGGCGACCGTCGGTTACGAGATCATGCGCGAACTCCGCGGCTACCAGTATATCGCCGAGGTTCGGGAAATCGTTGTCGAGGCGAGCCCCGAAGTGGCTGATTACCTTTGTGATGCCGAGGCCCTGGCCTTCGACCGCCTCGAGAGCGATCTTGGCCGCAAGATCACCATCCGTACCCGGGAATCCCTGCACCGGGAGGAATACACCGTTACCGGCCAGTAGTGCCGGGGCCGTCCTCTTGCCTGTCCGGGGTTGCCGGGGCACGGTGTGCCGTGCTGTTTTCTGGCTTCCCGGACCGCCGGGCACCTACCGCCGAACGTCGCTTCGGTTAATATTTACGTGGCGGCGTTTAATTTTCAGCGATTGGCGCCGCGAATATTCCCTTCGGCGGCCTGGCGCGACGCGGAGCATTACCCCCATTCGTCCCCCGAGCGGGTATGATTGCCGGCCCCGGTAAGGCCCCGGCCATCCCGTTTCCCCAAAGATCCGCTTCCAGCTTCGTCATCTCACGGGTGGTAATATGAAAATTGCGCCGCCGATATCACCCTGAGTCCGTACGCCGGATTGCCGGGAAACCAACCGAATAGTATGTTCCCGGATATGCCTCCGCCGCCGGTGCTGGGCCGGCAATGGTACATAAATTGCTAATGATCCAAACCTGCGTTATGCCGGGATCGGGCGTTCCGGATCCGGTTGTTCGCGTTGCTGCGGCACCGCGGGTACGGCGGGACCGACTGCCGGTCGATTCCGCGACCTGTCGCGACGGCGATCCGGAAGCGGCGAGAATCCTGATTGAATCGAACGGAGGAGATATTTCATGGCGGAGATCAAGAAGCTCAAGGCTGCCAAACTGATGAAGAAGGTGATGGCGGACCATTTCTATGAAATCGACAATGCCGTCAAGGCGGGGTCCCCGAAGGTTGCCTGGTGCACCAGCGTCGGGCCGGCGGAACTGCTCAGGGCCATGGGCTTCGTGGTCTATTTTCCCGAAAACCACGCCGCCATCCTCGGCGCCAGCCGGGCCGCCACCGACTACATTCCGGCGGCCAATGCCATTGGCTACTCGCCCGAGATCTGCTCCTACCTGACGGCCGACGTCGGTGCCTATCTCAAGGGCTTTACCCCGCTACAGAAGATTTATGCCGGCATCGACTCGATCCCGAAGCCCGATGTGCTGGTCTACAACACCAACCAGTGCCGCGACGTCAAAGACTGGTTCATGTGGTACGCCCGGCGCTGGAACGTGCCCTGCCTCGGCATCGAGAGTTACGTCAACGTCGGCGAGGTGACCGATACCCATATCAAGGGGATCGCCGGCCAGTTCCAGAAGCTCGCCGCCGACATCGCCGATGCCACCGGCGCCCGGCTGGACAGCGACAAGCTGGAGGAGACCGTGGAGCTGTCGCGGAAATGCTCCGATCTCTGGCGCGAGGTGCTGGAGACCGCGGCCAACAAGCCGACCCCCCTTACCTTCTTCGACGGCACCATCCACATGGGGCCGGCGGTGGTCATGCGCGGCACCCCGGTGGCGAACGAATATTACGAAACCTTGTTGGCCGAACTCAAGGAGTGGGTCGCCGACGGGGTATCGGCGGTGGACGGTGAAAAGCATCGCATCTACTGGGAAGGGATGCCCATTTGGGGCAAGCTGCGGGAGAACGCCGAGCTCTTCCTGCGGCTGAAGACCGCGGTGGTCGCCTCGACCTACTGCAACAGTTGGATTTTTTCCGCCCTCGACGGCAAAGACCCGTGGAACTCCATGGCGCGGGCCTACACGGAGCTGTTCATCGTTCGCGACGACGCCTTCAAGGAGGATTATTTTCTCCGCATGAAGGGGCTGTTCGGCTACGATGGCATCATCTTCCACGATGCCAAAACCTGCCCGAACAACTCCAACTGCCGCTACGGCCTGCCGCAGCGGATGCTGGAGAAGCACGGTATTCCCTTCGTTACCATCGACGGTGACCTGAACGACCTGCGCTGCTACTCCGAGGAGCAGGCGATCACCAAGATCGAGGCCTTTGTCGAGCAATTGGGTGATCGCCGCTGATGGCCGGGGAATTCTATGCCGGTATCGATGTCGGGTCGACGACCACCAAGGTGGTGCTCATCGACGAAGACGACGTTTTGTGCGGCCGGTCGGTGGTGAAGAGCGGCTACGATTTCGCCGCCGCCGCCGGCGTCGCGCTTGATGCCGCCCTGGCCATGGCCGGGGTCGAACGCGCCGCCGTCCGCCGGCTGGTATCCACCGGCTACGGCCGCCGCAACGTGCCGGGGGTCGACGAGATGCGCACCGAGATATTTTGTCACGGCAGCGGTGTTCATCACCAGGTCAAGGGTGCGGTGACCATCGTCGACATCGGCGGCCAGGACAACAAGGTGATCCGCCTCGGCCCTGCCGGCGAACGCGAATCCTTCACCATGAACCGCAAGTGCGCCGCCGGCACCGGGGCCTTCATCGAGGAGATCGCCTACCGTATGGGCCTCGAACTCGGCGTCCTCAACGGCCTTGCGGAACAGAGTGAAAACGAGGTGAGCATCGGCTCCTTCTGCACCGTCTTCAGTTGTACCGAGATTCTCGCCCTGGTGCGCCGGGGGGTGCAGCCGGCGGACATCGTCAAGGGCGTCTTTCGTTCGGTGATCAAGCGGGTGCTGGAGATGGACACCATCGCCGGCCGGGTGGCGATGACCGGCGGGGTGGTGGCCCACAACCCCATCATTGCCCGGATGATGGCGGAAATGACCGGCCAGGAGGTGATCGTGCCCGACTGGCCCCAGGAGATCGGTGCCTACGGCGCGGCGCTTACCGCCCGCCGGCTGTAACGAATATACCGTTGACCGGCGCGTAACGCCGTACGGCAACAGGAGGAATCAGACCATGTTGGATGCATTGTTTTGTCCCCGCGCGGTGGCGGTCATCGGCGCCTCGAACCGCGAGTTGACCATCGGCTACCGCATCGTTCAGAATCTTGTCGACAGCGGTTTCAAGGGGCCCATATTCCCGGTCAACCCCAAGGCCGATTTTATCAAGAACTTCATCGCCTACAAGGACATCCTCGACGTGCCGTTGGAGGTGGACCTGGCGCATATCATCGTCAAGAATACCCGGGTGCCCGAAGAGATCGAGAAGTGCGGTAAAAAGGGCGTCAAGGTGGTGATTGTCAACACCGCCGGCTTCCGGGAGATCGGCCCCGAGGGCGAGAAGCTCGAGGCCGAGATGCTGGAAGTGGCCCGGCGCTACGGCATTCGCGTTTTCGGCCCCAACTGCCAGGGGGTGATGAACTCCGACCCCGAGGTGCGGGCCTACTGCAACTTCACCTTCACCAAGATGGTCGAAGGCTCCATCTCGGTGATGGCCCAGTCCGGCGGCGTCGGCGAGGTGATCAACAACCGCCTCTACGAACTCGGGCTCGGTTTCCGCATGTACGCCTCCTACGGCAACCAGTCCGACATCAACGCCACCGAGATTTTGCGCTACTGGGGCGACGATCCGGGGACGAAGGTCATTCTCCTGCATATCGAGACCCTCAAGGACCCGGCGGGCTTTGCCGCTGCCGCCACCGAGGTGTCCAAGCGCAAACCGATCCTTGCCATGAAGACCGGGCGCACGAAGCTCG
The DNA here is from genome assembly GCA_016933675.1 of Candidatus Anaeroferrophillacea bacterium. Lineage (GTDB taxonomy): Bacteria > Desulfobacterota > Anaeroferrophillalia > Anaeroferrophillales > Anaeroferrophillaceae > JAFGAM01. The sequence continues at coordinate 24,286 of JAFGAM010000079.1, forward strand.
GCGCCAAGGCGGTGTCTTCACACACCGGCGGCATGATGGAGGTGGATACCACCACCAACCTGCTGCTGGACCGCTGCGGCATTCTCACCTTCGATGACGAGGAGGAGCTCTGTCAGGCGGCCCGTGCCCTTTCCGCCCTGCCGCCGGCCAGTGGCAACCGGGTGGCGATCATCACCAACACCGGCGGTCCGGGGATCATCGTCACCGACGAGATCACCGAGAACGGCTGCGAGATGGCCGAGTTGACCGAAGCGAGCCGGGAGACGCTGAAGAACGGCCTCTACCCCGAGGCCTCGGTGGCCAACCCGGTGGACGTGCTGGCCACGGCGACGCCGGAGCACTACCGCCTGGCGGCCGAGACCCTGATGCGGGATCCGCATGTCGATATCGTTTTCGTCAACTTCATCACGCCGTTCTTCGTCGATACCGAGGGTGTCGCCCGCGAGCTGGTGGATGTCGCCCGTGGCGCCGACAAGCCCATGGTGGTGGTGGCGATGACCGAGAAGGAAGGCTGGGCTTCGACGCTGAAGATCTTTGCCGATGCCGGCATCCCGACCTTCGATATGCCTGAGATCGGCGGCCGCGTGGCCGCCTCCCTGGCGGCCTATGCCGGCCTTATCCGGCGGCCCCGGCCCACCACGGTATCCTGCGGCGACATCGACCGCGCCGCGGCGGACCGGCTGGTGGCAAAAAACCGCGATGCCGGCCGGAAGTTCATGTCCCAGTCCGATGCCTTCAGCCTGCTGGCCGCCTACGGTCTGCCGGTGGCTCCCAATGCCGAGGTGGCCGACGCCGCCGGGGCGGTGGCCGCGGCCGGCGAGATCGGCTATCCGGTGGCCCTCAAGGTCGAAGCCGAGGAAGTGGTGCACAAGTCCGATGCCGGCGGCGTGGTGCTGGGCCTGGCCGACGATGTCGCGGTGCGTGCCGCTTTCGAGGATCTGGCCAAACGCTTCCCCGGCTGTCGGGTGTTTGTCCAGCAGCAGCTTGTTTCCGGCGTCGAGGTGATGTTCGGTGCCACGCGCGAGAATCCCGAGATCGGCCATGTGGTGGCCTTCGGGCTCGGCGGTATCTTCGTCGAGGTGATGAAGGACGTGATCTTCCGCCTCAATCCCCTCAGTCGCGAGGACATCGCCGCGATGATCCGGGGCATCAAGGGCTACCCGATTCTCGCCGGCATCCGCGGCCGGGCGGGGGTCGATATCGCGGCGCTGGAGGATCTGCTCGGCCGGGTTTCGGTGTTGCTCGCCAACCACCCGGAGATTGCCGAAATGGATCTCAACCCCGTTTTCGCTTACCCGAAAGGCACCGAGCCGGGGTTGGCGGACGTGCGCATCCGGTTGAACTGAAAGGAGAAATTTCATGGCACTCTGGCTCAACCTCGGCGACATGCTGCGGGTCAACGCGGCCAAGTTTCCGCAGCGCATCGCCTTCTGTGACGCGCACCGCCGCTATACCTTTCCGCAGGCCAACGAGCGGGTGAACCGGCTGGCCGATGGCCTGCGATTGCTCGGGGTCGGCAAGGGCGATACCGTTTCCTGCTTTCTCGAGAACTGCATCGAGATCTGCGAACTCTACCTTGCCTGCGCCAAACTCGGCGCGGTGATCAACCCGATCAACTTCCGCCTGGTGGCGCCGGAGATTCGCTTCATCGTTGACAACGCCGACGCGAAGGTTTTCGTCGTCCACGACGAGTTCGTGCCGATGGTGGAGGGTATCCGCGGCGAACTCGGCCGGGTCGAGTCCTGGGTGGTGGTCGGCGAAGCAAAGCCGGACTGGCGCGATTACGAGGCGCTGATCGCCGCCGGCTCGCCGGCGGAGCCCGAAACCGACGTGGCGCCGGCGGACCCGTGGATTCTGCTCTACACCTCGGGCACCACCGGCCGGCCCAAGGGTGTGGTGCGTTCGCACGAGTCCTATATCGCCTTCTACCTCATCAACGGCACCGACTTCGAGTTCAGTTTTCGCGACATCGTGCTCACCTGCATGCCCCTGTGCCACGTCAATACCACCTATTTTTCCTTCACCGCCACCTACCTCGGCGGCGCCAACTATATCCACCCGGCGCGTTCCTTCCGGCCGCCCGAGATTCTCGATGTCATCGAGCGGGAGCGGGTAACCTTTATCTCCCTCATCCCGACCCACTACAACCTGATTCTCAATCAGCCGGCGGACGAGCTGAAACGCCGTGATCTGTCGTCCATCACCAAGCTGCTGTGTTCCTCGGCGCCGGCACGCATCGAGCACAAGAAGGCGATCCTCGAACTCATTCCCGACGTCAAGCTCTACGAGGGCTACGGCTCCACCGAGGCCGGTATCGTCACCACCCTGATGCCCGAGGACCAGTTGACCAAGCCGGGCTCCATCGGCCGCGAGTCGTCCGGGACTGACCGGGTAAAGATTCTCGACGAGAACGGCAACGAGGTGGCCGACGGCGCGGTGGGCGAACTCTACTCCCGCGGGCCGATGCTTTTTGACGGCTATTACAAGATGCCCGAGGTTACCGCCGAGTCCTTCGTCGGCGAGTATTTCAGTGCCGGCGACATGGCCAGGCGCGACGAGGACGGCTACTACTACCTGGTGGACCGCAAGAAGAACATGATCATCACCGGCGGCGAGAATGTCTATCCCTCCGAGGTGGAGAACGTGCTTGCCGCCCATGCAGCGGTGTTCGACGTCGCCGTCATCGGCCTGCCGCACGACAAGTGGGGCGAGCAGGTTTCCGCGGTGGTGATTCTCAAGGAGGGGGCGACGACCACCGCCGGGGAATTCAACGACTACTGCCGCGCTCGCCTGGCGGCCTACAAGTGTCCCAAGGACTATCATTTCATCGCCGCTGACGAGATGCCGCGCACCGGCACCGGCAAGATCCTGCACCGGGTGCTGCGGGAGCGCTATGCCTCCTGATCCGGCGTGAGCCGCCGGTGGTGCGCCTGGTGTAAGTCGACATCCGGGTGAGCAAGCGCGGGTGCCGGTGGTCCCGGCGGGGATGCCAAATCTGGTTGGCGGTGCGCGTGTCACCGCCGGTTGTGGTGCGGTGCGCTTTTCAGGTGCCGTCAACCGCGGGTTGCCGGTGCGGTGGGCGACCGGGGCCGAGCGTGATCCGCGATAACCGACGATATTACAGAGGCGTCATCACGGCGCCAATATTTCAGGGGATGTGCAACCCGATGCGGGATGCACATCCCCTGTTTTGCTTCGTGCTCCACATAATTCTGTTTGAGTTTATGCCATAAACTCGGTAAGTGTATGTAGAGCCAGGGGGGCTGATACCCGTGGTTTTGCTGCCCCACCGGCCTGATCCAGCCTTTTCCTGTCTGGTTTCCATGTGATCGGTTTCCATGTTTGTCGCTGAAATATCGCCATAAGTGTAAAACCGCGGGGTAAAATGTCATAGGTGGACAACCAGCATGCCAGATTTCCATCTTTGTCGGTTTAATATTAATAGGTGGAAATATCGTCCGTATATGTTGCCTGACATGAGGGAACGATTTCCACTTATTGAACTGTTAGCCAAGCATATTTCGACGAAACAACTGTAGCCATTGAAGGAACCCCATGGCCAGAAAAGCAGCGCCAAAACCGGAAGAACCCATCGAAAAGCAGATGTGGAAGGCGGCGGACAAGCTGCGCAAGAACATCGACGCGGCGGAGTACAAGCACATTGTGCTGGGGCTGATCTTCCTCAAATACATCTCCGACGCCTTCGACGAGCTGTACGAGAAGTTGCAAAAGGGCCAATCGGATTCAAGCAGCGACTATGCCGGGGCCGACCCGGAGGACAAGGACGAATACCAGGCCGAGAATGTGTTCTTCGTGCCGGAAACCGCGCGCTGGTCGTACCTGCTCACCCGGGCCAGGCAGCCGGACATCGGCAAGACGGTGGATGGAGCCATGGACGCCATCGAGAAGGAAAACCCCTCCCTGCGCGATGTGCTGCCCAAGGTCTTCGCGCGCGGCAATCTCGACCCCGCCAGTCTGGGCGGTCTTATCGATCTGGTCGGCAACATCGCCCTCGGCCATGCCAAGGCGCGCAGCGCCGATCTGCTTGGCCATGTGTTCGAATATTTCCTCGGCGAATTTGCGCTGGCCGAAGGCAAAAAGGGCGGCCAGTTCTACACCCCGCGCAGCGTGGTCGAACTGCTGGTGGAGATGCTGGAGCCTTACCAGGGTCGGGTGCTCGACCCCTGCTGCGGCTCCGGCGGCATGTTCGTGCAATCGGAAAAATTCGTCACCGGCCATCAGGGCAAGGTCAACGACATCTCCATTTACGGACAGGAGAGCAACCAGACCACCTGGCGTCTGGCCAAGATGAACCTCGCCATCCGCCACCTCGACAGCTCGCAGGTGAAATGGAATAACGAAGGTTCCTTTTTAAACGACGCCCACAAAGACCTGAAGGCCGATTATGTCATCGCCAACCCGCCCTTCAACGACAGCGACTGGAGCGGCGACCTGCTGCGCAAGGATGGCCGCTGGCAACACGGCGTGCCGCCCACCGGCAACGCCAACTACGCATGGATTCAACACTTCCTCTATCACCTGAACCCCACCGGCCAGGCCGGCTTCGTCCTCGCCAAGGGCGCGCTCACCTCCAAAAGCTCCGGCGAGGGCGACATCCGCAAGGCGCTGGTCGAGGCGCGGCTGGTGGACTGCATCGTCAACCTGCCCGCCAAGCTGTTTTTGAACACGCAGATCCCCGCCTGCCTGTGGTTTTTGAGCCGCAACAAGACCAACGGCAAGTTCCGCAACCGCGCCGACGAAATCCTCTTCATCGACGCCCGCAACCTCGGCCATCTCATCAACCGCCGCACCAAGGAGTTTTCCGCAGAAGATATCGCCGCCATCACCAGCACCTATCACAACTGGCGCAATCCGAACGGTGACTATGACGATGTGAAGGGCTTCTGCAACGCCGTCCCCATCGAGCGGGTGCGCGAACTGGACTATGTGCTGACCCCGGGGCGCTATGTGGGTCTGCCCGACGATGAGGACGACTTCGACTTCAAGGAACGATTCACCCGGCTCAAGGCGGAGTTTGAGGCGCAGTTGCAGGAAGAGGCGAAGCTGAATGTCTTGATCGCGGAGAACTTGGCGAAGGTGAAGATATGACCGATACGTCCCTTATCCTTGTCGACGACATTCAAAAGCACATCTACACTCTGCGTGGTGTTCAGATCATGCTGGATGAAGATCTGACTGAACTGTACGGAGTGGAAACCAGGGTGTTAAATCAAGCTGTAAAGAGAAATTCACTGAGATTTCCCGCAGAATTCATGTTCCAGTTAACCGAGACGGAATGGGAAAGCTTGAGGTCGCAATCTGCGACGTCAAGGGCTGATCCTTTAAGATCACAAAACGTGACCTTAAAGGCCGGTCGGGGACAACACAGAAAATATCTTCCGTACGCATTTACCGAGCAGGGAGTCGCCATGCTTTCTGCGGTACTGCGAAGCGAGACAGCGGTGAAGGTCAGCATTCAGATTATCAATGCTTTTGTCGCCATGCGCCGCTTTCTTTCGGCTAATGCCCAGGTTTTTCAACGGCTGGACTCGCTTGAAATCAAGCAAATCCAAACTGACCAGAAAATTGAACGGGTTTTAATGGCGATTGAAGACAAATCCGTTTTGCCCAAGCAGGGTATTTTTTTCGATGGCCAGGTTTTTGATGCCTATACCTTTGCCTGCGATCTGATTCGCTCGGCCAGACAGCGGATTATCCTGATCGACAACTATGTCGATGAAAGCGTGCTGGTCCTGCTTTCCAAGCGTAACGCCCAGGTAAGCGCCCAAATACTGACAACCTCCATCAGTAAACAGTTGGCGCTGGACCTCAAAAAGCACCAGCAGCAATACCCCGCCATTGATGTGCAGCGATTCCAGCTTGCCCATGACCGGTTTCTCATTATTGACCACGACATTTACCATATCGGCGCATCGCTGAAGGATTTGGGCAAAAAGTGGTTTGCCTTTTCGAAAATAGAAATGGGCGCAGTGGAGATGCTGACAAAGGTAAAATATGAGTGAAAATGAACTCATGAAAATTGAGGAAATAAGCAATCGGATCTACACGATTCGCGGGGTTCAAGTAATGCTGGATAAGGATTTGGCCGCTTTTTACGAGGTGAAACCTATCAGGCTCAGAGAGCAGGTAAAAAGAAATATCAAACGCTTTCCACCCGATTTTATGTTCCAGCTTACTGAAGATGAGGTTGTATTCATGGTATCGCAAAATGCGATACCTTCAAAACAACATTTGGGCGGTTCGCTCCCTTTTTGCCTGCGACCTGATTCGTTCCGCCAGCCGCCGGATTATCCTCATTGACAACTATGTGGACGAAAGCGTGTTGATGCTGTTCTCCAAGCGCAAGGCGGGGGTGGATGTGCAACTGCTGACCAAAACCATCAGCCGCCAACTCGCCCAGGACATCGCCAAATTCAACGCCCAATACCCGGCCATCGAGGCGCAGGAATTCAAGCTCGCCCACGACCGGTTTCTGGTCATCGACGACGACATCTACCACATCGGCGCATCGCTGAAGGACTTGGGCAAGAAATGGTTCGCCTTTTCGAAGATGGAGATGCGGGTGATTGAGATGCTGGGGAGGGTGGGGATATGAGGGAGTGGAAGGAAATGGCACTTGAAGAGATCGCCTTCATTAATCCGTCGGAGTCGTTACCAAAAGGCACGATGGCAAAAAAAGTTGCTATGACTGACATTCAGCCATTCACTAAAAAGGTTACCACCTTTTCCATTGAACCATACAACGGGGGGATGAAGTTCAGGAACGGTGACACTTTGGTCGCACGTATCACCCCGTGCCTCGAAAATGGCAAGACTGCCTATGTAGACATTCTCGATGATGGGGAAGTTGGATTTGGCTCGACTGAATACATCGTTATAAGAGAACAACCGGAAATTAGTGACAAGCACTTCTTGTATTACTTCTCAATTTTCTCTGAGTTCCGGGATGTCGCAATTCAATCGATGACGGGAAGTTCTGGAAGGCAGCGGGTTCAAACCGAAGTAGTAACGAACCACAGGTTTTTGCTGCCAAGCCCTCCCGAACAATGCGCCATCGCCTCGATACTCTCCAGCCTCGACGACAAAATCGACCTGCTCCACCGCCAAAACAAAACCCTCGAAGCCATGGCCGAAACCCTCTTCCGCCAGTGGTTCGTGGAAGAAGCGCAGGAGAATTGGGAGGAGGGAGTTTTATCTGACGAATTTGACTTTACTATGGGGCAGTCGCCACCTGGAAACACGTTTAATGAAGAAGGTATCGGGATGCCAATGTTTCAAGGGAATGCGGATTTTGGTTTCCGTTTTCCAGCTCAACGTGTCTACACGACTGAACCAACACGGTTTGCAAAAGCTAATGACACATTAATCAGCGTCAGAGCGCCGGTCGGCGCGCAAAACATGGCAGATACTGAATGTTGCATTGGTCGAGGAGTTGCCGCATTCCGATACAAGCACAAAAGCAGCTATTACACCTATACCTATTTCAAGCTGCGCTCCCTAATGCGTGAGATCACGATGTTCAATGATGAGGGGACGGTATTCGGCTCTATCAGCAAAACTGATTTTCAGAAGATTGCGACGATGATACCTCCTGTCAGCTTGATAAAGAAATTTGAAGAAACGGCGAGTCCGATAAACGACAAGGTAATAGCAAACTGTGTGCAAATAAAGTCACTCGAAACACTTCGCGACACCCTGCTGCCCAAGCTCATGAGTGGCGAAGTGCGGGTGGACTACGAGCGCCAGGACCACTAAGCCATGGAACGACTGAAAAAGGTCATAGCGCAATACGGTCGATGGTCCGATCTGACCATCTATCAAGGCCTACATGACCGAGCAGCAAGCCTTTGCGGAAGGTGAAGATGGAACGGATCACTGAAAACGAGACAGATTGGATTATGCATGCATCCGAAAAACTGAAATCCCTGCTTGAGCTGCCCGCCGAAACCGAAACGGTCGAGTTCAAGGAAGCCAAGAACGGGTATGATTTCACCAAGTTGGGGCGATATTTTTCAGCCCTGAGCAACGAGGCGAATCTAAACCGCCATTCCAATGCGTGGCTGGTTTTCGGCGTGAACAACCACCGGCAAGTAGTCGGCACGAAGTACCGCTCGAACCGGCCTGAGTTGGACAGCCTGAAGGAAGAAATTGCCAACAAGATCAGTCATCGGATTACCTTTGTCGAAATTCATGAAGTGGCGCACCAAAACGGGCGCGTGATTCTGTTTCAGATCCCTGCCGCGCCCAAGGGGTTGCCGGTTGCCTTTGAAGGTCACTACTACGGGCGCGACGGCGAGGCTCTGTCGCCACTGAATCTGGAAGAGATTGAGCGCATCCGTGCGCAGGCGACGCAGGAGGACTGGAGCGCCGCTGTGGTTCCGGGCGCCGGGCTGGACGATCTGGATGCAGAAGCGCTGGTAGTGGCGCGGAAG
>JAFGAM010000080.1 GCA_016933675.1 Candidatus Anaeroferrophillacea bacterium
CCGGCCGAAGCCGCGGCTGCGGAGCCGGCCGAAGTCGTCAATGCCGCTCGCCCTTAGATCAACGGACAAGACCTTGCCGCGGGCCTTCTCGTCGAGGCGCGAGAGAACGGCGGGATCGGTGACCGGCGCCAGGCCGTCGAGCGAGCGGCCGCCGAGCAGGCGGACCATTTGTCCTTCGGCCGCGCGATAGGTGATCGGGGATTCGGCAGTGCCGCTGTCCCGGGCGGTCAGCTCGAAACTCTTCGAGCGCGGATAGTCGCCGGCGCCCAGCCAGACGGTCACGCCGCCGGCGGGCAGGCCCCCGGCGCTCTTGAGGGCGCGGATGGCGTCGCGGGCGGCCTCGAGCGAGGCGAAGGGTTTGTCCCGGCTGCCGGGATTGTCGTCGCGGCCCTGGGGGCCGACAAAGAACTCGGCGGTCAACGCCGTTTCGCTCACCATAACCACAACGGCAAGAACCACCAACGCCTGACAACCGATATGACCGCGGCTGATCTTCAAGGTTACTCTCCTTTTTTTGGGGGCGAGTCGCCTGTTCGACACCAAGCCAGTAAATCCACCTACGGAATGCAGCCGGATACAGGATACCCGGCAATCCCCCGCAAATCAATGAGGACCATTCAAGGGTTGCGGCGATGGTATCGAATCGACTCCTATGAATGCGGGTGTTTATTCAGCCAAAAGCAGGGGCGGTATGCCGGTACCGCCCGGATTCCCGTTGCCCTCAAGCCATCCGGCCGGCTATACTGCCGGTATGACGGCCGGCCGCATCCCGACGCGGTGGATGCGGCCCGTGGACGGATTTGCCGCCGGAGGAAATAATCCGCACGGCGCATCAAAACATTCACCATTATCTCGAACGAAAGCCGGATACCATGAAAACGAAACACCTCTCGGCGCTGGTATTTTCCGTGGCACTGCTGGCGGGACTGCCGGTGGGCTCGCTGGGCCAGACGACGCACCCCTTCACGGTGCACGACATGCTGGCCATGGACCGCATCTCGGACCCGCAGCTAAGCCCGCAGGGCGA
>JAFGAM010000081.1 GCA_016933675.1 Candidatus Anaeroferrophillacea bacterium
CACCACCTCATCGGAGATACGCTGCTGGGGCTGATGAAGCCCACGGCGGTCATCGTAAACACGGCGCGCGGCAACATCATCGATGAAAAGGCGCTGTACGATGCCCTCGCTGCCGGGCGTATCGGCGGGGCCGGGCTGGACGTCTACGCGCAGGAACCGCTGCCGACCGATTCGCCGCTGCTGAAACTCGACAACGTCGTCCTGACGCCGCACGTTTCCAGCCAGACAATGGAATCGCTCTGGCGGATTTACGAGATGGCCATCGACATCGCCGCTGATTTCTTCACGGGGAAAGGCTCGCCGCACATCCTGAATCCGGACTACAAAGAGAAACACGCATGAGATTTACCCGCAAACACCTGTGCGACCTGCCGTCCTGCTACGCGGTGGGGTCGGTGAACGTGGAGGGGCGGACGCTGCTGCTGTTTGCCCCGGATGCGCCAGGGCCGTGCTATGCCTTCGATAGTGAGACCTTTCAACGGGAAACCGCCTGGGAGGAACCCGGCGGCACCATGTCGCTGGTGCCGGTGCCGGACGGCAGCGGCGATTTCCTGGCGGTACAGCGCTTCTTCCCCGGCTTCCAGGCGCAGGGGACAGAGATAATACGGTTAAGCCGGAAAACGGGGAACTGGACGTCATCTCCGCTGCTCAGACTGCCGTACCTGCACCGGTTCGATATCCTCCAGCGCGGCGGCGTTCATTACCTGCTGTGCTGTACGCTCTGCACGGAAAAAAAGAACGAGGACGACTGGAGTTCACCGGGTGGATTGTATGCGGCGGAACTGACTTTCGATTTTACCGGAATAACGCCGCTGGAGCAGATTGCCGGGGGAATGACCCGGAACCACGGGTACTGCCGGGTAGAGAACAAGGGGTATACTTCAGCGTTGACATCGTGCGACCAGGGAGTCTTCCACGTGTTGCCGCCGGAACGTAAAGGCGGAGCGTGGACGGTGCGGAAGGTGCTGGAGAGGCCGGTATCGGACATCGCCCTGTGCGACGTTGACGGCGATGGCAGCGACGAACTGGCGTGCATCGAGCCGTTCCACGGCGACCGCTTCACCGTCTACCGTAAAG
>JAFGAM010000082.1 GCA_016933675.1 Candidatus Anaeroferrophillacea bacterium
TATTGACAGTTGTTACGGATTCAACATGTATGCTATGTTCGTATTCGGTCCGGCGTTGGTGCCTGTGGAGGCTGCTCCGCCGTGAGTTTGTATTGCCGGCGGGGGTGATCATCGGGTGGTGCCCGGTTGCCGTGCGATCCCTGGTATGGAAGCAGATGAAGCTGTTGCGACGTTCCTGTCAACCGATGGAGAAAGAAGATATGCAGAGAAAAAGACATTCGTTATTCTCACCCGCCCGGCGGCGGCAGGCCGGCTTCACCCTTATCGAACTGCTGGTGGTGATCATCATCCTCGGCCTGTTGTCGGCCCTGGTGGCGCCGAAGTTCTTCGGCAAGATAGACACCGCCAAGATCAAGACCACCAAGACCCAGATCGAATTGCTTGGCTCGGCGCTGGACAGCTTCCGGCTTGACAACGGCCGTTATCCGACCACCGACGAAGGCCTTACGGCGTTGCGGGAGAAGGTGAACGACCTGGAAACTTGGGACGGTCCGTACCTGCCGAAGCCGGTTCCCGAGGATGCCTGGGGCAATCCGTACCAGTACCGCAGCCCCGGCGAGCACGGGGCCTACGATCTGTTCAGCTTCGGTGCCGACGGTGCCGAGGGCGGGGAAGAGGGGAACCGGGACATTGTCAGTTGGGAATAAGTTGCAGGAACTGACCGCGCGATTCCGTGAGCGCCTGGGTGGATCGCGGTCGCCGCGGGACGGGGCGGCCGTGGATCGGGGGTCTCTGGACCGGACTTCGCGGAACGGGTTGCCCCCGGGCAACGGGGATGAGGCGTCGGTATTCGCCGCCACCGAGCCGGCGGTACTCCCGGAGATGGAGGCCGCCGATTTCCCCGAGACCCCACCGCCGCTGACCGCCCTGCCGCTACCGTTCATGAAGCGCTTCCTCGTTTTGCCGGTGACCGGCGATGTCGACGAGGTGGTGGTGGTGATGGCGCAGCCCGAGGATTACAGTACCCGGGAGATCGTCCGCCGTACCTTCGACCGCCCGGTGCTCTTCCGCCGCGCGGCGGCGGAAACCGTTTCCCAGTACATCTATCGCTGGTACGAGGCCGAGGTCGACATGGCCGCCGGCGAGCCGGGGGAAGGCGAGCTGGATATCGAGGATCAGCTTTGGGACAACCCCGAGCATCTCAAGGACATGGCCTCCGAGGCGCCGATCATTCGCCTGGTCAACCACCTGGTCACTCGCGCGGTGAGCCTCAATGCTTCCGATATCCATATCGAGCCCCGCAAGAACCACGTGCAGATCCGCTATCGTATCGACGGCGTGCTGCACGATATGGAAACCATCAACATCAAATTGAAGTCGGCGATCCTGTCGCGGGTGAAGCTGATCTCCAAGATGGACATCGCCGAGATGCGGGTGCCCCAGGATGGCCGCATCCGCTTCGGCGCCGGCACCGGCCGCGAGCTGGATATCCGCGTTTCGTCGGTGCCGGCCTATTTCGGCGAGAGCCTGGTGCTCAGGCTTTTGAAGCAGGACGAGATCAACCTGGACATGGACGGCCTCGGTTTTTCGCCGGCCGTCCGCAAGCAGTTCGAGCAGGCTATCCGGCTGCCCTACGGCATGATCCTGGTGACCGGACCCACCGGATCGGGCAAGACCACAACCCTCTATGCGGCGCTCAATACCCTCAACCGCCCGGACGTGAAGATCGTTACCGTCGAGGATCCGGTGGAGTACCAGCTCGACGGCGTCAACCAGGTCCAGGTGCAGCCGGGCATCGACCTGACCTTTTCCCGCTGCCTGCGTTCCTTCCTGCGTCAGGACCCGGATATCATTCTCGTGGGAGAGATCCGCGATGTGGAAACCGCCGACATCGCCATTCAGTCGGCGCTTACCGGCCACATGGTGTTTTCCACCCTGCATACCAACGATGCGCTCGGGGCCATTGCCCGGCTCGAGGACATGGGGGTCGAGCGTTTCATGATCGCCTCGGCGGTGGTGGCGGTGCTGGCCCAGCGGCTGGTGCGCCGGGTGTGCCCCGAATGCGCGGTGACGGTGGAACTCGCCGCCGCCGAGCACGAGCAGCTGGCGCTGGAGCTGGGTGTCGCGGCGGAAAGGATTCCGTCGACCTACCGGCGTGGCACCGGCTGCAAAACCTGCGGCGGGACGGGCTATCGCGGTCGTATCGGTATCTATGAATATATCTTCATCGACGATCAGCTCCGGCGCGCCGTCTCCCGGGGGGATGATCTGACCGAGGCGGTTAAGGCGCTTTACGGCACCGAAGGGATGCCGTCGTTGCGCCGCGACGGCATCGAGAAGGTGCGCCGCGGGGTTACCTCCTACGAGGAAGTGCTGCGGGTGACCCGGTAATGCCGAGATTCAGCTTCGAGGTTATGAATCCCGGTGGTGAGCGCTACATCGACAGTGCCGAGGCCGCCGACCGGGAAGCCCTGCTGCTGACGCTGCAACAGCAGGGGTTGGTACTGATTCGCTGGCTCGATGCTTCGGGCCGCCGACGGTCGGGGGCGGGGGGGCGCAACTGGGGTGCTGCGCGCACCGGTATGCGGCGCACCGAGGTGCTCGATTTTACCCGCGAGCTGGCGCACCTCACCACCGAGGGAGTGCCGGTGGACCGCGCCCTCGGGGTTATCGCCGACGTCGTTACCGCCGGCGCGGTGCGGGAAACGGCGGGTTATCTGCGCACCTCGCTGCAGGAGGGCAAGAGTCTTTCCGCGGCAATGGCCGATCGGCCGCGGGAGTTCAACGAACTCTACGTCAACATGGTCCGGGCCGGCGAGGCGGGCGGCATCCTGCCGCGCATCCTCACCAAGCTCGGCGAGTTTCTCGAACAGTCCGAAGCGGTACGGCGATTCATCATCTCCAGTTCCATCTATCCGTCCATCCTGCTGTCGGTCGGTTTCCTTTCGGTGATCGTCATCGTCGGTTTTGTGGTGCCCCGGTTTTCCGAGATCTTTGCCGATATCGGCCAGCAGCTCCCCCTTTCCACCCGGATGCTGATGGCCGGCAGCGATTTCCTCCAGCATTGGTGGCCGGCGTTTCTTGCCGCCATCGCGGGTCTGGTGGTGGGTGGTCGCTGGTATCTCCGCACCCCGGCCGGTCGGGGGGTGCGCGACCGCGCCCTGCTGCGTCTCCCCGGCCTTGGCACCCTGGGACTCGATATCCAGGTGAGCCGTTTTTCCCGTACCCTGGGAACCCTGATCCAGAGCGGCGTGCCGCTGCTGAAGGCCATCGCCATCGCCGGCAAGGTGGTGGCCAACAGCGTCATCACGGCGGAGATCGAACGCCTCTATCAGCAGGTCAAGACCGGGAAGCGCATCAGCGCGCTGATGCGCGAGGGCGGTGTGTTTCCCATCAAGCTGGTGCAGATGGTCACCCTGGGGGAGGAGACCGGCCAGATCGGCCGGATGTTCGAGGCGGCGGCAAACGAGCTGGACCGCACCATCGAGATTCGTATCAAGCGCTACCTGGCCCTGGTGGAGCCCATCGCCATTCTGCTCATGGGGCTGGTCATCGGCGCCGTGGTCATCTCCATGCTGTCGGCGATTCTGGGCATCAATGATATCACGTTCTGATTTCCATCCCCGTCCCGCCATTCCCGCGCCCGGCCGCGGCTTCACCCTGATCGAGATGCTGGTGGTGATGGTGATCGTATCGCTGGGGGTGACCCTGGTGGTGACCGCCATCGGCCGCGGTACCGGGGAGCGGCGCGGGGGTGAATTCGTCGAGGCCTTTGCCGGTCTCTGCCGCCGGGCCCGGGTCGGCGCCCTGGCCGGCGGCCGGACGGCGGTCCTGCTTGTCGACGGCAACCGGCGGCGCTGCCGGCTGGGGGATGAGGATGAAGAAGGGGGGCTGGAGATTCCGGCGGACATGCTGGTGGAGGTGGAGGACCGGGCCGAGCCGGTGGACGCCGGGGCGACGAATTATGAGATCCTGTTCTTTCCCGATGGCAGTTCCACCGGGGACCGGCTGATTTTTTCCGTCGCCGGCCGGGAAGTGGCGGCGCTGTGTCTGGACCCGCTCACCGGCGCAGTACGGCTGCGGCGCGGGGAGGAGCGGAAGCGATGATGACCGGCGGCGTGAGCGGTGCCGGGTATAGGGCGGCGGGCGATAACGGGGGATATACCCTGCTGGAGGTCCTGGTTGCCCTCCTGATCCTCGGCACGGCCCTCGGGGCGGTGTTCGGCGGCATGTACCAGGCCAAACGGGCATCCTGGCAGGCGGACGAACGTCTGACCGCCATCCGCCTGCTCCACAACCTGCTGCAGAATGACGCCCTGCTCAAGGAGAGCGTCGACACCGGCGCGGTGGACGGTCGGGTGCCGGGCGAGGAGGACTGGGAGTACCTCCTTGCCGCCGAGGAACTGGTCATTGAGACCGGGGAGGCGCTTACCGAGGCGGCGGATGCAGTGGCGGCTGACGCGGTGGAAAAAGATGCCCCGAGGGACGAAGCTGCTGCCGTCGGGGAGCCGGTGGAGATTCCGAATATGTACCGTATAACCGCCTGCGTCATCCATCGCACCCCGACGCGGGAAAAGCCTTTCTGCCTGGAACGCTGGCGACGGAAGTAGGAGACCTGGGGCGTGATTATTGCGGCGATGATACCCATGACGCGGGGGCGGCTGCCGTGACGGGTGCGGCGGCGCGGACGGGATCATCCCGGCGGGGCTTCACCCTGCTGGAGGTGCTGGTGGCGATGGTGCTGATGAGCGTCGTCACCCTGATCGCCGCCATGGCCCTGCGTCAGGTGATGGATTCCTGGGATCGTGGCCGCCGGGAAGGCGAGGTCGGTGCCCTTACCGTTACCCTGCCCCGGCTCCTCGACCGGCAGCTCGGGTCGCTGATGGACATCGCGCCCTTCCCCGCACCCACCCGCCTGCCCTTCGACGGCCGCCGGAACGGGCTGAGCTTCTTTACCGCCGATGCGCCCCGCGGTGCCGCTCCGGGGGGGCTGCTGCGGGTGACCTGCCGCTACGAGGAGGAGGAGCAGACGCTGCGGGTCTACATCGATCCGGTTACCCGGCTCGAACAGACCGGTACCGAAGCCAACCCGCTCGAAGGAAGTGTCGACCGCGACCGGGAGCCGGTTTCACGGCTGGAGGGAGTGGCGGCGCTGGAGTTTTTCTATAGCGACAAGACCGATGCCGACCTGGATGACGACAGCCGCTGGGAAGGGGAAAGCGACAAGGTCCCGGCCATGGTCCGCCTGCGGCTGACCCGCGCCGGGGGGCGCCGGCCCGAGGAATGGATCTTTCGCGTCCGGGGCGGCAGGCTGATATGATTTATCGGGATGCGGCATTCGCAAGGGCGGTTTCACGGTGCGTGCGGAGCGCGGGAAGCGTCCGGGGCGCAGTGAGGACACGGGATGTCCGGGGCCGGCGGGGCAGCGTCCTGATTGTCGTCCTGTGGGTGCTGCTGACCATCAGCCTGCTGGCCGGACGGTACATGGTGCATAACCGCGGTAAGACGGCGGCGGCGATCTTCGGCTGGGAGGAGCTTGTCCGCGAGCAGGCGCTGCTGTCGGTGCTGGAACTCTACGCCACCACCGGTCAGCCGCTGCCGGAATCCCCCGCCGCAACGGCCCCGGAAACCGCGGCGGGGGATGGTGCCCGGGCGGCGGAACCGGCGGCTGAAGAGAATGCGGCGGCGGGGATTGCGGATGCGGCGGTGGGCTGGCGGGCGCTGACCGTCGGTGAGGTCGATATCCTGGTGCGGGTGAGTGAGGAGGACGAGCGCCTCAATCTGAGCAGTGCGGCGGAGGATGCGATGCGCGAGACCATCCGCAACGGCCTCGGGGACTACCGGCTGGAGGAGGCCGACCGGCTGACCGACGCCCTGCTCGACTGGCGCGATGCCGATGACGAGGTACGTACCGACGGCGCCGAAGCGGGGTACTATGTCGACGCAAAGCTTCCCTGGGTGCCGGCCGACGGCCCCTTCAAGACGATCACCGAGGCGTTGCTGGTGCGCGGCGTGACCCGGGAGTTGTTCTGGGGCGTGGACCCGCCGGGATACTACGGCGGCGATGAATTCGCTGCTGAAGCCGAAACTGAAGCCGGCGACCGGCGGCGGGAGGCGGATGTCGAAGTGGAGGAGGCCGGCCTGCCGGGTTCGGCGGCTCCCGGCGGTTTCTGTATCTTCGAGGCGTTTACCGTCAGCCCGCGGCACGCCCGGCGGGTGGACGTCTGTTTTCCCGGGGAGGAGCGGGACACGCCGGTGTATTCGGTGGTCCTCTGGCCTCAGGGCCGAGGGTGGAAGCAGCTGTGGTGCTACCGCCGTTTCTACCGGTTGCCGGCCGCCGAAGAAGAATCAGAGGAGCGCTGAAGCGAGGCGAAGCGGGTTGCTGAAACGCCCTGAAAGGGGTGCGCGGCGGGCAATACCTGAGCCGTGAACGGTATGCCGGGTGACTCAGGTTGCAGTGCAACGGGAATGGTGACGTTGTTACGGCGTCGTCATCCACGGAAGTGGACGTTATGACGCAATGGGTGCAGAAGGTGCGGCGGGTTTTCCGCACCGATGGCTGGCCGGGGCTTTTCTCCCGTGCCCGGAAACGGTACGATCTCTACCGGTTGCAGGCCGCCGACCGGAGGCGGTCGTCCGCCCGCGGCCGGGGGCGCCGGGCTTCGGCGCCGGATGCCGCGGCCCTGGCCGCGGTGTGGCTGGACGACAACCGCAGCCGTTTCGACTGCCCGTTTCACGTCCTGCTGAATTTTCTCGGCGAACTGCATCGGCAGAGCGCCGCCTTGCCGCCGGTTTCCTGCCGGCGGTATCGCGACTGCCTGGCGGCCGGTGCGGTGGACGAACTGCCGTTTGCCGTCGCCCGGCCGCCGGTGGCGGAGCGTGACGACGATATTCTGGCATATATCGCCGATTACGACGAGGCCGAGTTCCGGCGCATGGTTCACGGGACGTTCGTCGGCCTTCTCCGCCACCAGCTCGAAAACCGCGAAACCCCGGCCCTGCTCGATTTCGGTACCGGACCTGCCTGCGGAATGTACAACGAAAGGTACCGGGATGAGCTTTTTGGAGATCTCGATCTCGACCGGGTGCGTTTCACCGGCATCGACAGCGTCCACCGGCCGGCGGGGGCGGGGTTTGCACGGGCGGAATACCGCAAGGCGGATATCGCCGCCTTCGCCGCCGAGCGGAAATTCGATCTGGTCACCGGCCACCATGTCCTGGAACACTGCTACCGCTGGGAAGCGGTTGTGGGCCGCATCGGGGAGCTGCTGGCGCCCGGCGGCTGGGTCTACCTGTCCTTTCCCCGCTACGGCGGCTTCTACGATACCGTTTATCGCCTGCTGACGCCCCTCGACCACTGTGCGAGTTTCGATGTGGAGTTGCTGGCGACCACGGCCGCGGCACATGGCCTGGTGCTGAAGCGGGCGGCGACCTATGTTGATCCCCGTTCCCGTTTCGGCTGGCTGTGCGAGGCGTTGCCGAAGCTCATCGAGCGCGACATCGCCGATGCCTTCTATGACCTGTGCGTGGGTATCGATGCCCGCCGGCTCCTGGGGCTGCACCTTTACGGTCATTATGTCGTGTTCCAGAAGGAGTGAATTTCGGCATGTTCGATCTTGAGTCATACCGCTTTGCGCCCGGTCCGGAAACCCCGGCGGCCACCGCGGTGAGGCCCGAAACCTTCACCGGCCGGGACGGGCGGGAGTTCCTTCTGCGCCCGTTTGCGCCGCCGGACGCCGACGGTATCCGGAGCCTGTGGCAGAATGCCTTTCACGGCGAGTTTCCCGCCGCGTTGTGGCGGTGGAAATATCTCGACAATCCCTATGGCGCGCAGATGGTGATCTGTGCGGAGGGGGAGACCGGGCGCATTGTCGGGGTCTATTCAGGTATTCCCTACCGGGCCTGGTATCGCGGTAAAATCGTCCGCTTCACCCAGCTGATGGACATCATGGTACATCCGGACCATCGCCGTGACGGTGTTTTCCTCAAGACCGCGAACACCTTTTTTTCCTGGTACGGGCCGCCGGCCGGGTCGGTCTGTCTCTATGGTTTTCCCGGTGAACTGCACTTTCGCATCGGTCGCCGCCTGTTGCGTTACCGGGCTCTGGCGCCGCGGCCGGCCTATCTCACTGCTTCCCTGTCCGCCCTTGGCTGCCGGGTGCGGCCGCTGGGTGGCCGCATCGAACCGGTGCGATCGGCGGGCTTCGCCTTCGACCGCCTGGCGGCGGCCGAACACTGCCGCCGTGAGCGGGCGATGGTGGTGCGCGATGCCGCCTTTGTGCAGTGGCGGTTTCTGGACCATCCCCGCTACACGTACCGGATATGGGCTGCCCTGCCGTTTCGGGGCGGGGATTGGCGCGGCTATGGGGTGTTTGTCGTCCGCGATGATACGGTGTGTCTGGTAGACCTGGTGTTTCCGCCGGATTCCGCGCTGCTGGCCGATTTTCTCGGCCGTGTTGCCCGTGCCAATGCCGGTGAATGGCCCGACCGCCTGGTCACCTGGGTGCCGCCCGGCCGGCCCCTGGCCGCGGGCCTGGCGGGGGCGGGGATGATGCCCGCGGTCGATCCGCTGGGCATCATCCCGACCGTGAAGATCATGGATCCCGGGTTACGGGCGGAGTGGCTGGCGGAACATCTGCATTACACCATGGCGGACGCCGATCTGTATTGAGGGGCCGGCGTTATAATCATATGCCCTGGAAACGGAAGGCAGCGGGGAAAGGAAAACGGTGAAGTGGTTTGGTCGCCGGCCGGGAATGGAATGACGCGCGGGAAAACCGGCGGGAAAACCGATGGTCTGTCGTCCGTCCGGCGGGCGGATGACGGCAGCAGGGGCCGGTTGTCCGTAGCGGCTGCCGCTCTGCTGCCGGCGGTATTGCTGTCGGTCGCGGTGCTGTGGCGCTGGCATGGGACCCTGTCGGGCTATTGGCGCTGGGATGACACCGCCCTGCTGAACCACCTGCTGAAATATCCCTGCTGGTGGAACTTCTGGGTGCCGGAAGTGTACCGCGAGCTGTCCTGTGCCAACCTGACCCCGTGGGTATTCCTGTCGTTCAGGGTGGACCAGGGACTGTTCGGTCTTGATCCCGCCGGGTTCTACACCCATCATCTCGTTTCCCTGGGTCTTGCCGCCGCCGCCTGCCAGGCGGTGTTGTCGCTCTGGCTGCCCCGCAGGGCGGCGCTGTGCGGCGCGCTGCTGTTTCTGGCCGGAGCGCCGGTGGCCACCGTTGCCCAGCGCCTCATGACCCGCCATTACATCGAAGGCATGATCTTCGCCCTGGCGGCGGTGTACGGCTATGTGCGGTTCGTCCGCGGCGGTTCCCGGGTCTGGCTCGGGGCGGCGATGGGCGCCTGTCTCCTCGCGGTGACGGCCAAGGAGATCTACGTCCCGCTGATTTTTCTGCCGTTGTGTGTCGCCGAAGGTGATATCCGCCGGCGGCTCGGGGGGCTGGCGGCATTGGGGCTGGTGGCGGCGGTCTATGTACCCTGGCGTGTGCGGATGCTGGGAGTGCTGCTGGGCGGTTATGGCGGCGGCGAGGGCGGCGACATGATGGCCCTGCTGCCGGTTGTCGGCCGGGGATTGGCGCGGCTGCCGGTACTCGCCGGGGGGCCGGCATGGATGTTGTCGCTGGGGATCTGGCTGGTGCTGGTCGGCATCTGGGTCGGGCGCCGGCCGGCGCGGGCGCTGCGTGCCGTCCTGCTCCCGGCGTTGGTTTTGCTGCCCCTGGTACCGCTTACCGTCAGCCCCGGCATTGCGAATCCCGACCGCTATCTGCTGCTGCCGTGGCTGGTGCTGGTCATGACGGGATTTCTTGCCGGCGGTGTACTCGTCCGTGAAACGGCGCACGGGCGGAATGAAACGGTGGTCAAGGCGGCGGTACTGCTGCTGGCCGCGGCTGCCGTGGTACCGATTGCGGCCCATGGCTGCGAGACCGGCAGGGATGTCGGCCGGGTCGCGGCGGAATTCGACATCCAGGGGCGGTTTGCCTGGCGGCACAACGACCCGACCATCGGTTTCATGCCGACGGAAAGCCTTGCGGGAAGCTACTGGTACATCAACTTTCTCGGCCGGATCAAGGAACGGACGGGACATGGAAGGGGCATGCCGCAAGGAATTCTCGACGACTGGCTGCTGGACGACAGCATCGGGAAGCTGTATGCCTATGACCCCGATGCCGTCCGCATGCGGGACATTTCCGCCGATATCGCCGCGCGCCGGGCGACGGCCGGCGCCGGGGTGCGGCCGGCCGCACCCCTGGAAGTGGTTTTTAGTTACCGGCCCGGTCTGGTGACCTGGCGTTTCGGCCCCCAGGGCGACGGCTGGTACCATCTGCTGGCGGCGGCCCTCGGGGTCCGGACCATGCCGCCGGCGGGGGGTATCCGGGCGGTGTTGCCCGACCGTTTTACCTTCCGGGTGCGCTACACGTCGCCGGAAGGCTGGCGTACCTTTTCTCCGCCATTTATATTCGCTCCGGGGGGCACCGACATCCGCTGGTCACGGGAGCCGCAGTCATGACGAAATCGCTGGCCATTGTCGTGCCGGTGTTCAACGAGGGGTCGGCAATCGTCGACAACGTGCGGGCCATCATGGCCGCCGCCCGCCGGATACCCGACAGCACCGTTTCCATGTTACTGGTGGATGACGGTTCCACCGACGGCAGCACCGAGACCCTGCGGCGGTTGTGCGGCGCTGGGGAGGGGTTTCATCTCCTGCGTCTGACGCGCAACTTCGGCAAGGAGGCGGCGATCACCGCCGGGCTGCGGGCGGCGGGGGGCTTTGACGCGGCGATCGTCATGGATGCCGACCTTCAGCATCCCCCGGAACTGCTGGCGGAGATGGTGCGCCGCTGGCGCGAAGGCTACGACGTCGTCGAGGCCTGCAAGGCGTCCCGCGGCCCGGAGTCCCGGCTCAGGGGCCGGCTGGTGCGTGCCTATGTCGCGGCCTTCCGGGTGCTCACCGGGATGGACATCCGCAACCAGTCCGATTTCAAGCTGCTGGACCGCCGGGTGGTTGCGGCTTACGGCCGGCTGCCGGAGCGGGAGCGGTTTTTCCGCGGCCTGGTAAACTGGATGGATTTTTCCACCGCCCGGCTTACCTTCGATGTCCCGGCAACGGGCAAACGCGGCTCCTCGTGGAGTTCCCTGCGGCTGCTGAGATACGCCGTGACCTCGATGGTCGCCTTCACCTCGTTTCCGCTCCATCTGATCACCGTGCTGGGGGTGGTAACCCTGGCGGTGAGCGTGGTCTTCGGCGGCATCGCCCTGATGGACAAGATCTGCGGCCGCGCCATCGACGGTTTCACCACCGTCATCCTGCTGCTGCTGTTCATCGGCAGCACGCTGATGATCAGCCTCGGCTTCATCGGCATCTACATCTCCCGCATCTACAACGAGGTGAAACGCCGGCCGGCCTATATCATCGACGGGGAGCGGAGCATCATGCCGGAAACGGCGCGGGAGTGATGTCGGGACAGCGTACCGGCGGTGTACGGTTGGACACCGTGGCCGGCGGCTTTATATCGGCGCAACACCCGGTTTTCGGGCAGGATGAAGGCGACAGGGAAGCTGCGGGCGCAAGGGACACGAGTGAAGCGGAGGGAACGGATTCCGCGGCTACGGCAGTTCAAGTCTCATCCCGATTCAGGTATGTCGCCAGGGCGGCCTGCCAATCGGGCGGCACGATACCGGTGGCGCGGGTGAATTTGGTGGTGTCCAGGACGCTGTACGCCGGCCGGGGTGCCGGGCGATTGAATGCCGCGCTGGAAATGGGGCGGATGTTATTGACCGCGAGGGGTTCCCCGGCGTGTCGTAGCCGGGCGATGATTTCGCGGCCGAACTCGAACCAGGTGCAGCTGCCGCGGTTGGCGAAATGATAAATCCCCGGCGCGGCGTGTTGCTCCAGCAGGGCGAAGATGCCCCGGACGAGGTCGGCGGTGAATGTCGGGCTGCCGGTCTGGTCGGCGACGATGGTGAGTTCTTCCTTCAACCGCGCCTGGCGGGCGATGGCGGTGACGAAGTTGTCGCGGTAGGGGCCGAAAAGCCAACTGGTGCGGACGATGTAATAATCGCTGAGGCCGGAGTCGCGGATTGCCTCCTCGCCGGCCAGCTTGCCGGTGCCGTAGCGGGAGAGCGGCCGGGGTGGATCGTCCTCCCGGTAGGGGGTGCGCCTGCCGCCGTCGAAGACGTAGTCGGACGAGATATGGATAAGCGTCGCGCCGTGCCTGGCGGCCGCCCGGGCGATGATGCCCGGCCCTTCGGCATTGACCAGGAAGCCGGAATCCGGGTCGGTCTCGCAGTCGTCGACCCGGGTGCAGGCGGCGGCGTTGATGATTACCTCGGGCCTGAGCCGCGAGAAAAGTTCCATTACCCGTTGTTCATCGGTGATATCGCCATCAGTGCGGTCGACGGCGTGCAGCCGCATGCCTGGCGGGATGCCGTGGGTGATCATCGAGCCGAGCATGCCGCGGGCGCCGAAGAGGAGGATGGTCTTTTCCGGATTCATGGGCCTATCCCTCCATATGGACAAGTTGACGTCTCGTCATAACCGCTACCCAAGGATGTGCCGCGATGAACCGCGCCCTGACCAACTGGATCAGGTTTTTTCTGGACGAGTGCCTGCCGCCGCTGGTGCGGGACAATCCGCACGTTATGCGGCCGTTCTACCGGCTGGCTTACGGCGGCAAGGATCTCGGCCGGATCATGAACTTCAAGCGGCTGGTGCATGACCTGTCGCCGGCGGAGTATCGGGCATTCTACGAAAGCCTGGATTCCTCCATTTCCCGGCGCCGGCCGACGGATCTGAGTGCCGCCAGTAGCGCCTTTATCCTGCGGGCGATCGATTCAGGATGTAAAACCCTGCTCGATGTCGGCTGCGGCTGCGGCTGGCTGTTGCGGCTGATCGCCCGGCGCCGGCCCGGCATTGCCCTGACGGGGGGCGACATCATGCCGGCGCCCCTGCCGGCTGACGCCCCGTACCGATACGTCCGGCAGGATATCCACGCCCTGCCCTTTGCCGACGGCGCATTCGACGTTGTCACCTGTTGCCATACCCTCGAACACGCGCTGCATCTCCGGCGGGCGGTACGCGAACTGGAGCGCGTCTGCCGCCGCAAACTGATCATCGTCGTGCCCTGCCAGCGCTACTATTACCACACCCTGGATGAGCATATCAATTTTTTCCCCGCCCGCGATCAGCTCATCAGTCTTATGGAGATTGATAACGATCACCTGGAAACCTGCGAAAGGCGTCGGGGCGACTGGCACCTGGTGATCCGCTGCGGTGCCGCGGCCTGACGGCAGCTTGACACATGCCGAAATACAGCAAAAAGGAATGGCACCGTAACCGCTCCAGATTCGCGGTGCTTCCTTATCACCATACCGGGGGCAGGCGTAAACCCTGTGAGCGGGTGACGGTGGGAAAATTCTGACCACCGCCGCAATCCGGGCAATCCGGTTTTCGGCGCGTACCGGGGGGCGGCCGCCGCGGTGGCGGGAATTTATCATTTTACTTGACGGAAATAATGCGTTATCCTCCCTGCTGGTGGCGGTGGGACGGTGTGTCGCCGTGCCGCCGGCCGGACCGGCGCCGGTTTTTTCGGTTGCCGGTATAACCCCGTCGAGAGGGAGTCGCGAATGAAGAAAAAAAGTGGTGCCGTATCACGATTCATGTCGATGTTCACCGCGGCAGTGCTGATTTTGGTGACCACAAGTACGTGGCATCCCGGTAACGCCGCGGCCGGCTGCGATTACCTGGCGGAGGATTTTTCCGCTTCCGGCGGCTGGACGGCGAGCATGTCCACCGGTGACTGGGCGTATGCGGATGGCACCATGCAGGTCGACGGCATCAGTGGGGATTACGTCACCTATGCATCCACCGCTTTCACCCCGCCCGGCTTTTTTTCGGTGGACGTGGAGGTCAATGTCCTTGCCACCACCGACCAGTACGATGCCGTGGGGCTCTACGTGCGCGACACGCCGCCGGCCGATGCCATGGATCTGTTGCTGCTCGGCATTACCGCCGAGGACGGGGTGACCTATGCCACCGATCGCATCGGCATGATCTATTATCCCGCCCGCGGCGAGGTGAAGTTTCTGATCTACGATCTGATGGCGGGGGTGTACGAGATGGGCCAGCCGTTCCATGCCGTTTCCGGCAGCGTGACCTCCATCGGCCTGACGTTGATGGCCGATGGTGCGGTGATCCGGGTCAACGGCCGGGATACGGCGTACAAGCTGCCGGTCGATTTCTCCACCTTCGGGGCGCGGTATTTCAATACCCTGCGGCTGGTGGCCAAGGGGACGGGATTGCACGCCCGGTTCGACAATATCTGTGCCGGCCCGTTGGGCGCCTCCGGCGGCGAAGTGCCCGACTTCCCCGCCGGCAGCGCCATGCCGCTGCCCGTGGGGATCGAGGTGTTCGCCCCGGCCCCGGCGGCGGCGCCGGTGACCGGCATCACCCCGTCCGCGGCGGCGCCCCTGGGTTTCGGTGCCGCGGCCACCGGCGGCGCCACCCTGTCGCTGAGTGCCGCCGTGGGACCGCTGGCCGGCCCGGCGGATCTCTATGTCGGTCTGCAGTCCGATGCGTTGGGAACGGAACTCTATCTGTTCAACGGGGCCGGGCAATTGGTTCCCCACTCCGCCGCCGGCCTGGTGCCGTGGCGTTCCTCGACCACCGGCGCCATCGGTCCCGTGGCGCTGCTGGGTGATGTCCCCACCGCCCTGCTTCCTGCCGGGGTCTACCATTTTTATTTCCTCATGACCCCCGCCGGAAACGTGAACGCCATGCGCCTGTGGTCCACCGATTTGACCATCGGCGGCGGCGGGGTGACGCCGACGCCGACGCCGACGCCGCCTGCCGGCGACAGCGCGATGGAGCAGGATATCCGCGGCAAGCTCGATCTGATCCTCGGGCTGGTTTCCTCGGTCGATCTTTCGGCGCTCACCGCCCTGTTCGAGGACGAGAGCGTGGTCACCACCTCGCCGGCCGAGCTGTCCCTCCCCGCCCTGATGTCCGGCACGCCGATCACCATTACCGCCGATTTCCCTGCCGGCTACCGCATGAGTGACGGCAGCAGCCTCAGCGGCAGTGCCGTGATCCGGATCAGCAACGTGGTCTTCAACAGCGCCGGGCTCGGCGCCGATATCGCCGCCACCTTCAACAACATCGTCAAGGACGGGGCGCCGTTTGCCAACGGCGGCTTTAACGGCAGCGTGTCACTGACCCAGGGTGCGGGGGATTCCGCCGCCGTCAGCGGCTACCTGACCTTCGATAACTTCGAGCTTCAGGGGATGCGGCAGAACGGCACCATCAATATCTCCGGGAACCTCACGGAGCTGAACCTTTCGTCCCTGACGGAAAACGCCGGTACCGTCCGGCTGACCTTCAGCAGTTTCACCTCCGGGGAGTATGTCATTACCGGCGGGACGGTGGATATCACCCTCGGCGGCACCACCGGTACCGCCGATGTCAACCTGCAGACCAACGATGGACCGGTGGATATCGTGCTCCGGCTGGTGCAGGGGAGTACCGCAGGAGCGATGGTCGTCAACTCGGTGTCGCCGGGTACCGTCGGGCCCTACACCGTCAGTATCAGTGACCTGCAACTCGATACCGAACGCTGCGGCGGCAACCCGGCGGGTGGTACGATGACCTTTACCAGTGCCGCCGGGACGCTTGCCGATGTGACCTTCAACAGTTCATGTGACGGCAGCTACGAATACCGGGAGCGGTAGGAGGGGCCGTTTCGGGAATTGCCGGGTTTGTAATGAAATGTTACCGGTGGCTGACATTCACAGAATAATGAAGTTGTTACGCAGCCAGCATTTGTGGTTGCCTTTCCGGCCGTGTTAGTGGTAGGGTCGGCCCCGGAATTTGATTGCGCCAAACGGCCGGCGCCCCGGTCATCGGGGTGCCGGCCGGAGCGTGCGTGAAAGGCGGCCGACCGGGCGTTGCGCGAAAATATGGGTCTTTTTACCCCCTCTCCCTTCAAACGCCGGATCTTTTTTCTTGTCGGTGATGCCTGCTGTTTCGCCCTCAGCCTGCTGGGGGCCTACCTGCTGCGTTTCGACTTCACCTTCCCGGCGGTTTACCACCGGCAGTATGTTTTCCTGCTCGTCCTCTTCGTGGTGGTCAAGAGCCTCGCTTTCGCCGCCTTCCGGTTGCACGATGTCACCTGGCGTTTCGTCGGCATGCACGAGATCTGGAACATCGCCAAGGCGATGCTCATGTCGCTGGTGCTCGGCAGCGCCATCCTCCTGTTTCTGCGCCACAAACCGTTGCTGGAGCCGCTGCCGCGCAGCGTGCTGATTCTCGACCACCTGCTGTCCCTGGTGTTCACGGTGCTGGTGCGGGGCGCCAAACGGCTCTATCTCGAAAAGCTGAATTGTCAGCGGTTGCCGAAACGGACGACGGCGATCATCATCGGCGCCGGCCAGGCCGGGGAGATGCTCGCCCGTGACCTGCTGCGCCGGCATGGCGAGCACCCGTTCCAGGTCAGTGGTTTCTTCGATGACGACCCGCGCAAGGCCGGCAGCTATATCCACGGTATCAGGGTGCAGGGCGCCATCGCCGCCATCGCCGCCTTTGCCGATCACCAGCCGGTAGGGACCGCCATCATCGCCATCCCCTCGGCCGCCGCCGAGACCGTCCGCCGCATCGCCCGCACCCTCAAGCAGGCGAATATCGAGGACATCAAGGTGCTGCCCAGCATCATCGATAACTCCCGCATTGCCACCCCGACAGTGCAGGATCTCCAGAACCTGCGGATCGAGGATCTGCTGCGCCGCGATGTGGTCAGTATCGATTACCGCGCCATCGGCACGTATGTCGACGACATGTGCGTCATGGTGACCGGCGCCGCGGGTTCCATCGGCAGCGAGATTGTCCGCCAGCTGTTGCAGTTCCGCCCCGCCCACCTGGTGCTCTACGAGATCGACGAGACCGAGCTCTACCAGTTGGAGCAGAAGCTCCGGCGGGTTTCCGCCGCCCGGATTACCCCGGTGGTCGGCGATATCCGCGACGAAGCCAAGCTCGACCAGGTATTCGGCCGCTACCGGCCGCATCTGGTGCTCCATGCCGCGGCCTGCAAGCAGGTGCCGATCATGGAAGACAATGCCGACGAGGCGATCAAGACCAACGTTTTCGGCACCTACTATTTGGCGCGGGCGGCCCGAGCCCACGGGGTGCGGAAGTTCATCCTCATCTCCACCGACAAGGCGGTGAGTCCGTCGTCGGTGATGGGGGCGACCAAGCGGCTGGCGGAGAACATCTGTACCGGTTTCAATCGTGACGGCGGCGCCGGCACGCAGTTTCTCGCCGTGCGCTTCGGCAACGTGCTGGGCAGCCGCGGCGGGGTGTTGCAGACCTTCATCGAGCAGCTCAACGAGGGCGGTCCCCTCACCGTCACCCATCCGGAGATGCGGCGCTACTTCATGACCATTTCCGAGGCGGTGTCACTGGTGTTTCAGGCCGGGGCGCTGGCGCGCGGCGGTGAGGTCTTCGTGCTCGACATGGGCGAGCCGTTGTCCATCGTCACCCTGGCGGAGGAGGTGATCCGCCTCAACGGCCGCGAACCGTACCGGGACGTGGAGATCAGTTTCATCGGCACCAGGCCCGGTGAGAAGCTTTTCGAGCAGCTTCTCACCGCCGAGGAGGGTACCCGGGCGACGCGTCACCGCAAGATCTACACCGCCAATCTCAATACCACCTACCGGCCCCGGGACATCGACCGGCTGGTGGCCCATCTGCACGTGGAACTCGAGGCCGAAGGGATTGACAATGAAGCGCTGCGGAGGATCCTCAGGCACTACGTTCCCACCTACCGGCCGGCGACGGTGGTCAGCTTTCCCGTCGCCCACGACCGTCCCGCCAGCCACAACAGCGTCAGCGCGACCAGATAGCCCGTCACCGGCAGCGGCGAGACGGTTATCGCCGCCCACCGGGCGCAGTATACTCCCGCCAATGCCGTCAGTATTTCGATGACCGTCACCCGCCGGTGGCTCCAGCCGGCACGGACCAGGAGCTGATAGAGATGTTCCCGGTGCGGTCGATACCAGGTTTCGCGGCGGTATGCCCTGAGTCCCAGGGTCAGGGTGGCATCGAGGATGAAGTTGGCCAGCGGCAGGGGGGCGAGCCAGCGCCAGGACGATTCGTGGAGCCAGAGCAACGTCCAGGCGGCGGCGAAGGTGAAGCCGAAAACCGTGCTGCCGGCATCGCCCATGAAGATCATCGCCGGTCGCCGGAGGGGAAAGTTCCAGCGCAGGAAGCCAATGGCGCCGCCGGCGGCGGCGAGGCCCAGCACGGTGATGCCGGGGAGCTGTTCATGGTGGCCGATCCAGGCGAGAAACAGCCCGCCGACCACCGCCTCGCTGCCGGCGATTCCGTCGATGCCGTCCATGAAATTGTAGAGGTTTATGCACCAAGCGACGGCGACAAGCCACGGGCCGAGGAGCCAGGGTGAGATGTCGTTGACGGTTTCCGCCGCCGTCAGGGAAAGAAATAACAGGCCGGCGGCGGCAAGTTGGCATGCCAGTCGCGCCGCGGCCGGCAGGCCGGCGCGGTCGTCGATGAGGCCGACGACCAGCAGCAGCAGGACGCCGGCGAGAAATCCCGGCGCGCCGGCCGGCCCGCGGCCGGCGGCGGCGGCCAGCGCCGTCACGAGGCCGAGCCCGAGGACCGGCAGCAGGCCGCCGCCGGTGGGTGTCGGCCGGGCATGGCTGCTGCGTTCGCCGGGGACGTCGTAGAGCCGGCGGCGGTGAAGCCGCGGCAGCAGCCGCGGCATGCCGCCCCAGGTCAGGGCCAGGGGCAGGCTGAAGGCGAGAAGCGGAATCAGAATCGCCATGGGAGATTTCGTGGGCGTGGGCCGACGACGGGTCTGATCATGAGGCGTCGTTGCGTCGCGGTCGGTTCGGGCTTGTTCTCGGGCATGAATTTTGCTATTTTCAATTGTGATGGAGCCGTAACGTGTGCCGAATGGTGGCAAAAACCGTGTGGCGGCGCCACGGTTCCGGCGACTATAACTCAACCGCAGGGGAAAAACATCATTAAAAACGGTTGTTGGCGCCAGCGGCGGGATGTACGTACGGGCGCGGCGGATGCCGCGACAGGAAAAAAGGGGCGGGGAAGATGAAGACGATGTCGGGATTGAAATGGGCGGTACTGGTCGGGTGTCTGGCGGCGTTGTTTGTCATTGGGGGATGGAGCCGGGCCGCGGCGTACGAGGTGCATACCGAAACGCGGATCAATCCCGCCTGGGAGGGGATACTGGACATCGTGCCGTCATTACCGCCGGCCGGTGACGGGCGCTTCCAGGCCTGCGAGGAAACGGTCTCCGGCTACGACGATTTCAAACTGGCGGTGCTGCGGGCAATGCGGCGGAAAGCCACCGGTTTCACCATCTGTTTCGCCGCCGGATACCGGCCGACCGGGAGTGAACTGGGGGCGTGGTGGGACCGCATCAGCCCCGATCAGGACGTACCCTGGCTGAGTTACACCTGGACTGACGCGAACTGGGAATACTACACCAGTGGCGGCGCGGTGACGGAGGCGACGTTTGCGGTCGAATATATGTATTCGCGGTCGCAGGAGGAGGATCTCGAGGCGGCGGCAAGGGACACGGTGCGGTCGCTGATGACCGCCGGCACCGATATGCCGACGCGGGAGATGGCGATCCACGATTGGGTTGCGCGGCATGTGACCTACGACCAGAGCTACGAACGCCACAGTGACTACGATGCCTATTTCTCCTATTCCGCGGTGTGCCAGGGGTACGCCCTGCTGACCTCCCGCCTGCTGTCCATGGCCGGAATCGAAAACCGCTATGTCAGCGGCGAGGGGAATGGGGAGCCGCATGCCTGGAACCTGGTGAAGCTCTGCGGTTCGTGGTTCCATCTCGATGTCACCTGGGACGATCCCATCGGCATGCCGGCGGATTACGTGCGCTATGATTACTACAATCGGCGCGACGGCCTGATGGATGACGACCACTGGTGGGATTCCGCCGGCTACCCCGCCGCAACCACCACCTGGACCGACTATTTCTGCGCCGGCGAGGTGGAGGGCACCTGCGGCATCTTCACGCCGCAGGCCTGCCACACTGAACTGTCGTGCATCAATATCGGCGGCGACTGGAACGGGGCTTCCTGCTCGGTGGATGGTTCCGATCCCTCCGGAAACGACGATCCGGTTCTCGCGGCGCCGGCGACGGCGTTGAACGCGCTCGATTACGGTCAGTCGGCGAACCCCGCCGCGATCCCGGTATCCGTGCCCGCGGGGCCCATCCTGCTGCAGCCGACGATGACGGTAAAGGCCGGTGACGGCGGCCGGTCGGCGTCGCTGTTCATCTATCTGTACATGCCCGCCATCGGTGCCGGGTTCAACTTCTATGCCCCGGCCCCGCAGACACTGGGCGGCGTGGCGGATTATGCCTCGGTGTTCCCGCGGTCCATCGATCTTTCCGGCTATCAAGGCCTGGTGTTCGATGTTTATTGCGGCTATGCCCTGGGTGACGGTACGATCCGTTACCATGTCTACCGGGTTACGGTGCAGTAATGACGACGGCGTCGTAACCGCGCCGCATTCTTTAGTTCCTTGCTTTCCTCGTGCCTGCCGGCGGCGGGGATTAAGCCCTTCACAAGCGGAAACGAACATGGTACATGTTCGCGTCGGGTGAGGTACGGCAGGCCGGGTGTGCCGCAGGCGTGAGGACGTGCGTGTCGGCGCTTGTTCCGACGTTGGCGACATCCGTCGTCATCATGGCGGGCGGACGGCGGTTACTTCGGTGTCGGCCCGCGGCGGCGGGCGAACGGTCGATCCCGCGCACACGGACACAGGAAACGGATGATACGGGAACTGCTGGGCATTCATGCCGGAGAGGATCAGCTTTACTGGGTCGGCCTGAAACGTGGTCTGAAGCCCGGTCCGGGCGGCTGGAAGCCGGCGGCTCCGGCCCCCGGTCTGGACGCCGCCGGCAGTCTGCCGGACGGTTCACCGGCGGGGCTGCGGAGTTTTCTCGAGCGGATTCATCCGTCCGGCGGCCGGCGGCTGTACCTGGTGCTGCCGCGCCGGTACTTTTTTATCCGCAATCTCGAGCTGCCGTCCCTGCCCCCCGAGGACGCCCTCGCGGCGGTGGAGAACTCCCTGAAGATCTCCGTCCACCTGCCGGTAAACGAAATCTATTACGATGTCCAGCTCTGTCGTCTTGCCGACGGCCGGACGCATGGTCTGCTGGTCTATGCCGTCCGGCGCGAGATCGATATCTGGCTCGATATCCTGCATGCCACCGGATGTCGCAACCGTCTGGCGGGACTTGGCCCGCCGGCGCTGTTTGTCGGTGCGTGGCTGGCGCGGCGGCGCCGGCCGTTGCCGCTGGCGGTGGTGTCCACCCGCGCCGGAGAGCGCGAACTGACGGTAGTCGCCCGGTGCGGCACCTGTTTTTCGGCGGCGGCCGATGATCTGGATGATGATGGCGTGCGGCGGCTGGTCGCAAGGCGCTATCCGGATGTCGGCGAGCATCTGTTTACGCTTGGCGCCGAAGGCGGTTTTCCGCCCCTCCCGTCGGCTTCCCCGGTTCTGCCCCCCTGGCTGCCGGCGGTCGATGAAAACCCGGCGGTGGCGGCCGTGGCTCCGACCTTGACCCGCCTCGAGCCGGTTTGTCTCGACGGCCGGCCGCCCCGGCTCAGGCTGCACCGGCCGCTCCCCTGGCTGCTGCTCATTGCGGTGCTGGCGGCCCTTGCCGCCGTCGGTCTGAGCCGGCGGGCGACGACCCGGGAAGCGGTGGTGGCGGTGGCTGTCGAGCGTTTGCAGGCCGAAAACCATAAGCTGGAGCGTGAACTGGAGCCGCTGGAGGAGCGCCGGAAGCTGGCGCGGCACGCGGCGGCGCTGCTGGGCGATGTCGATGCCTTCATGCGCCGGCGCCCGCGGCTGTTCACGGTGCTGGAGGATGTTGCCGGGCGCCTCCCGGAGGATGCCTGGTTCATGTCGGTTACCTTGCGCAAGAACGTTTTGACCATGGACGGCCAGGCTCCCGAGGCCCTCGCGGTACTCGATGCCGTGCGCCGGAGTGCCCATGTCAGGCAGGCGCGGCTGCACGGCACGGTGAGCAAGATCGGTGCGGACCGCGAGCGTTTCCGGATCATCGTCGATCTGCCCGAGGAGATGCCGGCGGTTGGCGCGGCGGCGGTGTCGCTTCCCGCCGGGGCGGAATCCGAAGCCGTCTCCGGGGCGGCCGTAAAGGAGGCCGAGTGAAACCCTTCGGCGCCCCTCGGATGACCCGGCGTACGCGGCAGTGGCTGCTGGGATTGGGATTGATCGTCACCGTGCTGTTGATCTGGTGGCTCCACGACTATGGTCCGCGGGCCGAGCGCCTGGCGGCAGCGACCGCCGCCGGGGAACGGGAGCGGGAGCGGAACCTGATGCTGACCGACCGGCTTGCCCGCTATACCCGCCGCGACGAGCAGCAGCAGGCCCAGGATGAGAAGCTCGATATTCTGGCGGCCCGGCTGGTGCCGGGGGCGAGCATCGAGGAGGTCAACACCCAGGTGCAACAGGATATCCAGCGATTTCTCGATGAAAAGGGGATTTCACTGGTGTCATACAACATCAAGTCGCCGGAGAAATGGCGCGAATACCGGCTCGGGCGAATCCAGTTCAACCTCGACACCACCACCCGGGGGGTGGCCGAGCTGCTGCGTTTCCTGGATTCCTACGACCGTGCGGTGCGGGTCGGCGGCCTCAATATCCGCTACCAGCGGCGCCAGGACATAACCCTGAAAGTGACGCTGGAGCTTGACACGCTCTATCTGGACAAGGAGCAGGTACAGTGAGACCGATGGTAACGCGGAGGAAGATGGGGTCGCGCCGTGCCGCCGGCGGTCGGTGGTCGCGGCCGACGGCGGGTGAACATGTGGGTTGGCGCGGGTTGCGGCACTTTTTTGCCGTGCCGTGCATGGTGTGCGTGCTGAGTGGGTTGATTACGGTGGCGGTGATTCGGCCGGGTGCCGCCGGGGCGGTGGAAGAACCCGCCGCGGTAAGCGCTTCCGTGGGTGCCCCCCCCGGGTCCGGCGCGATGGGGGATGTACCGCCGCCATCCGTGGTGAAAGCTCCCGACCGTGGGGATGCGGGTGCCGCATCGGTCCCCGCGGTGGCGGCTACGGAAGTCGGTGATGAGGTTTCAGTACCGGCAGCAGCGGCGGACACCGGCGCCGAAGCGGCGGCGCCGGCAGGGAATGGGAACGCCGAGCCGGCCATGGTCAGCCGCCACATGTTCTCGCCGGAGCAGGACGAGCCGGAGGCGGCGGTGCCCACCGACGGGCGGACGCCCGAGAGCATCAAGATCGAAGCGGAACTGATATTCACCGGTGTCATCCGCACCCCGAAGGATAAATGGGCAATCATCCGGCCGAAGAAACAGGTGCGGCGCCAGGATGGCCAGTGGCGCTTTCGTGAGGGAGAAGAAGTGGACAGCTACCAGGTGCATGAGATCGGTCCGAATTACGTCATCCTGATGGACAAGGACAAGCCGGTGCGGCTCAATCTCTACGGCGGAGCCAAGCAACGGCCGGCTCCGGCGCCGCTACCCCAGCCGGTGGCGGCTGCGTCGGCGCCGGCGGAGACTGCCGCCGCGGCCGCCTCCGCCGGCGCCGCACCTCCGGGTTCAGTGACCACAGCCGACGGCCAGCCGGTTTCCGGCGGTTCCGTTGTCGGCGGCCCGAAAACCCCGGCGGCCGATGCGGCGGACGCCAAGAAGGAGCCGCCGGCGGCCGAGCCGGCCAAAAAACCCGCGGTACCCTTTGCCGAAATCATCCGCCGGGCGCGGGAAAGCGGTGGAACCTCCGGCGGTCCGGCGGCCAACCCGTTCATGCGCATCATTCAGCAGAACCAGCAGAACCAGGGGAAATAGCGCGCCGGCCGGCGTCTTTCGCCATGGGTTTTCTCTTTGAATGGTTCCTGGTTCCGGTCCGGCACGCCACCCTGCTCCGCGGTTTTCTGCGCCAGGAGATTCGCGGCCGCTACGCCGGCTCGCTCGGCGGCCTGTTGTGGAGCGTCGTCACGCCGCTGTGCAACATGCTGATCTACATCTTCGTGTTCTCGGTGGTACTCAGGATGCGGCTGCAAATCGAGGAGACCGGCACCGAGAGCTTTGTCGTCTACCTGATGGCCGGCCTGCTGCCGTGGATGGCCTTTGCCGAGGCGCTGCAGGCCGCTTCCGGGACCTTCGTCAGCCGGGCCGAACTGATTACCAAGGTGTCGTTTCCCCTCCAGGTATTGCCCCTGACCACGGTCTGTTCAACCTTTTTGCTCAACAGCGTCGGGCTGCTGGTTTTTCTCGGCTACCTGGCGCTGACCGGGCAGGCGGGGGCGGCGTGGTTGTGGCTGCCGCCGCTCATTGCCGTCCACCTGCTCTTTACCCTCGGGCTGGTGATTCTCGTCGCCGGCCTGGCGGTTTTTCTTCGTGATATCAGCCAGTTCATGGGGCTGCTGGTTTCGTTGTGGTTCTACGTCACGCCGATCCTCTACCCGTTGTCGATGGTGCCGGAACGGTTCCGCTGGCTGATCGGCGTCAACCCCATGTACCCGTTCATC
The DNA here is from genome assembly GCA_016933675.1 of Candidatus Anaeroferrophillacea bacterium. Lineage (GTDB taxonomy): Bacteria > Desulfobacterota > Anaeroferrophillalia > Anaeroferrophillales > Anaeroferrophillaceae > JAFGAM01. Next base: position 24,521 of record JAFGAM010000082.1, read on the forward strand.
GAACTCTACCACCAGGTGCTGCTGCGGCAGTGTCTGCCCCCCGGGCTGGCGGTAACGGCGGTCATCCTCGCCGCCGTGTCGCTGCTGGCGGGGACGTATTTTTTCCATCGCGCCCGCCGGGCCTTAGCCGATGTCCTCTAGCGTCGTATTACCCCGTCCCGGGCCGGCGCCGGCGATCCGCTGCCGGCGGCTCACCAAGTTCTACCGGGTCTATCCGCGTCCGGTGGACCGCCTGAAGGAGGTATTGCTGCGACGCCCCTGCCACCAGCGGGTGGAGGCCCTGGGGGAGGTCAGTGTCAGCATCGGCGCCGGGGAGACCTGGGGGCTGATCGGCGACAATGGCGCCGGCAAGTCGACCTTTCTCAAGCTGCTGGCCGGTACCGTCACCCCGTCGGCCGGCGAGCTGGAAATCCACGGCCGGGTGGCGGCGCTGCTGGAGCTGGGTTCGGGGTTCCACCCCGAGTTTTCCGGCCGCCGCAACATCTATCTCAACGCCGCCCTGCTGGGGCTCACCGAGGCGGAGATCCGCCGCCGCGAGCCGGAGATCATCGCCTTCGCCGAGCTCGAGGAGATGATCGACCGCCCGGTGAAAACCTACTCGTCGGGGATGTACGTGCGCCTGGCCTTCGCCATCGCCACCAGCGTCGATCCCGACATCCTCATCATCGACGAGGCGCTGGCGGTGGGTGACAACCATTTCCAGCGCAAGTGCATCGCCCGGCTGATGGAGTTCCGCCGCCGGGGCAAGACCATCCTTTTTTGCAGCCACAGCCTGTACCTCATCAACGAACTCTGCGGGCTTTGCCTGTGGCTGGCCGGGGGGACGGTGCGGCAGGCGGGCGATGCCGCCGCGGTCGTGGCCGCCTACCAGTCCTACCAGGACCGCCGGGCGCTGGAGAACGGCGGTCATAACGGGACCGGGGCGGTGGTCGCCCCCGTGGGGGATGCCGGCGGGGACGCGGTGGCGGTTGGGGTCGCAGCCCATAAATCAGGTACGGCCGATGCCGCGGCCGGCGTTTCAGGGGAGGCCGCGGTCGGTGGTTCGGACGGCAACGGTGTCGGCGCCAACGGCGGCGCCGGAGCGGAGAAGACGGGCAGGACGACGGCCCCGGCCCCTGACGCCGCACCGTTACCGCGGGTGGTTATCGAGGCGCTGGAGCTGGTCGACGGCGCGGGGCGGCCGGTGAAGAGCGGTCGCCAGTTCGCGCCGCTGCGATTCCGCTGGCGCACCCGCTGCACCGGGTCGACATATACCGGACATGTGGGGTTCGGGATCATGAATGCCGAGGAAAAGTATCTCTTCACCAGTCTTACCAACCACGAGGGTCTGGAGCCGGTGCGGTTTTCCGGGGTTCAGGAAGGGATCATCGAATTTCCCGCCGCGGTGTTCCAGGGCGACGGGTTCCGCGCCGCCCTGGGGGTGTTCGACGACCACGGACTGCTGACCGTCGATGTGCGCTACGGCGCGTCCTTCGCGGTGGTCGGCCGGCGGCCGGAGTTGGGGCGATTCTGGATGGAGCACGTCTGGCGGCTGCCGGAAGCCGGCCGGAAGTAATTCCGGCAGCGACCGGCCATTGAGGAATACACGATAATGGTAATATGCAAAGAACCCGCCGGTCGCCTGCCGGCCAGCGTCATTCTCGAGGTCACCGCCCGGTGCAACCTGGCCTGTCTGGGCTGCGCCCTGCACGGGCCGCAGCGCTGCGTCGACCGACCGACGGGCGACATGACCCGGGAGGTGTGGGCGCCGGTGATCGCCGAACTCGGCGCCGCCGGGCACCCGGTGGCGCTTACCACCCACGGCGGCGGCGAGCCGCTGCTGCACCCTGAATTGCGCGATATACTGCGCCACGCCCGTTCTTTCGCCAACCTCGAGGTCGGTTTTCTCACCAACGGCATGCTGCTGGATGCATCGTGGAGTGAGTTTCTCGTCGATCTCGGGCTGCCCTGGATCGCCGTCAGCATCGACGGTGTCGACCCCGAAAACCACCGCCGGCTGCGCCGGGGCTCCGATCTGGTACGGATCGAGGATAACCTCGAGACGCTGCTGGAGATCCGCCGCCGCCGCGGTGACGGGTTGCCGGCGGTGCGGCTCAACATGGTGGCCTACGACGAGATCGCCGACCAGCGGGATGCCTATCTCGCCCGCTGGCTTGACCGTGTGGACGTGGTGATGGTTTCTCACTACCGGAACCCGCCGACGAGCAAACGCTGGCCGGGGGTGACCGGACATGACCGGAAGCCCTGCGGGCTGCCGTGGTGGCAGGCGGTGGTGGCCTGGGACGGCCGGCTGGCCCTGTGCTGCGAGGATTTCAATGTCGACCATCCGGTGGGTACGGTCGGCGCCGGCGGCGCGACGCTGGCGGACTGCTGGAACGGGCCGGAACTGACCCGGGTGCGGGCGCTGCACCGGGCGGGGCGGTGGGATGAACCTCCCCTGTGCCGGGAATGCGACACCTGGGCCGAGGAATACCTGGCGGTGACGGCGGACGATGCCGAAATCGGCTGCCGGGTGACGCGCTCGCCGGCGCAGACGGCGTATGTCCGCCTGGCGCGGCCGGCGGCGATGGAATGCGGATGAAGCGATAAAACCGGAACCGTCCCGCGGCGCCTGTTTGCCCGTGCGGCGCATCGGCGGCAGCGGAGAAGACGGCGTCAAGACGAAGTCGGCGATGAACTGATGGAATGAATGGGATGGAAACCACCGCCTGGCCCACCGCTGATCACGACCGCCTGCTGGCGCGGCTGGGACTGGACCCGGCGGCGCGAATCCTCGATGTCGGCGGCGGCGGCCGGCCCTTCGCCCACGCCGCGGTGGTGGTTGATCGGGATCTCGAGGCGGGCAGCCGCCACCGGGACGGTGCCGGGGTGCCGCGGGCGCCCGGTGGCCGCCCGGCCCTGGTGCGGGCGGACATCCAGGCGCTGCCTTTCGCCGACAAATCATTCGATTTCGTCATCTGCCTCCACGTCCTGGAGCACGTGGCGGATCCGCGCCGCGCCTGCGGCGAGCTCATGCGCGTCGCCCCTGCCGGGTTTATCGAGGTGCCGCGTAAATGGACCGAGTACTACGCCGGGCATCCGACTCATCGCTGGCTGATCAGCGAGGCGGGCGGCGGGCTGGTCTTCGAGCCGGTCACCGCCGCTGAATCCCCCTTTCTGAACTTCGCCCTGCCGCCGTTGTGGGATTCGCCCGAGCTGCGGGACCGGCTGGCGAAGTATACCGACATCCCCTGCGTCCAGCTTGCCTGGGAGGGGGAATTTCCCTGCACCGTGGCGGCGCCCTTGCCCGCCGAAACCGGCGGCAATCGCTTCATGGCCCGGCGCCACTACCATTTTGCCCGCAATATCCTCTACTGGCTCGGTGATCTGCAAGCCGGGGCCTTCCATGCCCGCGAGGCCGCGGCCCTCGACCCGGCCGCCGCCGACTGCCGCCGGTTGGCGGAATTCTACCACCTGTTGACCGCGGATTGCCGCGCCCTGCGGCGCCTCCGGCCGACCGCCGGCCGGCTGGCCGCGGCCCTGGCGGTGCGCCTGTGTCGCCGGCTGCAGCGGCTGGTAATGACCCTGCACCGGCGGCTTTTCTTCCGGTTGTGGCCGTGAGCGGGTGCCGGCATGGGCATCGACGTCAGCGACGACGGCGCTGATCGCCGCGCCGACCGCTACCTGAACCTGGTGCTGGAGGCCGCGGCCCGGCTGCCGGCGCGCGCGGCGCTGCGGTTCACCGCGGCCACCGCCGGCCGCTTCCTGGACCGGAAAACCCACGCCTCAACCCTGTATTCCGGGGTGTTCGAGGCCGCGGCAAGGAATCTCCGCCGCGCGGACATGGTTGCCCCTGAAGCCGTGGCGGCGGTGATCGCCGACTGCCTCCGCTTCGAGGCGCGCCTGGTGCTGGAGCACGTCTGGCTCCGGCGGGACGACGCCCGCCGCCTGCGGGCCAGCTTCCGCCCGGCGGCGGTCGCCGCGCTGGAATCGCGGCTGCAAGCCACCGGCCCCGCCGTCATCGCGCTCCCCCACACCGCCTTCAACCCCTTCATCGGACTGGCGGCAACCATCCGGCCGGTCACCCCGCTGGTGATTGCCGATCCGCTGCGGGCGGGCATCACGCGGCCGACGCCGGCGCAGAAGTCGGTGCTTCGGCTCTACCGCCGCTGGCTCACGCGCCAGGATTTCATCTTCGTTAATGACGGCGATGTGCTTGAAAACTGCATTGCCCGGCTGCGGGCCGGCCGTACGCTGATCATCGCCCCGGACGTCCCCGGGGCAGGGGAAAACGCCGTTGCCGTCGACTTCATTGGCCGCCGCCTCCGGGTGCCCGCCGGTGCCGCGGTGATCGCCCGCCGCGCCGCCGTGCCGCTGGTGGCGGCGGTGCCGTGGACGGATGATCTTGGCGCCCCCTACCGGCTGGCCCTGGAGATCGTCGACCCCGCCCTCGACATCCCGGCGGCGATGGCGGCGCTGTTCGGGTTTTTCGACGCGTATATCCGCCGTGCCCCCGCCTGCTGGCAGGGCTGGTTGTACCTGGAGCGCTGGTTCTGAAGTAATGTATCGCACCCGGCCGCGATGCCCGCAAGACCCGGAGAAAGACGCACCATGCTCACGGGGACGGCGGCAGGGGTGGCGCCTCTGGAGATTGGTATGGTTCTTGCAGGAATAACCGGCAGCACCTGCCAGCCTGATTCAACCCGATTCAACCCGATTCAACCGGATGACGGTGAGACCGAACCGTCTGCTGTGAGATGAAAGAATGCCGCCGGATATACGCCTTGTTGCTGGTGCCGTTGCTGTTATGCGCGGTGCTGTGCGTCCCCGTGCGGGCGCAGGAGCGTCCGGAAGCGGCGGTATTGCTTTGGCGGCTGGTGAACGCGGCGCGGGCCAATCCGGCGGCGGCGCTGGCCGCGGCCGGGATTGAAGAAGCCGTGGCCCGGGCGGCGCTGGGCGCCGATGCCGGGCTGCTGGACACCGGGCTGCCGCCGCTGGCGTGGAATGGCAACCTGGGGCTGGCGGCCGGCGGGCACAACCGTGAGATGGTGGAGCGAATCTACTATAGTACGGCCGGTCTCGACGGCAGCACCCCGTACGAGCGCGTTGCCGCGGCCGGTTACCAGGCTGCCGCTGCCGATGAACTGCTGGGGGCGATTGCCTTCGACGCGTATATGGAGCCGGGCGATGCCGCGGCGCTGATATTCAGTGGCTGGCTGCGCGACGAGGTCGACCCGGCGCGAACCGCGCCCCGGCACATTCTCAATCCCGAATGGAGCGAGGTCGCCTACGATTTCCGCGATGCGGTGATCGATCTTGGTCCCGGACTGCCGACCAATCTGTACGTGGTGGTGGCCGATTTTGCCCATCCCGAAACCCCCCGGGCCTTTATCATGGGGACGGTCTATGCCGATGCCGATGGTGACGGGGTGTGGGGCCCCGGAGAGGGGTTCGCCGGTGCGGCGCTCAACTTCCGCATCGACGGTTTTGCCGGTGAAGGGCATGCCGTTTCAGGGCTCAGCGGCGTCTGGCAGTATCCCCTGGTGGCCGGGACCTGGACCATCCGGCTGACCGACGGCCAGGGCTCTGCGGCGGTCTACCGCCTGACCCAGAACCAGCCGGTGCAAAACCGCCTGCAGGATCTCCGGCTGAAATAGCGTACTGGCCGGATCCAGCCATCCATGGTGTGATCGAACCAGGTAGGTATGGGGGACGTCTCTAACTATCTAACTTTATGGTGCATGACTAACGTCTCATCCCGCGCTTCGGCCTTACCGACCGCCGCCGTACCGATGCCAGGGATTTTGGTGGGGGACGTCTCTAACTAATTAACTTTATTGTGTACGACTAATGCACGATTAACGTTTCACCCCACTCTTTGGCCTTACTGACCGCCGCCTTGCCGATGCCAAAGCGGCGCGCCATTTCGATGGAAGGGGAGGTCTGGGAACTTATAAGTTAATTAGTTAGAGACGTCCCCCAATCCCCA
>JAFGAM010000083.1 GCA_016933675.1 Candidatus Anaeroferrophillacea bacterium
CTGAAAGGAAGCCATGTACCATTCTCCCCGGCATACTCGTTCCATTGTGCTGCGTTGTTTATTTTTGTTCATTTTGGCTGCGATGACGCTGACGATGGGCGTCCCGGCGTACGCCAAAGAATTCCGCGTGGGGGTCCTCTACTGGTCCATGAACATCCCCGGTCAGGTGGCCATGCGCAAGGGACTGGAAGCCGAGGCAGAGCGAATCAAGCATAAATTGTCCCGCAACGGCCATTCCATCAAACTGCTGCCCAAGGTGGCTGGGGACGGCGAGGAAGGCATCGAAAACCAGATTCGCCAGATGCATGAGATGGTGGCTTCGAAGGTCGACGCTATCATCATCCAGCCCACCGATAACGCGGCCTTGAGCGCACCTCTCCGTTCCGCCAACAAGGCGGGAATTCCGGTGGTAGCCTACGATCAGTATATCAGTGGAGGAAGATTGGCCGCCTACCGCACTTCCGACAACTATCAAGCCGGGTATCTCGATGGGGAGTATATCTCCTCCAAATTTCCACCCGACAAAGAGATCCGCCTGATTATCGTGGAGTATCCTCATGTTTCCTCCACCGTGGAACGGGTGAACGGATTTCTCGATGCCTTGCAGGACTGCGGGTGCCGCTATAAAATTATTAAATCGTATTTTGCAGTCGAACCGGTTGGAGGACAGAAGGCAGGCCGGGATATTCTCCGTGATTTTCCGGCACCGAACAGTATCGATGTTGTTTTCACGGTCAACGACGGCGGTGGATTATCGGTGGTTAAAGTTTTGGCCGACGCCGGCCGAAGCGAAATCATGGCGGCTACGATTGACGGCGACCCGTTATCGGTGGATAACATCAAGGCCGGACGCTTGACCGTCATTGACGCCGCCCAATTCTGCGGCCCCCTTGGGGCCGAAGCGATGAAGACCGCTTTCGCCCTGCTCACCGGGGACCAGCCTCCTTATCATGCGTTGGTTCCCGTTTTCCCCGTTACCGCCGAAACCCTGGAGATCTATCCTGGCTGGCAGGGGCCGATCCCGCCAGCTTTTATAAAATCCTGGCCAAGCCCGGTGCCGCTTTGGCAGGGACATCTGAAAATTGTCAGACATAAGCGTTCAGAGTAACGTCATGTCATGGGATGGTTTCTCTTCGCAAGATTACAGCGACCGCAAGCTCGCTCTGAGTTTCGGGGCCATCGTGCTGGTTCTGATGCTCGCGCTTTCCAGCGTCGCCGGCTACCTCTATACGCGACTGTATGAGAAGGAAGAAAACCGTCTGTCCTCGATGCTGGTCACTATTTTTGCCGATTCCGTTGCCAAGGTCAGTTTTTCGGGTAAATATCATACCAGACAGTTCGTTGAGGAAATCAAGGCCCGCATTCCCGCCCTTGCCTTCATTTCGGTTGAGGGCATAGACGGGGAAATCCTGGCCCACAGCCAACAGGATATGAACGACACCTACCTTCGGGAAGAGGAAAGCGCGAGTTCAAGAAGTCTGAGTTTAAAGAATGATGGGATCGTTTCGACCGACCGCGTTTACGAAGGACGAATAATCAAGGAGGTGTTGTTACCCTACCGCAGCAACCTGGATGGCGAGGTTATGGGCGTGGTGCGGATTGGTATCAAAATGGAGGAGGTTTATAAGGAGAAGCAGACAACCATTTTCACGATCCTAGTCCTGATTATCATCCTGACCTTGATGGCAATCAGCGGCATTCTGTTGCTCAGCCGCTATTTCGGCAGTGCCCACCGTGCCCTTGCCACCCAACTCAAGGGAATTCTGGCTCACGCTCCCCTGCTAATCAGCATAACGAACCGGGATGGCAGGTTGCTGGCCCGCAGCAATTTGCATGAGCGGCTGTTTGGTTCCAAGGCCGACGGAGAAAACCTGCCACGATATCTGGATGGACATCTTGCCCCGGATAATATTCACCAACTGACCGCAGCGAATGAAGAAATTTTCGCCCACGGCAGACCGGTTGCGCGGGAACTTGAAGTCCTGCTGCATGGTCAGAACCGGACCTGGCATGTCAGCAAATTTCCCATTGCCCACGATGCTCATGGCCGGCCCAACCTGATCTGCACCTTTATCCACGACATCAGCAACCGCAAACTGGCGGAAAAAAGTGCGACCGAAGCCAAAGAACAGTGGGAGAGAACCTTTGACGCCATCACCGATATCGTCGCCATCCTTGACCAGGATTTGCGCATCGTCAGAGCCAACGTGGCCGCCGCCGACATGTTCGGGATGGCGCCCGGCGATATGATTGGCAGATACTGCTACGACGTTTTCTGCGATGCTACCGCGCCTTGTACCGGCTGTCCCGAACTGCGAACCCTGCAGGATATGGGGAACCACCAGGCCGTCACCCACAACCCGAAACTGGGCAAGTCTTTCGATGTTGCCTGCTTCCCCCTCATTGAGGAGGGTAAGCTATCAGGCTTTGTCCATGTCGCCAAGGACATCACCAGAAGCCTGATGCTGGAAGAGAAACTCCGGAAAAGCCAGAAGATGGAGGCCCTCGGAACGCTGGCCGGCGGCATCGCCCATGATTTCAACAATATTCTCACCCCTATCCTGGGATATACGGAATTGGCCTTGGCCCGTACTGCTCCGGACGCTCCTTTACTGGCTGACCTGCAGCAAATCCGCGCGGCTGGTGAACGGGCACGGGATCTGGTCAGGCAGATCCTTGGCTTCAGTCGCCAGGAGTCCCAGGAGAAAAAACCATTTCAGCCGCATCTGGTAGTCAAGGAGGTCATCAAGCTCCTGCGCTCTTCCCTGCCCACCACCATTACATTCGAGACCAAAATTGCCACGGACTGCGGCACCATCCTGGCGGACCCGACCCAGTTTCATCAGATCATCATGAATCTCTGCACCAATGCCTACCAGGCCATGGAGGCAACCGACGGGACCCTGGGGATACATCTCAGCCTGGTGACCATTGTCGAGCAAGACCACATGGTCGCCAGTTCTGAACTCATGCCCGGCGACTATATCCTGCTCAGTGTCAGTGATACGGGCTGCGGGATGGAACACAGGACGTTGGAGCGGATCTTTGATCCTTTTTTCACCACCAAGGCCGATGGCAAAGGAACTGGCCTGGGACTCTCTGTGGTTCACGGCATCGTCAAAAGCTGCCATGGACATATCGAGGTTGACAGTGAACCGGGAAAAGGAACGGTTTTCCGTGTTTATCTGCCACGGCTGCCTAGCCAGCCCACGCCGGAAGTGGCGGTGCAGGCATCACCCCTGCCCTCCGGCCAGGGGCATATACTGGTCGTCGATGACGAGGAAATCATAACCATTTTGTTACGGAAACTCCTGGAACGGCTCGGCTATCGGGCCACCGCAGTCAACGACAGCCGTATGGCCCTGTCCCTGATCGAAGCCCAGCCGTCCTTCTTTGACCTGCTGATCACCGACATGACCATGCCCCACCTGACCGGGATTGAACTGGCCCGGAAAGTCCTCGCCATGAAGGCGGATATACCCATTATTCTTTGTACCGGTTTCAGCGAACTCATCAACAAGGAACAGGCCCACGCCATTGGCATCCGTGCCTATCTAACCAAACCCATATCGGTCCGGGAACTGGCGCTGACCCTTCACCAGCTCCTTGCCAAGGATGAAAGCAGGGTCAGAATCGAAATGATCAGTGCGGCGGAAATAGAATCGCAGTCAATGCTCTCGCGGCAGGTAAAACAGGATTCGAAGCAAGGCGAGTCAGGACAATAACCGCCCCATACCAAGCACACAAACCAAAAGGGGTTACGGCATAAACCGTAACCCCTTGATTTTGCTTGGTAGCGGGGGCAGGATTTGAACCTGCGGCCTTCGGGTTATGAGCCCGACGAGCTACCGGACTGCTCCACCCCGCAACAACAGAACCCTTATACCGCATCGGGACCTACTTGTCAAGCCTCGCTTACCGAGCGCTAACAATGGCTAACAATGGCAATGGCTTTGTAACAAAAATCATCTTCATTGACACCGTTGCGCTGCAGGCTGAGTCAACCTACCACCTCCTGCCCCGGCTTCTGCGCGCCTCAAATCCGGAACCGTTACGGTGCCATCCCTTTTCGGCAATTGATAGTTGTTACGGTTACTTCATTGATGACTTCGGGTCCATTTACGGCTTACGCATTTCTTGAAGCAGCTCCGCGCCGCATCGACGCCGTTGCCCTTGCCGGCCGATTCTGTTATGGTCGGCGGATTACGGGGATGATGAAAACCGGCATCCCCGCGCCGGGCTGATTCCCGACACCGCAGCCCGGACACGATTCCGGCGGCCGGAACCACCGGCACCTTTCAACCGACAACCGCAACCCGTGCCGCAACCCATTGAAAAGTCGGCGGCAGGGCAACAGCTCCGGATTCACGGCGCCGATACCAAAAACCCGGCAATGCCACACGTCGGGCAAAGCCGCGGTACAGCACCGGGAATTGCACGTGGAGCGGTTACGAAACCATCGAGGACAGCTCGGTCTATGCGCATCTACCGGCGCTATCTGATCCACGAACTGCTCGCCATCTTCACTTTGAGCCTGCTGGCCCTGCTGGCGCTCTACATGCTGCTGGAGTTTTTCGGCAGCATCGACGATTTCATCGAGCACCAGGTCGGGCCACTGACCATCATCCGTTTCATCGGCAACCGGCTCCCCTTCTACACGGTACAGTTCATTCCCTTCGCCCTGCTGCTCGGTACCATGCTCACCCTCGGCAGCCTCAGCCAGCACAACGAACTCATCGCCCTGCGCGCCTGCGGCCTGTCGGCCAGGCAGTTGGCTATACCGCTGCTCATCTTCGGTCTCGGCCTCGCCGCCGTCACCTGGGGCCTGAACGAATTCGTCGTTCCCCCGACCTTCGCCGCGGCGGAACACATTGAAACCACGGAAATCGAGCAGCGCAATGCCAAGCCGCTTTTCAAGCGCACCAACGTATGGTATACGGGTAGTCGTTATCTGTACCATTTTCACGCGCTTGACCCCGCCGCGGGACGGATCGAAGGAGCCACCCTGCTCCGCTTCGACGAACAGGGATTTCTCGAAAGCCGCGTCGACGCCGCCGCGCTGCACCACACGGCGGCCGGCTGGCAGGGAACCGGCATCACCACTCGCCGCTTCTCCCGCGGCAACGGCCGCAGCATCCTGGCTTCGTTTTCCGCCCTCCCCGCGGGCAACCTTGACATTGCCGAATCGCCGGCCGACTTCACCATTCCCCAGCGGCCGGCGGAGGAGATGAGTTCCCGGGAATTGCGGCGGCACCTGAACAAAACCCGAAAGATGGGGATGGACACCAGCGCCTTCGCGGTGCAATTGTACCACAAGTTTTTCTACCCCCTGGCCTGCCCGCTGATGGTGCTGCTGGGGATCCCCTTTTCCTGGTCCACCCGGCGCAGCGGCGGGATGACGAAGGGTATCGGCATCAGCCTGATCATCGGCTTCTCCTTCTGGATTGCCCTGTCCTTCAGCCTGGCGCTGGGCAAGGGGGGAGTGTTGGCCCCGGCGACCGCGGCGCTGCTGCCGCACCTGCTCTACGGAGCCGCCGGCGGCATCCTGGTGTTCAGGACACGTTGAGGCGGCCAGATTGCCGTATCGGGGTGAAAGCCAGGTCGAATGACTCAATTTACAGCACGAAGCACGTCGAATGACTCAATTTGCAGCCCAACGAAGAAAATGGGGTTGCACCGAAGCCATCCAAACTGATGATATGGAGACCAAAGGTATATGATCATTCCCCAGGAAATCAGCGACACCCTGCGCAACTGCACCGAAAAGATCGAAAAGTACCGGGGGTATCTTTGATCTCGACAAACTGAACAAACGCCTTGCCGAGATCGAGGATCTCTCCGCCCGGGGCGATTTCTGGCAGGACCAGCGCCAGGCCGCCGTCATACTCCAGGAACGCACCCGGCTCACCCGGGAACGGGACCGCTGGCAGCGGATCGAGCAGGATCTGGAGGATGCCGCCGTGCTCGCCGAGCTGTTGCGCGAGGCCGCGGATGACGACGACGGCCTGGCGGAACTGCGCCAGCGGCTGAAAAAACTGACCCATGACTTTTCCGTCGTCGAACTGGAAAAGATGATGTCCGGCGATCAGGACCACTGCGGCGCCATCGTCAACATCAACGCCGGCGCCGGCGGCACCGAGGCCCAGGACTGGGCCGAGATGCTGTTGCGCATGTATCTCCGCTGGGCCGAAAAACGCGGCTGGAAGGCGGAAATCGTCGACATCCTGGCAATGGACGAGGGCGGCATCAAGAGCGCCACCTTCACCGTGACCGGCGACTACGCTTTCGGTAACTTCCGCGCCGAAAGCGGCATCCACCGGCTGGTGCGCATCTCGCCCTACGACGCCGGCGGCCGCCGCCACACATCCTTCGCCTCGGTTTTCGTCTATCCCGAGATCGAGGACGACGTGGAGATCGAGATCCTCGACAAGGATTTGCGCATCGACACCTACCGCGCCAGCGGCGCCGGCGGCCAGCACGTCAACAAGACCGACTCGGCGGTGCGCATCACCCACCTGCCCACCAACATCGTCGTCCAGTGCCAGAACGAACGCTCGCAGCACAAGAACCGCGCCATGGCGATGAAGATCCTCAAGGCGCGGCTCTACGAGCACGAGATGGCCCAGCGGCAGGAAGAGATGGACAAGGTCGAGGAGACCAAAAAGGACATCGCCTGGGGCAGTCAGATCCGCTCCTACGTGTTGCACCCCTACCGGCTGGTAAAGGACCACCGCACCGACCAGGAAACCGGCAATGTCGAAAGCGTCCTCGACGGCGACCTCGATCACTTCGTGGAAGCATACCTGCTGGCGCAGATGAACGGCGCCGCGGCGGAAGCGTAGGCCCATGGCTGCCGGCAACCACAATCTACCCCGGATATCCCCGCGTACGGTCCGCCTCGTGCCCCTCGGCGGTCTCGGTGAAATCGGCATGAACATGCTGGTCCTCGAAACCGACGAGGACGTCATCGTCATCGACGCCGGGATCATGTTCCCCGAGCCCTACATGCTCGGGGTCGACCTGGTGATCCCCGACACCACCTGGCTGCTGGAACGCCGCGATCGGGTGCGGGCGATCTTTCTCACCCACGGCCACGAGGATCATATCGGCGGCCTGCCGTTCCTGCTGCCGGATCTGACGGTGCCGGTCTACGGCACCCTGCTGACCCTCGGCCTGGTGAAGGAGAAGCTGGCGGAATTCAGCTTTCCCCGGCCGCCGGAACTGCGGCCCGTCGCCCCCGGCGACGTGATCCATGCCGGCGACTTCACCGTCGATTTCATCCGCGTACAGCACTCGATCCCCGACGGTGTGGCCCTCCGGCTGAAGACCCCGGCAGGCACCATTCTCCACACCGGCGACTTCAAGCTCGACACCGCCGCCCCGGCGGACGGCGGCACCGATCTCGAAGCCTTCGCCCGCTGCGGCCGTGAAGGGGTCGATCTGATGCTGTCCGACAGTACCAATGTCGAACGCGGTGGCTTTTCCGAATCCGAGCACCGGGTGCGGGAGGAACTTGAACGCCTGATCGCCGCCGCCCCCGGCCGGGTCATCGTCTCGCTGTTTTCCTCCAACCTGCACCGCATCCAGGAGCTGGTGCACATCGCCGGCCGACAGCAACGACATGTGGCCTTCTTCGGCCGCAGCATGCATACCAACACCACCGTCGCCCGCCAGCTCGGTTTCATGGAGATCCCTCCCGGCCGACTGGTGGATATCCAGGACATTGACCAGTTCGAGCCGCGGCAGATCCTCATCGTCACCACCGGCAGCCAGGGGGAGCCCCTTTCCGGCCTCTCCCTCATGGCCGGCGGCGCCAATCGCTGGCTGCGGGCCTGGCCCGACGACACGGTGATCCTCTCCTCGCGCTTCATTCCCGGCAATGAGAAGGCCATCACCACGCTGATCAACCGTCTGTGCCGCCGCGGCGTCCGGGTGCTCTATCAACCCCTGGCCTTCACCCACACCTCCGGCCACGCCCACCGGGACGAGCTGCGGCTGATGATGAATCTCGTCCAACCGGCCGGTTTCATGCCGGTGCACGGCGAGTACCGCCACCTGGTACAGCATGCCGAACTGGCGCGGGAAAACGGTATCGCCGCCGAAAGCGTCGTCGTCGCCGTGGACGGCGACGTGATCACTCTGCGGGAGGGCGCCATCGCCCTGACCGACACCATCGAAACCGGCAAGATTCTCATCGACGGCAAAAGCACCGGCGATCTCAACGACGTCATTCTCCACGACCGCCGACACCTCTCCCGCGACGGCATGGCGGTGATCGTCGTGGCGGTGAACGAATCAACCGGAGAGGTGATCTACGGCCCCGACATCACCACCCGCGGCCTGGTGTTCGCCGACGAGCAGGAGACGATGCTCGCCGACGTCCACGCCCTGGTGGTCAAGGCCATCGACGAGATCCGCCCGGCCGAACGCACCAACTGGGCCGAACTCAAAACCGTCATCCGCACCGCCGCGAAGCGCTATTTCAAACGTGAACTTCAGCGGCGGCCGATCATTCTGCCGGTCATCATCGAGTTGTAGGGAGCGGCCGGTGAAACGACTGCGGCTTGACCGAAGCGAATGGAAGACCGAGATCGGCGGCATCCTCATCCTCGGCCTGGCGGTCTACCTGCTGCTCTGTCTGGCCTCCTTTTCACCCCTCGACCCCTCGTGGAACACCGCCGCCTCGGCGGCCGGGGTCACCAACCTCGGCGGCCGGCTGGGAGCGAACATCGCCGACGTCCTGATCCAGGCCTTCGGCGTCGCCGCTTTCGTCGTTCCCCTCTACCTCTTCGGCATCTTCCTCGCGGTGGTGACCCACAAGCAGCCGCCGGTCACCAGCTATGCCGGCGCCCTGCTGCTGCTGCTGAGCAGCGCCATCTGGGCCTCCCTGCTTACGCCAGAGTTCACCTGGCACCAGCGTAAGCTGCCCACCGGCGGGGTTTTCGGCGACCTCACTTCCCGGCTGCTGCTGTCCTACTTGAACCACATCGGCACCTTCCTGCTGATGCTGGTGATCTTTTCCCTGGCGATCATCGTCACCACCCACATCTCACCGCTGCGGCTGGCGGGCATCATCGCCGAGACCACCCTGGCCGCCGGCCACGCGGTCGTTGCCGGCATCGGCCGTCTGGGCCGCGGCCTGCGGCAATGTGCCGGCGCCCGCCGCCGGACCGGGGAGGCGACGAAAAACACCCGCCCGACGCCGACAATCAGGGTTGACGAACAGGCGCAAAAGAAAAAACCCAAACCAGCACCGAAGGAGGTGCTGACGCAGGATTTGCTGCCCTTCCTGTCGGATTCGGGCCGCATCTCGCTGCCGCGGGTATCGATGCTCACCGACCCGCCGCCGAAGAAGGTCAGCCACGACCGGAAATCCCTGCTGATGAACGCCCAGATCCTGATGAAGAAACTGCAGGATTACGGCGTCTCCGGCGAGGTGACCGAGGTCCACCCCGGGCCGGTGGTGACGATGTACGAATTCAAGCCGGCGGCGGGCACCAAGCTGAGCAAGATCGTCTCCCTGTCCGACGACCTCGCCCTGGCGCTCAGTGCCCTGTCGGTACGCATCGTCGCGCCTATCCCCGGCAAGGCGGTGGTGGGCATCGAGATCCCGAACCACGAGCGCGAGGACGTCTACTTCAAGGAGCTGATCCTTTCCCCCGCCTTCCAGGAAAACAAATCCCTGCTGCCCCTTGCCCTGGGCAAGGACATCGAGGGCGAACCGTACATCGCCGACCTGACGAAGATGCCGCATTTGCTCATCGCCGGCTCCACCGGTTCGGGCAAAAGCGTGGCCATCAACAGCCTCATCTGTAGCATCATTTTCAAGGCCACCCCCGAAGAGGTACGCTTCATCCTCGTCGATCCCAAGATGCTGGAGCTGTCGGTCTACGATAACATCCCCAATCTGCTGCTGCCGGTGGTCACCAATCCCAAACGCGCCGCCGCGGCGCTGCGCTGGGCGGTGGAGGAGATGGAACGGCGCTACACCATGATGTCGGAAACCGGCACCCGCAACATCATGAGCTACAACAAACTGGCCCGCAAGCAGGCAAAAAACCGCGACGAGGAAAAGGAAACCGCCCTCCTCGAGGTGCTGCCCTACATCGTCGTCGTCATCGACGAACTGGCCGATCTGATGATGGTCGCCTCCAAGGACGTGGAAGAGGCCATCACCCGCCTGGCACAGATGGCCCGCGCCGCCGGCATCCACCTGATCATGGCCACCCAGCGGCCGTCGGTGGATGTCATCACCGGCCTCATCAAGGCCAACTTTCCCGCCCGCATCTCCTTTCGGGTCTCCTCCCGGATTGATTCACGGACGATCCTCGACGCCCAGGGGGCCGAACACCTGCTGGGCAACGGCGACATGCTGTTCCTGCAGCCGGGTTCCGGCACCTCGAACTTCCTCCGGCTTCACGGCGCCTTTCTCAGCGACGACGAGATCCGCGCCGTCACCGACTTCCTCAAACATCAGGGACACCCGCAGTACGATATCGACATGCTCAGGAAGCACGAAGAAGAGCTGGCGAAAAGCCCGCGGGAACGGGCCCGGAGCGGCGGCGGTGACGACGGTAACGGCAGCGGTGGGGACGAAGATGGCTACGACGAACTCTACGACCAGGCGGTGGCCTTCGTCGCCGAACTGCGCTCGGCCTCGGCCTCGCTGCTGCAGCGCAGGTTCCACATCGGCTACAACCGCGCCGCACGGATGGTAGAGGTGATGGAGCGGGAAGGGGTGGTGGGCCCCGCCGACGGCAGCAAGCCGCGCAAGGTACTGATCGACAAGCTATAACGATTCCGCCGGCAGCACCTGTCGGCGTGCGGCCCGCACGGGCAGGCAGGCAGCCGGGAAGATAGCGCGGTTGCGCGGCCGTCGTGCGTGACGGCATAAACAAACGATACGGGAAATGCAACGACATGAGCGACGGGCTGAGCCTGATCCTGCAGCTGTGGGGAGGCTTGTTCTATCTGACGAACAAGATCTGTTTCGCCCTCGCGGAAGGCTCGGCACGAACTCGGCGGCGGCAGCTGAAGATCGCCGGCTGGGCCATCTACATCCTCGGGGTTCCGGCGTGGGTGATCATCCTCGTGGACAAGCACAACTGGATTGCCGCCGCGATCGAGGCCGGCGGGGTTCCGGCCATGCTGCTCGGACTGTACAATGCGCACCATCACGGTGCATCTCACCATCAATTCTTCGACCGGACCACATCCCTCTGCACCTACGCGTTCATCCTGCTCGGCGTTGGCTACAGTCTCCATGATTACGGCGGTATAACGTCCTGCTCCCAGGTGCTGGAAATCGGCGTCACGACAGGTTTTCTCCTGGGAAGCTACCTGCTGGCGGTCGGCAACGGCACCGGATGGCTCCTGTTCATGCTGATGAACGGCAGCATGGGAACCCTGATGGCAATACAGAGCAAGCCGATTTTAGCCCTGCAGCAGGTGGTTTCGCTCGGCTTCGTCGTCTACGGCTTTACCGCCGCACTGAAAGCACATCCCCGCCGCCGGCAAACATGAGGTGAGGAGGCTGCCGGTCAGAGCAGAATGGCGAGAAACACGGTCGAAACGTCGAATAAGAGTTTCGGCGGACTGCCGCCGCGGAGGAAGATATCGTCGGTGATGCGGGTCTGCATGCGGGTCACGATGACCTCGTAGCCCATGTTGATGTAACCCTCGCCGCCCGCCTCGTTGGTCCGCAGGAAAAGCCGCCCGTCGTCGTCGCGGTAGGTTTTCAGACGCCAGTTCACCTGGCCCAGGTTGTGGTGCAGACGCTCGAGACGGCCCGGCGGCACCTCGAGGCTGCTGACCAGCGGGCCGTCATCATCGGTGCCGTAGGCCTCGTTGATGCTGCGTTGCAACCCCCGGCAGAGAAGCCAGACGCGATCGTTGTTGCCGGGCTCAGGGCCGGGCGCAAAGGCCAGGGTAAGCATTTCATGGGACGGCAGATCACCGGGACAGCCGTCGGGCGGCGGCCCGTTCACGGACAGGGCCGTCAGTTTCCGCCGGCGACGTTCGAGGTCGGGTTCGTAGCACGGATTCTTGGCATAGAGACGGCGGCCGAACTCCACCACATCCCGGATATGCTCCTTCATGTGATAGCGCAGCAGCTTGACGTCGGTGGGCATCACCGCCTGGGCTACCGGGTTGTCCGGGTGCAACAGCGGCCGGCTGCAGCCTAATGCCGGCAGCAGAGAACCGGTCATCAGCAGGAACATTACCGGCAACCGGGGTAGACGGCCGACGCGCCGACCGCGCCCGGAGTTCCCATTCCCGGCCCTGCCGTTCCGAGACCTGCCGGCAATCCGAGGCGTCGCCTTCACTGCCATCCGCCACCCCCTGTTCACCGCACCGACCGCTGACAATGAAACCGCGGAAAATGCCGGACCCGCCCCTGAAGGGGCACGGCACGCCATGCCCCTTCAACGGCGCCGATTTCCGCGCTCCGCCAGCCAGGAATTCATTGCCGCAAGGCAAACCGAAACACACCTCACCCCCCGTCGTGTGCGAAAGGGAAGCTGTTTCGTCGATCCTCGTGGCGTTTTGGGGCCCATCACCCCGCCCCGCGGAGGGGGAAGTCATGCGGCAATAATCATCCCGGATAACATTGCGCCACGCCCGGAAACAGGGAATTGGCGGCGGATAAAAAGTACGCCGGGGCAACCCGGGTTGCAATGTAACCCAAAAACCGGTGCGGTTACAAAACCGTCAGATCAACGCCTGCACCAGTGCCAGTGCCGCGTCGAGGCGGCCGCCGTCCGGGCCGCCGGCCTGGGCCAGTTCCGGTTTGCCGCCGCCGCGGCCACCCACCGCCGCCGCCAGCTCCTTGATCAGGCCACCGGCGGGATGTTTTTTTCGCCACGCTTCACCGACATGGGCAATGAGCAGCGCCTTGCCGTCGGCCACAGCGCCGAGAACGGTGATCCCGTCCACGTTCTTCTGCTTGTAGACGTCCATGATCCGCCGCATCTCCTTCGGGTCATCGCACTCCACCCGGGCGACCAGGAGCGGTACGCCGTTGACCGCTTCCACCGCCGCGGCTTCCTGACCGCCACCGGCGGTACCGGAACGCAACCGATCCTTGAGCCGGGCGATCTCCTTTAGCTGCTCCTTCAACTGTTCGTGGAGCCGGTCGATCTTTTCCGGTAAATCGGCCACCGCGGCCCCCTTGAAGCGGGCTGCCGCCGCCCGCAGCAGCCGGTCATCCTCATGCACCGCCTGCCAGGCGGCCATGCCGGCCACCCCCTCGATGCGCCGCACCCCGGCGGCGATACCGGTTTCGGAGGTGATCTTGAAGAAACCGATATCCCCGGTGCGACCCACGTGAGTGCCACCGCAGAGTTCACAGCTCGCCGCCCCCATGCGCACCATGCGCACCTCATCGCCGTACTTTTCACCGAAGATGGCCATCGCCCCGTCGGCCACCGCCGTCGCCATGGAGGTGACCTCGGTTTCCACCGGCAGATTGGCCATGATCTCGCGGTTCACCAGCGCCTCGACGCGGCTCAGCTCTTCGGGGGTCATGGCGGCGAAATGGGAAAAGTCGAAACGCATCCGCTCGGGGGTCACCAGCGAACCGGCCTGTTTGACATGCTCACCAAGCACCGTGCGAAGTTTCGCCTGCAGGAGGTGAGTGACGGAATGGTGGCGCATGGTTGCCAGGCGCTCATCCTCGGCCACCGCCAGCCGGCAGCGGTCGCCGACGGTAATCGTGCCCTCCTCCACCACCGCGTGATGCACGAAAAGGGTATCAATCGGCTTGTCGGTGCGGCCGATGGCGAGTTTTACCCCGCCGGCGGCCGCGGCACTGCCGATATCCCCCACCTGGCCGCCGGATTCACCGTAGAACGGTGTGCGGTCGAAGATCACCTCAACCTGCTGGCCGGCATCGGCGCGGGAGACCCGTTCGCCGTCCTTGAGGATGGCCAGCACCGTGCCCTCGGCGGCGAGGCCGTCGTAGCCGACGAATGCGGTCTTCACCCCTTCCCGGACAAGATCCTTGTACACGGTACCCACCGCCTCCTCGCCGGAGCCCTTCCACGACTCCCGCGATTTCTCCTGCTGCAGGCGCATCTGGGCGGCGAAACCGTCGTGGTCCACCGTCACCCCCTCGCGGTCGACGATGTCCTCGGTCAGGTCGACGGGGAAACCGAAGGTGTCGTAAAGCCGGAACACCACCGCGCCGGAAAGCGCGGATTCGCCGCGCTGCCGCAGCAGCGCAAGCTCCTCTTCCAGGAGCTTCAGGCCGCGGTCGAGGGTCTCGCCGAAACGTTCCTCCTCGCTTCTGATCACCCGGGTGACGAAGGGCAGCGATTCGGTCAGTTCGGGGTAGGCGTCGCGCATCTGCCCGGCGACGGCCGCCGCCAAACGGTAGAGAAACGGCCCGTCGATGCCCAGCAGCTTGCCGTGACGCGCCGCCCGGCGCATGATCCGCCGGAGTACGTAGCCGCGGCCGTCGTTGGCCGGCAGAACGCCGTCGGCAATGAGAAAGGTGGTCGCCCGGCTGTGGTCCGCCAGCACCCGCAGGGAGACGTCATGCTCCGGATCATCGCCGTAGGTCTTGCCGGAGATACGCTCGCCGGCGCTGATGATATCGCGCAGCAGATCGGTATCGTAGTTGCTCTTCACCCCCTGTGCCACCGCGGCCAGCCGTTCGAGGCCCATGCCGGTGTCGATGCTGGGCTTCGGCAGCGGCGTCATGGTGCCGTCGGCGTCGCGGTTGAACTGCATGAACACCAGGTTCCAGATCTCCAGGTAGCGGTCGCAATCGCACAAACCGATGCCGCAGGAATCGCCGCAGGTCATCTCTTCGCCCTGGTCGATGAGGATCTCCGAACACGGGCCGCAGGGGCCGGTGTCGCCCATGGCCCAGAAATTATCCTTCTCACCCATGCGAACGATGCGTTCCTCGGGCACACCGATGACATCGCGCCAGAGGTTGTAGGCCTCGTCATCCTCACGGAACACCGTCACCCACAGCCGGTCCACCGGCAGCTTCATGCAATCGACGAGGTATTCCCAGGCGAAGCGGATGGCACCCTCCTTGAAATAATCGCCGAAAGAGAAGTTGCCGAGCATCTCGAAGAAGGTGTGGTGACGGGCGGTGCGGCCGACGTTTTCGAGGTCGTTGTGCTTGCCGCCGGCACGGACGCACTTCTGCGCCGTGGTGGCGCGGACATAGTCCCGCTGCTCGAGGCCGAGGAAGGTATCCTTGAACTGATTCATCCCCGCATTGGTGAACAGCAGCGTCGGATCGTTGAGGGGGACGAGGCCGGAACTCTTGACCTCCACATGCCCGTGCGCGGCGAAATAGTCCAGGAAACTGCGGCGAATGTCATTACCGGTCATAGGTGTGATCTCCTCGTCTTGCAGTCAACTTCGGGTACGGTGCCTTTTGGCGGCAGCTACGGGAACATCATCGTTGACGATTTATAATGTGCACGTTCCTGACGCCGGCGGCGGACAAAATCGGCAAACTCCTCCGGCAGAAAACCCCGCCGGACCAGGGCGGCATAGAGATCACCACGGCAGCGGGCGGCCAGCCGTTCGAAAACCGGTTCCAGGTCCGCTCCGTCGAGATCGGCAAAGAGCTCCGCCGCCAGCGCGCGGGATAACTCCGCACCGGCCCCCGCCTGCCGCAGCTTGTGCCCGATCAACCGCCGGCCGTAGCCCTTTTCCCAGAGATACCGGTGTGCCAGCCGCCGCCCCCAGGCGGCGTCGTCGAGATAGCCCAGTTCGCACAGCCGGGCAATCGCGACCTCGATGTCCGCCGCGGCAAAGTCGCGGTCAGCCAGCTTGCGCCGCAGCTCGGCCTCGAAATGAGGCCGGCGCGCCAGAAAGTCGAGGGCTTTGTCAAATGTCGGCGTCGCCATGGATGATAGCTGCCGAAGCTTAGAACCGTTCGATCCGATCTTTCATATCACCCGCCGCACCGGCCTGCTCCCCCTCGCTGTCGGCACCGCCGTCCCGGCCCTCGAACTCGTCCCAGGAGGTATCGGTGCCGGTGGAGATCCCCTTGACCTTGAGTTCGAAATCGTCGGGATTGCTGCACTGGCGCAACGCCTCCTCGTAGCTGATAAACCCCTTGTTCATCAGATTGAAGAACGACTGGTCGAAGGACTGCATGCCGTAAACCGTATGCCCCTTGGCAATGGCATCCCGGATCTCGTGGGTTTTTCCTTTTTCGGCGATACATTCACGCACCCGGGCGTTGGCGATCAGCACCTCCACCGCCGGCACCCGCCCCTTCTCGTCGCGGCTCGGTACCAGCCGCTGGGAGACAACCCCCTTGAGCACCCCGGCAAGCTGCAGCCGCACCTGGGTCTGCTGAAACGGCGGAAAGACCGAAACGATGCGATTGATGGTCTCCAGGGCATCGACGGTATGCAGGGTACTGAGGACCAGATGACCGGTTTCCGCCGCCGTCAGGGCAATCTCGATGGTTTCGATATCCCGCATCTCGCCCACCAGGATGACGTCCGGATCCTGACGCAGCGCCGCCCGCAGGGCAAGGGAGAACGAGGTGGTGTCGAAGCCTACCTCGCGCTGGCTGATGATGCTCATGCGGTCCCGGTGGATGTATTCGATGGGATCCTCGATGGTGATGATGTTGACGCCGCGGCTGCGGTTGATATAGTCGATCATCGACGCCAGCGTCGTACTCTTCCCGCTGCCGGTGGTGCCGGTAACGAGAATCAGCCCGCGCTGAGTCTCGTTGACCAGCTTTTCGATTACCGGCGGCAGGTTGAGCTGCGTGAAGTCGAGGATATCGAAGGAAATCGCCCGCAGCACGATGACCGGGGTACCCCGCTGCTGGTAGACATTCACCCGGAAGCGGCCGACGCCGGTAAGACCGTAGGAAAAATCGACCTCGCGGAAATCGGCGAAACGCTCTTTCTCCAGCGGCCCCATGACCTCGTCGGACATCGCCCGAATCGTCTGCAGTTCCAGCCGGCCGAAATTCTTCAATGGATACAGCCGGCCGTCGACCCGGATAACGGGCGGATCGTTGACCTTCAGGTGGATATCGGAGGCCCGGTAGGAAACCGCCTGCTTGAGAATCGTATCGAGGTTCACGGGATCGCTGGTCATGGGCACCTACTCCGCCGCGGTATCGGCGACATCCCCGGCCGCCGCGTCTTTACCGACCGCACCGGTACCCGCGGCCGGACCGCCGAGGCTGTAGAACGCCCGCACCTCGCGCTCGATATCATCGATGAGCGCCGGGTTCTCCTCCAGGTAGTCACGGACAAAATCCCGCCCCTGGCCGAGACGCTCGTTGTTGTAGGAATACCACGAACCGCTCTTCTCGACGATGTCGTGTTTGACCCCGAGGTCGAGCACGTCGCCGGCACGGGATATCCCCTTGCCGTAGATAATGTCGAAGGTCGCCTCCTTGAAAGGCGGCGCCACCTTGTTCTTCACCACCTTCACCCGGGTCGAGCTGCCCAGCACCTGTTCGCCCTTCTTGATGGTACCGGTCCGGCGGATGTCCATGCGCACCGAAGCGTAGAATTTCAGCGCGTTGCCGCCGGTGGTGGTCTCCGGGTTGCCGAACATGACGCCGATCTTCATACGGATCTGATTGATGAATATTACCATCGCCTTGGAACGGCTGATGGCCGCCACCAGCTTGCGCAGCGCCTGGGACATGAGCCGCGCCTGCAGGCCCATGTGGGAGTCGCCCATGTCGCCCTCGATCTCGGCACGGGGCACGAGCGCGGCCACCGAGTCGACCACCACCACGTCCACCGCGCCGCTGCGCACGAGAATCTCGGCAATTTCGAGAGCCTGCTCACCGGTATCCGGCTGCGATACCAGCAGTTCCCCGGTATTGACCCCGAGATTGCCGGCATAGGTCACGTCGAGGGCGTGCTCGGCGTCGACGAAGGCGGCCATGCCGCCCAGTTTCTGGGCCTGGGCGACGATACTCAGCGCCAGGGTGGTTTTCCCCGACGATTCGGGACCGTAGATCTCCACCACCCGGCCGCGCGGGACGCCGCCGACCCCGAGGGCGATGTCCAGGCTCAGCGCCCCGGTGGGAATCACCTCGATGCTGCGCACCGCGCCCTCATCGCCGAGGCGCATGATGGAGCCCTTACCGAACTCCTTCTCGATCTGGCTGACCGCCATCTCCATCGCTTTGACTTTATTGGCATCCATGTATCGGCTCCCCCTTTTCATCCCGTTCCGGCCGGTATTGTCCGGTATGCTTTTCAATGCGAGCTAAACCGCACCGCACCCCGCCGCCGTCCCGGGGCCGAAATTCACCCGCCCGGATACATCCCGGACAGCGGCACCGCGGTTCATGGAGTCCGCGGCGGGTCAACGCAGCAGTTCTTCCGGACCCACCGTCGATTCCGGCGGAAAACGGCCCACCACCTCGTAGACGGGGCCGCCCGGGCCCAGGATGCTGCTGTAGAGCACCAGTTGATCCACCTGCCACGTCAAGTCCAGCGGCAGCCATTCGTCGGCTTCGCGCTGCAGATCTCGGCAGCACTGGAGCATCCGGTGACGCCGCGGCCGAATCCGGGCAATGGTCAGGTGGGCGGAAAAAGACCGGCTGTCAGCCGCCAGGCCGGCGGCCCGGCAGCGGTTTTCAACCTCGGCGGCCAGCGCCGCCAGTTCCCGGCCACCGGCGGCCATCCCGGCCCAGAACACCCGGGGCCGATCCGGCGACGGAAAGAAACCGGTACCACCGATGGCGGCGGTAAACGGCGGAAAACACAGCTCAGCGAAACGCCGGACGAACCCGGCGACGGCTTCGTCCGGCAGTTCACCGATAAATTTGATCGTGAGGTGCAGGTTCTCCGTCACCACCCAGCGGAACGATCCCACCCGGGCAGCCGAACGCCGCAGCACCATGGGCGCAGTCGCCAACTGCTGTTTGACGGTGGCAGGAATGTCGACAGCGAAAAAGAGTCTCACGACCCACCCCGTTTGAAGCCGCCCCGCCGCCGGCACTTCGGCCAGCACTTCGGCCAGCATCCGCAGCGCCCGGTCGGCGGCCCGCGACTTGATCTCCTCCCGGTCACCGGCGAACCGGCATTCGCGCACAACCCGCAGGCCGGCGGCATCGACGCCGATATACACCAGCCCCACCGGCTTCTCCGGCGAACCGCCGCCGGGACCGGCGATACCGGAAACGGCGATACCGGCCTGCACCGGAAAGCGCCCCCGCAGGCCGTCGAGCATGGCGCCGACCACCTCCGGGCTCACCGCGCCGCGGGCATCGATAAGTTCCGCCGGCACCCCCAGCAACTCGGTCTTGGCCCGGTTGCTGTAGGTTACCACGCCGCGGTCGAAATAGTCCGAACTGCCGACGACATTGGTGAGGCGATGGGCAATGAGGCCGCCGGTACAAGATTCGGCCGTCGCCAGCCACCACGACCGGCGCCGCAGAAGATCGCCGAGAAGGATTTCCGGCGCCGCCGTCACAACACCACCCCGTGCATCAGTGCCAGGGTGACCAGGCCCGCGGCCAGGTCGTCCGCCATCACCCCGAAGCCGCCGGCAACCTGCCGGTCGATCCGGCCGATGGGAAACGGTTTGACCATATCGAACAACCGGAAAAGCAGGAACGCAACCATCATGGTCCGCCAGCCGAAAGGTACGCCGATGGTAGCCAGGAGGAAGCCGGCAATCTCGTCGATGACGATCACCCCGCTGTCGTGGGTCTTGAGCAGCACCTCCATCTCACCGGCGGCCCAGGTACCGGCCACGGTGACCATGGCCACCGCGACAAGAGCGGCCCACCAGGGCAGCGACGACAACAGCCACCAGAGGGGGACCGCCACCGCCGTGCCCGCGGTTCCCGGCGCCACCGGGCAGGCACCGGCATAGACGCCGCTGGCAATGAATACCGCCGTTTCAGTCCGCCGGTCGCTCATCATTCCCACCTTGTCGGGCACCCGCCGCCCTGCGGCCTCCGGGTATCGGCCGGAGCGGCCGGTACGGCCGGGATCTCCTCATCACTCCCACAACCGGATGGCATGCTCCGGACAATTGTCAACGCAGGCGCCGCATTCAACGCAATCCTCCGGTGCGGTTACCGCCGGCCGGCCGCCGTCACCCCCAGCGGAGAAAACATCCGCCGGACAGGCATCGACGCAGCGCCCGCAACCGCGGCACAGATCTTCATCGATTACCGGATACATAAGGGTTTTAACCTACCGAAGAGAACGTCATTTGTCAATCCCCGTCCCCGCCGGCCGGCCAGCCGCCGCCCAGGGCCTTGTAGAGCCGCACCAGGTTGGCGGTCACGGTACCTTCGCTCACCGCCAGTTCGTCCTGGAAGGAAAGCAGCGACCGCTGGGCGTCGAGAACGTTGCCAAAATCCTCCAGCCCGGCGCGGTAGCGGTCCCGGGCCAGGAGTACCGCCCGCTCGGCGGCGGCGGTGGCCGCCGCCAGGGCGTCGCGCCGGAGCTGTTCACGGGCATAGTGGACCAAGGCGTTTTCCACCTCCTCCAGTGCCCTCAGCACCGCTGCCTCATAGCGCGTCAGGGCCTGCTCCTGGCGCGCCGTCTGGACGTCGATGTTGCGCCGGATGGCGCCGGCATCGAAGATGCGCCAGGATACCGACGGGCCGATGCCCCAGGCACGGCCGGCGCCTTCGGGCAGATCGGCGGGCTGGAGCGATTCGAGGCCGATGCTGCCCAGGAGACGGAATTTCGGGTACAGATCGGCCGTTGCCACACCGATGCGGGCGGTCTGCGCCGCCAGTCGACGCTCGGCGGCACGGATATCGGGGCGCCGCCTGAGGGTCTCGGCCGGCACCCCGACCGCCACCGTCACCGGCGGCACCGGCACCGGCCGCGATTCAGTCAGCAATGCGTCAATGCTGCCCGGCGGCGCTCCCGCCAGCACCGCGAGGCGATTTTTGGCCGCCGTCAACCCGGCCCGGAGTGCCGGAATTCTTGAGCGGGTATGTTCAAGATTATACCGTGCCTGCTGCACCGCCAGCTCGTCCAGCAGGCCGGCCTCATGGCGCGAACGGTTCAACTCGTAGGTCTGCCGCTGATCGGCGAGGTTGGCATCGGCCACCGCCAGCCGGGTCTGAAAGGTGCGCACGCCGATGTAATTGAGCGCCACCTCGGCGGCGACGCTGACCAGCACGTCGCGCAATTGTTCGATCTCCGCTGCCAGGTCGGCGTCGGCGGCCTCGACCGCCCGCCGCCGGCCGCCGAAGACATCGATCTCCCAACCGGCATCGAAACCGGCGGCATACAGTTCATATTCGCCGCCGGCACCGGTGTTTTCGCTGTCGCGGCGATTCACGGCGCTGCCCGCGGCATCCAGCTCGGGCCACAGCTTCGCGGCGCTGACGCCGCGGAGTGCCCGGGCCTCGCGCACCCGCGCCAACGCTTCGCGCAGGCCCAGATTGCCCTGCGTCGCCCGTTCCTCCAGTTCCGCCAGCAGCGGGTCGTCCAGCACCGCCCACCAGGCGGCGAGGGTGGCGGCTGCCGGCAGCGGCCGGAGCCCGTCCAGCTCCCCCGCCCGCCACTGAGCCGGTGCCGCCGGGCGCCGCGGCACGTAATCCGGTCCAACCATGGCACAGCCCTGCAGCAGGAGCAGCGCCGTAATGCACGGTACGGCTATAAGAGGTATACACTTGCCGATTTTCATCTTGTCACCAGGATCATCTCAACTTCAGTCTTCAACCAAGCCGCCCGGCACAACGAACACCGGACGGCATCCGCGGCGGAAACATGCAGCCGGCGGGCGGGGCGCGGAAATCGGCGGCGAAATTCAGTCGCCCGGATTCCGTTCATCAGCCTTTTTTCCGCAAGCGCCACGCGTTCCCCTTCTCACGTACGTTCTGGAAGATGTAGTACAGTGCCGGGATCATGAAGATGCCCAGCACGGTGGATACCAGCATGCCGGAAAAAACCGTCGTGCCGATGGCCCGGCGGCTGCCAGCGCCGGCGCCGGTAGCGATCACCAGCGGCACCACCCCGAGGATGAAGGTAAAGGCGGTCATCAGCACCGGCCGGTAGCGGATGCGGGCGCCGTCCACCGCCGCTTCGGCAATGGCCAGCCCGTCCTCGCGCCGCTCCTGGGCAAACTCGACGATGAGAATGGCGTTCTTCGCCGCCAGCCCGACAAGCATCACCAGCCCCACCTGGGCATAGATGCTGAGCGAAAAGCCGGCGATCCACAACCCCCCCAGGGCGCCGAGAATGGCCACCGGGATCGAGACGATGATGGAGAGTGGCAGGTTCCAGCTTTCGTACTGCGCCACCAGAAATAGGTAGGCGAAGAGCAGCGCCAGAGCGAAGAGCCCCACCACCTGGCCGCCGGCCTTCTCCTCCTGCAGCGACATTCCGGACCATTCGAAGGTGTAACCGTCGGGCAGGGTCTCGGCGGCAATACGTTTCATCGCCGTCATCGCCTGGCCGGAGGAGTAGCCCGGCGCCGCCCCGCCATTGAGCTGGGTGCTGAAGAGCTGGTTGTAGCGGTCGACGTTCTGCGGCCCGAGGACGCTGGAGATGGTCACCAGGCTCGGCATCGGCACCATGTGGCCGTCGTCGCTGCGGACGTAGAGGCGGTTGATGTCCGCCAGTTCATCGCGGTAGTCGGCCCGGGCCTGGACCTTGACCTGATAGGTGTAGCCCTTGAGGGTGAAGTCGTTGACGTAGCTCGACCCGAGATGGCTCTGCAGGGTGGAAAAGATGCGGCTCACCGGCACCTTGAGATATTCCGCCCGGGTGCGGTCGACATCGATGAAGACCTGGGGGGTATCGGCGGTAAAGGTGGAAAAAACCCGCAGCAGGGCCGGATCGCGGTTGGCCGCCATGACCATCGCCATGGTGGCACCGTAGAGTTCCTGGGGATTCTGGCCCTCGAGGGCCTGGAGACGAAAATCGAAGCCGCCGCTGCTACCGAGCCCGCGAATGGGCGGCGGTGCGAAAGCGAAACCGTTGGCACCGGGAATCCCGGCAAGAATCCCCTGGGTACGGCCGATGATGGCATCGATCCTTTGCCCGGGCAATTTGCGCTGGTTCCACGGCGAGAGAATCACCACCCCGAGACCAACGTTGTCGCCGTCACCGCTCAGCAGGCTGAAGCCGCTGACGCCGATGTAATCGCGCACGCCGTCGATCTTCGCCACCTCCCGGGCAACGTGCTGAACAATCGTTTCGGTACGCTCCAGCGAAGCGGCCTCGGGAAGCTGGATGTTGATGAAATAATAGCCCAGATCCTCGGGCGGCAGAAAGCTGGTGGGCCGAGTTTTGAACAGGTACCAGGTACCGCCGAGGGTAGCGGCGAAGAGCAGCACCACCACCGTGACATGCCGGACCAGCCAGCCGGAACCGGCAACATAGCCCCGCCGGGAGCCGTCCAGTGCCCGGTTGAACCATGCCAGGGGACCGCGGCGCACGGTTTTCGGGGGCTTCAGTACAGTGGCGCACATCACCGGACTGAGGGTCAGAGCACAAACGGCGGAGATAAACACCGAGGTACAAATGGTAACGGCGAACTGCTTGTAAAGCTGACCGGTGATGCCGGGCATGAAGGCCACCGGCACGAAGATGGCGAACAGCACCAGGGTGGTGGCGATGATCGGCCCGGTGACCTGTTCCATGGCGCGGACGGCGGCATCAGGAGCGTTCAGGTGTTCCTCTTCCATCACCCGGTAGACGTTCTCGACGACAATGATGGCATCGTCCACAACCACGCCGATGGCCATTATCAGGGCGAAGAGCGAGATGGTGTTGGCATTGTAGCCCAGGGCCAGGAGTACCGCGAAGGTACCGATGAGGGAGACCGGGATGGCCACCGCCGGCACCATCGTGGCGCGCAGATCCTGGAGGAAGAGATAGACCACCAGGATGACGAGGAAGGCGGTCAGAAACAGGGTCATGACGATTTCCTCGATCGCCGCCTTGACGTATTCGGTGGTATCGAGGATGGTCTGGTATTCGATATCGTCGGGCATGCGCTCGGCGAGATGTTCCAGCTCCGCCTTCACCTCTTCCATGGTGTTCAGGGCATTGGCGCCGGTCGAACGGTAGATGGCGATGGTCGCCGCGGGAGTGCCGTTGAGATTGGACTGATGGCCGTAGTCCTTCGCCGCCAGTTCCACCTCGGCGACGTCGCGCACCCGCACCAGGCCACCGTCGGTACTGGAGGTGATGACGATATCGCGGAACTCATCCACCTCCGTCAGCCGGCCGCGGGCACGCAGGGTATACTGCACCTGCTGGCCGGCGGCCACCGGCTCGCGGCCGATGCTGCCCACCGCCGCCTGGATGTTCTGCCGGCGGATGGCGGCAATGACGTCCTCGGGAGCCAACCCCAGGGCGATGAGACGCTGGGGATCCATCCAGACGCGGATGCTGTACTCCTTCTCGCCGAAGATGAAGACGTCACTGACACCGCCGATGCGCACCAGGGCGTCGCGGACGTTGCGGTCGACATAGTTGCTGAGAAAGAGCATGTCCCGCGTCTTGTTGGGCGAATAGAAGCTGATCGCGGCCATCATGTCGGACGAGCGTTTACGCACGTCGATACCCTGGTCCACCACCTCGGCGGGGAGTTTCGGCACCGCCAGCTGGACGCGGTTCTGGAGGTTCACCTGGTCGATGTCGGGATCGGTGCCCACCGCGAAGGTGACGCTCAGGGAATAGGAACCGGAGTCGGAACAACTCGAGGTCATGTAGAGCATGTTGTCGACGCCGTTGACCTCCTTTTCGATTGGTGCGGCCACGGTATCCGCCAGCACCTGGGCGCTGGCGCCGGGATAGAAAGCGGAAACGCGGATCTCCGGCGGCGTGATCGGCGGATAGGGAGCCACCGGGATATTGAACATGGCGATGAGTCCGGCGATGGTGATGACGATGGAGACCACCGCCGCCAGCCGCGGCCGGGCGATGAAGATTTTCGAGATCATTGGCCGCTCACCCGGCCTTCCCCGCCGGCCCGGTTTTCCCCCGCCCGGGTTCCCCCAACAAGACTTTCACGTATCTCCGGTTCCACCCGGATACCGGGCCGGACCTTCTGCAGACCCTGGACGATGACCAGATCGCCGGCTGCCAGCCCCGATTCCACCACCCAGAAATAACCCTGGGCCGGGCCCAGGATCACCGGCCGCGGCGTCACGATGTTGTTTTCATCGACCACCATCACCTTGCTGCCGGCCTTGTCGATGATCACCGCCGCCTGGGGCACCAGGGGCAGTACCCGGGGGGTGCTGCTCCGCACCACCGCGGTAACATACTGACCGGGAATGAGGCGGCCGTCGCCGTTGGCGAATTCGGCCCGCACGGCGATGGTACCGGTGTCCGGATCGATGCAATTATCGACGAAGGACACCCGGCCGGCCGCCACCAGCCGGCCGCCGGCCAGCCGCAGCTCGGGCGCCAGCAGACGACTAGAAAGGCCGCGGGCGGCATCCTCGAGGGCGGTCATGACGACATCGAGATCGTTCTCGCTGACGGCATAGACGACGCGGATCGGGTCCACCTGGACGATGCGCGCCAGCGGCCCGGAGTCCGGACCGACAAGATTGCCCAGGGTGTAGGCGGTGCGCCCGAGGCGCCCGGCGATGGGCGCGGTGATGGTGGTGTAGCTGTAGTCCAGTTCGGCGAGATCACGCCGGGCCTCGGCTTCGGCGAGCCGGGCCTCGGCCATGTATACCGCCGCCTCGGCATTGTCCATGTCGGTGGCCGGGATGCTCTCCGGCCGGGCGGCGCGCAACCGCTCGAGGTGCTGGCCGGCACGCACCACCTCCGCCCGGGCCTCCGCCATCTGTGCCCTGGCGGCGGCCAGTCGGGCGCGGTAGGGCGCCTGTTCGATGACGTAGAGCACCTGACCGGCGCGAACGTAATCCCCTTCCTCGAAGCATACCTGTTCCAGGAAACCCTCGACCCGGGCGCGGAGATCCACCGCCTGGATCGCCTCGACGTGGCCGACATACTCGTTTGCCGGCGAGACATCCCGTACGGCGATGCGCTCCACCACCACCCGCGGCGGCGGGCCTTCGGCCGGCGGCGCGGCGGCGGCGGGCCGCGGCGCCAATGCCGGCAGCAGGAGGATCAGCAGCGCCGCGACCACCGCCGGGAGGGGGTGCCGCAGGGTGGAAAAATATTTCATGATCGGTTTCACGAGAGTTCCCCTCTTCCTTTTTCGCGCTTTCTGCGCTACCATGACATCCATCCATCCTGATCGTTCAGCAGGTTTTTCACCCGGATGGTTTACCCATCCAGCTCCCGGCCGCCGGCGCGGGCCGCCGCCGGCATGAACTGCCATCTATACACCCGAACGGTGTTATAACGCAACCGGCAAAAAGGACGGCAATGACCGACAGCCACACCGCCCCCGAGTGGGAACACGCCGCCCTGCTGACCGTCGATGTGCAGAACGATTTCACCCTGTCCGGCGCCCCGGCGGAGATCCCCGGAACACTTGAAAAGGTGCCGGAAATGGCCCGGCTGGCAGCCGGTTTCCGCCATGCCGGGCGGCCGATCATCCACATTGTCCGGCTGTATCGCGCCGACGGCGAGGATGCCGACGCCTGCCGGCGGCAACTGCTGGCCGGCGGCGTCTCCCTGGTGCGCCCCGGCACCCCGGGGGCCGACGTGGTGGCCGACCTGCTGCCGCCGGACGGTGCGCCGATGGATCCGGATCTGCTGTTGCGGGGTGAACCGCAGCATATCGCCAAACATGAATGGCTGGTCTACAAGCCGCGTTGGGGGGCCTTCTACCGCACCGGCCTGGAGCCCCTGCTGCACGGGCTGCGGGTCACCACCCTGGTGATCTGCGGCTGCAATTTTCCCAACTGCCCGCGGGCGACCATCTACGAGGCCAGCGAACGGGACTACCGGCTGGCGGTGCCGCCGGCGGCGCTGTCAGGCATCTACGACCGCGGCGTGGCGGAACTGGCGGCCATCGGGGTGGCGTTGCCGGCGGTAGACGAAATCATCGCCGCCGTCGCCCCGGAAGTGACAAAGGATTCGTAACCGTGAAGATTCTCCTGCATTGTTGCTGCGGTCCGTGCACCATCCACCCGTTGTCATCCCTGCGGGCGGCGGGACACACGGTGCACGGCTTCAGCGCCAACCACATCCACCCGTATACCGAGTGGCGCCGGCGGCTGGACACCCTGCAAACCTTCGCCGCCGAGGAAGACCTGCCGCTGATCCTCGACCAGAACTACCGCCTCGGCGAGTTTCTCCGGGCGGTGGTCTACCGCGAGGCGAACCGCTGTTCGTGGTGCTATCACGACCGCCTGCAATGCGCCGCCACCATCGCCCGCCGGGGCAGGTTCGACGCCTTCACCACCACCCTGCTCTACAGCAAGTTCCAGCGCCACGAGCTGATCCGCGAGATCGGCGAAAGCGTGGGCCGGGAGCGGGGCGTGCCGTTCTACTACGAGGATTTCCGGAGCGGCTGGAAGGCGGGAATCGAGGCATCACGCCGGCGGGGGATGTACCGCCAGCAGTACTGCGGCTGCATCTTCAGCGAGGAGGAGCGCTACCGGAAGCGATGATCTTTTCGACATGCAACGGCCCCCAGAGTGGTGAAAGGCCGTCCTCCCGAACATTCTCAGGCAACTCCATGCCGCCACAACCGACGATCAAATCACTAAGTTGCTCGCTATCAAGTGTCAAGGAAAAACCAATAACGATAATTTCCGTAGGACTCCGCATGCCGCGAAACGTCCGCCTCAAACAGCAGGCACAATAAAGGCGGGGCACAGGGCCCCGCCCTTGACGAAACGGTCGGTTCATTGGCGGTTCAGCCGGAACGTGGCGGCAGACGCGATCCCGCCCTGGCTTACTTTCAGGAGCGCGCCGCACGCCGGCGCACCACCCCCACGAGGCCGAAGAGGCCAGTGCCCAGCAGCAGACCGGCACCGGGAACGGGAACGGGGGTGCCATAGAGGGAAACGTGGGAAATCGCGCACGAACCGGCGGTGGACGGGATGGAGAAAGTCGCTGAATCCTGGACCCCTGCCCCGTCCCAGGCATATAAGGCTGTATAACCACCGCAACCTGCGCCGCAGCTGCCACTCTTGACAATAAAATAGTCAACAGCATACCCCGCGGCTACCCACGTACCGGACGTTGTAGCGTCAGTGATAAATGTCGAACCGGTCCCCTCGGTATCATACCAGTTATCGTGCCACGCAGATGACCCTTCAAGAGGGGAAGATGCCGGATCCTGCTCAAACTTTTCGAACTCGGGAATCTTAACAGCGTTTACGTAAAGCCCCTTGTCTGTACCGGTGCCCTCATATCGATACGTTGATGACGAATCGCTAAAAGGATTCCCATCACAAAAATCGCCGACAAAGGCGTACCCCGCCAGCGCCGGCAGGGCCCCGGCCAGCACCAGCACCGCCGCCAGGGCAAGCGCGGTGATCAGGGTCTTTGCCGTTATCGTTTGCATCGCCTTTTTCATTGTCCTTCTCCTTCGGGCTTCTCGCCGTCGATTGCATTACCGCCGATGCGGCAAAATAGTGCTGTGGGTCATCCCCTTCTCACAAGACATTTCGATGCTTGCCTTACCGCACTTATTATGCAACGCCCGTGCCATTCACCCCAGGATTCCTGAGACAGGGTAATAATCGTAGAATTTCAAAGATTTAACAAGTCATACTAAATTTTTCAGGCACTACCGGAGGTGGATCGCAAAAAGAGAGGAATTTTTTTACATTATAATGGAAGTATTATCGCCACCGCAATAGGGCAACAGGAACGGCTAGCGCCGGAAGATGGCCAGCAGGAGGGAAATCACCAGGCTGATCACCAGGCAGGTGACCATGGGGAAGTAAACGGTGTAGTTGTCCTTTTTGATATAGATGTCCCCCGGCAAACGGCCGAGGAAGGGGATCTTGCCGGCCAGCAACAGCAGGACGCCGACAGCGGCGATGCCGATGCCGGCGATGACAAGCAGTTTTCCCAGCCCCTGGAGTGGTGTCATGGCAAAAAAATGGAGTGGGCCTGTAAGCCGAATTCTGTTCCCTCCCGCAGGAGGGCGATGGCCATTCATCTACGACCGCGGTCACCCGCGGCCTCCAGCGATCTACCCGCTCCTGCCGGCTGACGCCACCGGACGGGCCGCCCGGAGCCCCGAAGGGCGGCGGAGCCTATTTGATCTTGCACCGGGTGGGGTTTGCCGAGCCGCCGATGTCACCACCGACGCTGGTGAGCTCTTACCTCACCGTTTCACCCTTACCCCGGCATAACGCCGGGGCGGTCTGTTTTCTGTGGCACTTTCCTGCCCGTCGCCGGGACTTCGCGTTACGAAGCACCCTGCCCTCTGGTGTTCGGACTTTCCTCCGACGCCGAAACGGCGCCGGCGGCCATCCGGCCCACTCCATGAAGCATTATAGTCCGCCGCCCGGCAAAAGGCAACACATCACATCCCACCATCATTCCGCCTCGTCGATGGCGCGGTTGGCCAGCGCGTCGGCCAGCCGGTTTTCCTCCCGCGGCACGTAGCGATAGGTAACCCGCTTGAAACCGGCCGCCGCCCGGCAGGCCCGGGCATACAGGGGCTTCAGACGCGGGTGCTTCACCTGGTACTGACCGGTGAGCTGGCGGATGATGAGCTGGGAGTCGGCCCGCACCTCGACCGTGGCAATCCCCATCCGGCGGGCGGTTTCCAGACCGGCGATGAGGGCCTCGTACTCGGCCTCGTTGTTGGTACAGGTACCGAGAAAGCGGGTACCCTCGTAGAGCGCCGTGCCGTCCTCGGCGCAAAGGGCGAACCCGGCGCCGCCGGGCCCCGGATTGCCGCGCGAGGCGCCGTCGCTGTAGAGCAGCACCCGTGCGGGCACCACCTCCGGAAAGCCGGCGGCATCCCGATGGCGATCATCTTCCGCGCTGCCGGCGGCGGTGGATACCGACGGATCCCTCCCGCCGGCGGCGAAACCTGACGACCGCTGCTTTTCAGCGGATGGAGAAGCGGCCGGTGCCGTTACCGTTACGGCGTTTGCCGTCACGGCGGCGGATTCCGACCGATGTGCCGTTGCCCCGGCTTGACGACCGGCCGGCGGCGTTGCCGCCGCTCCTCCCGGCAACAACGTGGCCAGCAACCGGGCGACACCGTCGGCGCCCAGCTCCGGGTAGGCCGCCGCAGTGCGACGGAAACTGCGGCAGGCGACAAGGGTCGCCAGCACCTCCTCAACCGTTACCGGCAACGGCTTTTTCGGCATCGGCATCGGCGGCAGCGGTGACGGCCTCTTCCCCGGCGTCGTGGAAGATGATCCGCATGCAATTGGGGCAGTCCATGAACTCCTCGCCCTTGAGCAGGTTGATATAGACCTGGGGCGGAACGCTCACGTGGCAGCCGCCGCAGGCCTCGTTCTCCACCTTGACCACGGCATCGATGAAGCGGGTTCGCACCCGATCATAGCGGCGCAGGATACGGCGGTCGACATGCTCCACCAGCTCCTCGCGGCGCTTGCGGCAGACGGCCAGTTCGGTGTCCACCAGCCGCGAGCGTTCGGCGTACTCCGCCCGGCAGCGGTCGATCTCCCCGTGCTGCGCGTCGATCTTCGCCGTCAGCTCCTTGAGCTCCGCCTCAAGCCCTTCCACCACCTCCATCAACTGCAGCAGATTGGACTCGATCTCCTTGACATCCTTCTCGTTGTACTCGATCTCCTTGGCGGCGGCGAAATACTCCTTGTTGTTCTTGATGTGGGTCAACTTCTCCTTCGCCTGGCGGATCATCCGCCGGTGGCGATCCACATCACGCTGGAATTTTTCCCGCTCGTGCTCCCGCCCGGCCAGTTCATCCCGCAACGCCGCAATGCGCGCCCCAGTATCGTCCGCCTCGCGGGTCATCGCCGCGATCCGGTCGTCGTAGCCGGACAACCGCCCCTCCAGATCGGCAAGGGCATGGTCCACCTCCTGCAACCGCCAAAGCTGCTTCATCTGTTCCTTCAAGACTTCCTCCCCGGACGATCGGCCTCGCGACCGCCGCCACCGCAGTATTTATTGAACCCGCGCCACCGGCCGCCGGCGTTGGAAGACGGTTGCAACCGCCTCCATGCTAGCGGCAGAGCCAGGGGTCCGCTTCATGCTCGTCGCAGATCACCGGCAGGCCGTCGGCATCGTTGCGTTTCAAAAAGCGGCGAAACTCCTCCGCCATGACCGGCAACACCGGACGCTCGGTGGCGAAATGGCCGGCATCGATCACCGGCAGCCCGGCCAGTTCCGCCTCGCGGGCCTCGTGATATTTCACGTCGCCGGTGATATAGACATCGACCCCCGACCGCAGGGCGTCACCGTAGAAGCCGAAGCCGCTGCCGCCGCAGACCGCCGCCTTCCACGAGCGTGCGGCGGCGCCCTCATCGCCGTTCCCGGCGCCGGCGGGCATCCCGATCAGGCGCACGCTATCAACCCCCAGACGCTCCTTCACCAGATCGACGAGCGCCGCCGGCGTCAGCGTGCCGGGCACCTCCCCCACCCGACCGAAACCGACGAAGCGGTCGCGATTGGCCCGCGGCAGCAGATCGTAGGCCGGGGTTTCATAGGGATGGGTCCGGTGGAGCGCCTGCAGCACGTCCTCCACCTGGTATTCGTCCACCACCAGCTCGAGACGCATCTCCTCCTCCTCGTTGGCTTCACCGGCCGCACCAATGAACGGTGCGGCATCGGCGGCAGGAAAGAAGGTTCCGATGCCGGGCGTGGAAAAGGAACAGCGGGAATAGCTGTCGATCACCCCGGCGCCGGCGGTGAACAGGGCGTCGGACACCTCGTCGAGGTGATCCGGCGGCACGAAGGTCACCAGCTTGAAGCTTTCCACCGCCCGCGTCCGCTGCAACACCCGGGTATTCACCAGGCCGAGGGCATCGGCCAGGGCGTCGTTGACCCCGCCGGGAACCAGGTCGAGATTGGTGTGGGCGGCGTAGACGGTCAGGTCGGCGGCCACGGCCGCGGCCAGTACATTGCCGGGATAGCGGTCGGTAGACACCGACTTCAACGGCCTGAACAGCAGCGGGTGATGCGCGAAGATGAAGCTGGCCCCCGCCTGCCGCGCCCGGTCGAGTACCGCCGGAGTAACATCGAGGCAGAGCAGAACACCGGTCAGCTCGCGCCGCCCGGAACCGATCTGCAGGCCGCTGTTGTCCCACGACTCACACAGATCCAAGGGCATCAGCTCCTCGAGAAAACGGATGACATCGGCATGGCTGATCACCGGCATTTCCCCCGCGCCTCCCCGCGCACTACGATCAGGGCACAAAAAAAGCACCCCGCATAGGGTGCACCGGCGTTCCGTCTCTGGAGATGTCCAATCACTTCGGCAGCGGCGGCTGCCTCCCGCATCAATAGCATACGCATCATTACACGAACAACTGACCTGACGTTGTGTATGGGCCCACCTGGGTTCGAACCAGGGACCTACCGGTTATGAGCCGGTGGCTCTTCCAGCTGAGCTATGGGCCCGCACCGGAGAAAGGTTGAAGGTTAAATCCCCCGGGGTACTTTGTCAAGGGAAAATTGATAAAAAAGCCGCCGCCGCCAAAATACACCGAAATGGCAGACTTGGCCGCAGATCGGGTTCGCGGCCCGAAAAACGGTTCCATCCTGCTTGACAGGCCCGGCGGCATGCCGATATAAACGAATTCCAGCCACGAGCAAGGGAGGTCAACATCATGCAGTCCCACGGAACCATCCCCGCCGATCCCGACGCCTGCCGGGAACCGGGCATCTTTATCGACAGCGGCCACCCGGCGATCACCGCCGCGGCCCGGCGCCTGGCCGGCGATGCGACGCCGCCGGCAGCCGCGGTAAGGCTGTTTCACTTCGTCCGTGACGCCATCCGTTACAACCCCTATACCTTCTCCGAGCATCCCGAAGACTACCGCGCTTCGGCAATCCTCGGCCACGAACGGGGCTACTGCATCCAGAAGGCGGTGCTGCTGGCCGCCCTGTACCGCGCCGCCGGCATCCCGGCACGGCTCCACCTGGTGGACATCATCAACCACCAGGTACCGGGAAAACTGACCGCGTTGATGCAGACCAACCGCTTTATCTGCCACAGCTACGTCGAACTCATGCCCGGCGACCGCTGGCTCAAGGCCGCCCCGACCTTCGACCGCGAGATGTGCGAACGCATCGGCGTCGAACCGGTGGCCTTCGACGGCCGCCGCGATGCCCTGCTGCCGGCCGCCACCCTGGACGGCAAGCCCTACATCGAATACGATGCCGACCGCGGCGTCTACGACGATCTGCCCTTCGCGCAGGTCATGAACATCTTCCGCATGGAATACGGTGCTAGGCTGGTCGAACGCTGGCGGATCGCCGGGGAGTACCATTATGAGCCGTGATCATGGAGCGTCCGCTTCGACCGCGACGGTAACGGCGGCACTGACGCCCGGAAGCGACACTGCCCTCACCGCCCGGGCGCAATCGGCGGTGGAGCGCGAAAACTACGCCCGCGGCCTGGGCATCACCGTGGTCGAGTGCCGCCCGGGGTATGCCGCGGTGGAAATGACCGCCAGCGCCGAGATGACCAACCTTTTCGGCATGATCCACGGCGGCGCCATCTTCTCCCTCGCCGACGAGGCCTTCCAGCTCGCCTGCAACACCCACGGCACCCTGGCGGTGGCGCTCAACGTCGGCATATCCTATGTCCGGGCGCCGAGGGTGGGCGACACCCTCCGCGCCACCGGCCGGGAGATCTCCATCGGGCCGCGGGTCGCCACCTACTTCCTTGAAGTCCGGACCGGTGGCGGCGACCTCATCGCCACCGCCCAGGCGACTGCCTACCGGAAGCTGAACGAAAATCTTTTTCATGACTGACGGCTACGTTTCAATCAGACCATTCCGGCAGACCATTCCGGCAGACCATTCCGGCGGGAGTCAGGCGCCGGGGCCGGGAATCGGATGCCGGGAGGTCGATGGACGGAACCCATGATGCATGCCACTGAAAATGCCGCCGCCCTGCGGGCCGCCATCGACGTCGCCGCCGGGCGGCGCGCCGCCGATGTCCTGATCGAAAACGCCACCCTGGTCAACGTCTTCACCGGCGAGATGCAGCCGGACACTACGGTGAGCATCGCCGGGGAACTCGTCGCCGCCGTCGGCCCGGTACCGCCCCGGGCCCGCGGCCCGCACACCACCGTCATCGACGCCGGGGGCGCCTTCCTGCTGCCGGGCTACGTCGAAACCCACACCCACATCGCCAATGTCTTCCGGTTGCACGATTTCGCCCGCCTGGTGGTGCCCCGCGGCACCACCACCGTGGTCACCGAGGTCACCGAGCTGGGCAGCACCCTCGGCACTGCCGGCGTACGCTGGTTCCTCGACGAGGCCGCGGCACTGAAGTCAATGTCCATCTTTGCCACCGCGCCCTGCTTCTCGCCGCCCTACCCCGAGCTGGAAAGCTTCTGCCGCTCGACGGTCGAGGAATTCGCCACCCTGCTGGAGCACCCGCTCATCGTCGGCATCGGCGAAGCCTACTGGCCGCGGATCATCGACCCCGACGACGACACCCTTAACCTTATCGCCCGGGCGCGGGCCCTGGGTAAACCGGTCCAGGGACATTCCGCCGGCGCCCGCGGCCTCAAGCTCCAGGCCTTCACCGCCGCCGGCATCGCCTCGTGCCACGAGCCCATAACCGCCGAGGAGGCGATGGAACGCCTGCGTCTCGGCCTCCAGGTGATGATCCGCGAGGGCAGTATCCGCCGGGATCTGGAAGGGGTGGCGCCGATCCGCCACCTGCTGGACGACTTCCGCCGCGTCTCCCTGTCCACCGACGGTGTCACCTCTTCGCTGCTGCTGCACGAGGGGCATCTGGACCGCCTCGCCGCCAAGGCACACCGGCTCGGATTCGACACCGTCACCACCGTCCGCATGCTGACCATCAACGCCGCCGAGGCCTTCAATCTCCACGACCGCGGCGCCATCGCCCCGGCGCGGCGGGCGGACATCCAGATCGTCCCGTCCTTTGATGACTTTCTGCCCTCCCACGTCATCACCGGCGGACGCCTGGCGGCAAAACACGGCCGGCTGACGCGGCCGGTGCGGGCCTGGGACTATCCCGCTGCGGCGCGGGAAAGCCTGCGTCTCAAACCATTTACCGCCGATGATTTCCGTTACAACGACGGCCGCGGCACCCGGGTGAAGGTACGCGCCGTGCGCCCCGAAATCGGCAGTATGGTCACCTTCGAGGAGATCGTCGAACTGCCGGTACAAGAGGGCAACATCCTGCCCGACGGAAAGCGTTCCATCCTGAAATACGCCGTCATCAACCGTTACGGCGAACCGCACATGGGCCGCGGTTTTCTTGCCGGCACCGGCATATGTCGTGGTGCGGTGGCCTCGACCCTTAACTGGGAGGCCTATCAGCCCACGGTCTACGGCGCCACCGAAGCGGAAATGGCGACCGCGGTGAATCGCCTCATCGAACTGGGCGGCGGCATTGTCGTGGTCCGGGGTACACGGGTGCTGGCTGAACTGCCGCTGCCCGTGGGCGGGGTACTTGGCGACCTGGCCATCGAGGAGATCGAGGCGCGGGAACACCTGATTGTCGCCGCCCTCGCGGAACTGGGATCGGAACTCGACAACCCCTTCTTCCACTACCAGACCCTGTCGTTCACCGGTCTGCCCTTCATCCGCCTCACCGACCGCGGGATATTCGACGTCCGCCGCCGGCAGCCGCTGCCGCTGGTGGTAACCACCTGAAAATTGATGGCGAGGTAAGGAACCGAGATACGTCGGCATACCAACAGGAGGGGAGCGGCTCACGGGCTGCCCCCCATTGTCACTTCCACGCTGCATACCTTGTTTGGCGAATCGGTGCCGGAAGCATCCTTTACCGCCGCATGATCTGCCCGTCACCCATCCTTTCCGGCGGCCCGGCGGATCCTGACCGGCCGTTTGGGGCCACCCGGATCACGGCCGCTGCCGAATCGCGACTTGAGCCGTACTTTCGCCTGCCGGGCATCATCCTCGGAAGCAAATTCCGCCGGACCGGCGTTCCGGTACACCCGGCTTACCGGCTCCCAGACATTGGGCGCCAGTTTGGCCTCGAGGACGTAGCGGTGGCAGATCCGGTCCTTTCAGGCGTTGACCGCCACCAGGGACACCCCCAGTTCTTTCTCCGCCGCCTGCAGGCGGGCCAATTGCACGTCACTCAGGCTGGCCGTGGCCATGTCATTGCAGGAGAACGCCAGCACCGTGGCCCCCAGTTCCTGTTCAAGCTTTTTCAGCACCTCTACCTTGTCCGCGTTCATGGGTGAGAAACTGCATACCGATGCCATGATACACCTCCCGTCGTTGTCGTTATCGCTTTCTTTGCCATCGTCATTTCAACGGCGGCCCGGAGATACGGCACAACCGCCAGGCGCCGACGTTTCATCGTGTCCGCCAATGCCCGGCTCACGACTATTCAGGCGGTAGCAACCGGCAACGTCCACCATACCGCCCGCAGCAAACCCATCCTTCATGACGAACTATAACAGAAGAATCGCAAAAAACAACCGGGGAAGAACGGGGGTAATCCGGGGGGCATAACCTACCGCTTTGCCTGCCGCAGGAGGAAATCGCGTAGGGAACCGGCACGATT
Source organism: Candidatus Anaeroferrophillacea bacterium (assembly GCA_016933675.1). Classification (GTDB taxonomy): domain Bacteria; phylum Desulfobacterota; class Anaeroferrophillalia; order Anaeroferrophillales; family Anaeroferrophillaceae; genus JAFGAM01. The sequence goes on from JAFGAM010000083.1 coordinate 36,529, forward strand.
GGTAAGACCGAGCTTGCGGCGGATGTTTTTACGGTGAAACTGCACCGTTTCCGGCGACAGGCGGAGCAGGCCGGCAATCTCCTTGGTGGTCCGGCCGTCACACACAAGGCCGGCGATGTGTGCCTCCCGCGCCGTGAGAATGACACCGGCCAGTTCCAGGCGCGGCAACAGGGGGTCGAGAATATCCTCCAGCCGGCGGCGCAGGAGCGCCACCAGTTCCGCCTCTTCCCCGCCCTCGGACACCCGCCCGCGGATCATGTCGATCAGCGGCATCACCTCCCGGTGCAGGTTGCGCACCAGGGATTCCTCCAGTTCACCGCGATCCCGCTGGCGCTGTTCGAGCAGTACCTTCAGCGCTGTGTTGCGTTCCTCGAGCTGCACCGTGCGGTAATGTAATTCCTCTTTGGCAAGCAGCAGCGGGGTAATATTCTCGTGACTGAGGATCACCCGGACCGGTGGTTCGGAGTCCAGCGGCACCACCCGCAGGTAATACCAGGCCTTCCGCGAGCTGGGGGCACACCCGGTACCGATGCCCTTCCCCGAGGTCTACAACGCCCTCGAACAGGGGGTCATCGACGGTCAGGACAACCCCCTGTTCACCTCCGTGCTGATGAAGTTCACCGAGGTCAACCGCTATGTCACCAAAAGCCACCACATCCTCACCGCCTGCGTGTTGGTCATCAACCGGGATTTCTGGAACCGCCTGGACGCCGCAACACAGCAGATTTTCCGCGAGGCCGCCTACGAGGCCCAGATCGTCAACCGCGCCGCCAACCGCCAGGGCGAGTTGCAGCTGCCCCGCACCGACGAAAGCGTGCCGGCCCATTTCCGCGCCCACAACATCGACTACGTGGAGCTGACCCCAAACGAGCGGCAGGCCTTCCGCGATGCGATGGAACCGGTCTACACGAAATATCGCGACAAAATCGGCGCCGGCATTTTCGACCAGGTGGTGAATCAGGTACAAAAGTTTGAGTGAAAATCAAGCATTCAAGAATCAGAATTCAGAAAGCGGAATTCAGGAAACAGGGAGCGGGAAGGGTGAGGTGCGATTCAGCTCGCATTTCGTCGCATGTGCTGGCGAGCAGAGTACGGAAAGTAGCGCTGTTGGGAATCGTTTCGCACACAGCATGCCAGACACTGCCAAGGGAAAGGGCATGAAGGAATGAATTTCGGGAGGGTAGTTCGACGGCTGGCGGCGTTCGAAGAGCTGGCACTGGGCTGGCTGCTCCTGGGTCTCGCCGTCCTCGCCTTCATCCAGGTGGTGCTGCGCTACGCCTTCCACACCGGATTTTCCTGGGGTGAGGAGATCAGCCGTTACCTCTGCGTCCTGCTGACCCTCATGGGCGCCGCCATCGGCGTGCGCACCGGCGCCCATTTCTCCATGGACGCCCTGCGGCGGCTGGCAAGCCCATTCTGGGCCCGCATCCTCGACGCTGTCGTCAACCTGGTGTGCGCCGCAGTCTACGCCACCGTCTGCGGTTACGGCACCATGCAGGTACTCCAGCTCAACCGCTTCGGTTCCACCTCGCCGGCGCTCAGTCTGCCCATGGCCCTGCCCTACGCCGTCATCCCCCTGTTCGCCCTGGTGATGACCCTGCGCAGCCTGCTGGCCGTCATCCGGCCGCGGAACGCACCGGACGAACCCACACCGGATCGCGCAACCAAACCCCGATGGCAGCCGTAAGGGTACGGCTTCCCCGTGCCCTTACGCCAGATGCGCGGCGTTTCCCGACCGCGAAACGAGGCCCACGGAAATACCTCGATTGAACCCGGTTTGCCACCCAACGGAAGAGATGGAGTCGTGACGAAGCCAGCCGCAGTGAGCCGCCGATGATCGCCGTCATCGCCATCGTCTTCACCGTTCTCCTGCTAATCGGGGTGCCCATCGCCGCCATTCTCCTGGCGGTGACCGGCATCGCCCTGCACCGTTTCACCTGGACGCCGCTGCTGGTCTTGCCGCAGCAGCTCTTCAACGCCCTGGACAACTTCGTCCTCCTGGCGGTACCATTCTTTATCCTTGCCAGCCAGATCATGACCGAGGGCGCCATGGCCGATCGGCTGGTGGCGGTGATCCGCTATCTCGTGGGGCGGGTGCCCGGCGGCCTGGCCATCGCCGGCCTCCTGGCCTGCATCTTCTTCGCCGCCCTTTCCGGTTCGAGCCCGGCCACGGTCATCGCCATCGGCAGCATCATGATTCCCGCCCTCCGCCGGGCAGGCTATGACGACGACTTTGCCGTCGGCCTCATCACCTCGGCCGGCTCACTCGGGGTGGTAATCCCGCCGTCGATCCCGATGATCCTCTACTGCCTGGTGATGAACGTCTCGGTAGCCGAACTGTTCCTCGCCGGCATCGGCCCCGGCCTGCTGGTGGGCGCCATCTTCACGGTCTACATCCTGGCGCGGGCGCGGCGGCACCAATGGCGCGAGGCGGGGGGATTTTCCTGGTCGGTCTTCGGCCGGCGGTTGCGGGAGGGAATCTGGGGCATGCTGCTGCCGCTGATCGTGTTGGGCGGCATCTACAGCGGCATCTTTACGCCGACGGAGGCCGCGGCGGTAGCGGTGGTTTACGCCGTGGCGGTGGAATTTCTTTGCTACCGGGAACTGACCTTCGCCCGTTTCAACCGCTGCCTGGCCTCGGCGGCGGTACTTTCCGCGGCCCTGCTGTTCATCCTTGCCGCCGCCATGACCTTCGTCTGGCTGCTGACCGCCGAAGGTATCCCCGCCGCCCTGGCGGCCTGGCTCACCGGCTGGGTCGATAACCGCTGGCTCTTTCTGCTGCTGATCAACCTGCTGTTTCTCGCGCTGGGCTCGGTGATGGACAACGTCTCGGCGATGCTCATCCTTTCACCGCTGCTGGCCGACAGCCTCGACCGCTACGGCATCGACCTGATCCACTACGGCATCATCATGGTGATGGTGATCGAGATCGGCTTTCTCACCCCGCCCTTCGGCCTCAACCTGTTCGTCGCCATGGGGCTCACCGGCCGCGGCCTGCTGGATATCGGCCGCGCGGTGCTGCCGTTTCTGCTCCTCCTGCTACTCAGTATCCTGCTGGTCACCTGCTTCCCGACCATCAGCCTGTGGCTGCCGGCGATGCTGCGCTGACCCTGGGGATTTACCAGATCTCTTTTCCAACTGGTTCTCCCCAATCCTTTTCTGTGGCTTGGTGTCCTTGGGAAATTCTCGCCACAAGATCCATGATATATTTCCTCCTGACTCTTTGGGTCGGGCTAACGACCAGGGCGCCCTTGAGCCACGCGAGATTACGAGCGTCGACGCCAAGGGTCAGCACGCAACCTACCGCGAATGTCTACGCAAAAACTCCCAGGTTACCGCTGCGTCGTTAACGTCGTGGCTCAGTCGGCTGCCAAACGGCAATCGGACTCCACAATCTTGGACCACGTGCGTGGGTGCCCCTTTCAACGACATCCGCCCGGTTACGGCAGGGTAACGGTGGCTCACAACAAACTGCTATCCGCCTCTGCAAAAGAATTTTCAATTGACAACCAGGCACTGGTCATGGTTTCATCCGGCTCTTTTTGGCAAACCAACCCGCGCCCGTGCAAGGGGTTCATGCACCGTTCAGACGTGCTCATTCTGTTGCTGCTGCTCTCCCTGCTGATACTGTCGCCGGTCCCGGCACATTCCGCCCGGCAACCTGGCGCCGTCCAGTTGCCTACGGAGAACGGGATCATCTCCCCGGAGGAACGGCGGTACCTGGACGAAAAAGGGGGCCTGACCCTGTGCGTCGACCCCGACTGGCTGCCCTACGAACGACTGAACCGGGCGGGAAAACATGAAGGTATCGCCGCCGATTTTTTCAACCTGCTGTCCACGCGGCTCGGCATCCCCATCGAGGTCATCCCCACCGGTTCATGGCAGGCAACTCTCGACCTCGCCCGCGCCGGCGGTTGCGACCTGGTATCGCTGCTGAACGAAAATCCCGAACGCACCGAATACCTCAATTTCACCGACCCGCTGGTGGTCAGCCCGACGGTACTGGTTTCACGCGCCAACGCCCGCTACGCCATCGGCCTCGAGGCCCTGGCAGGTACGCCCATGGCGGTGGTCAAGGGCTACTGGATCGAAGACATCCTGCACCGCGCCCATCCCGACATCCCGATCATCTACGCCGCCAGCATCGCCGACGCCCTGGAGATAATCAGCGCCGGGAAGGCGGACGTGATGCTCGGCTCGCTTATCGAGGTCACCGACACCATCCAGCGCCGGGGGCTGACCAACCTGAAGATCGCCGGGCACACCCCCTACAACTTCCTGTTACGCATCGGCGTCCGCAAGGACGACCCGCGGCTGCTGACAATCATGCAGAAGGCGGTCCGCTCCCTGACGCCGCTGGAAAAGAATGAGATCCTGCGGCACTGGATTGCGATACGCTATGAACACCGGCTGGACGCCCGGCAGCTGCTGTGGGTGATTCTTGCGGTGGGAGCTGTTGTCGTCACGACCCTGCTGTGGGTACGCCGCCTGCAGCTCGAAAACCGGCGGCGCCAGCGGCTCATCGGCAAGTTGGAAACCGCCCTGGCGGAGATCAAAACACTCCGGGGGATTATCCCCATCTGCTCGGTCTGCAAGCATATCCGCACCGATTCCGGGGCCTGGCAACAAATCGAGACCTATGTCCGGGAGCATTCGGAGGCGGACTTCACCCACGGCATCTGCCCGGATTGCGCCCGCAACACCTACGGCATCGAACTGAAGAAGAAACCGGAACCCGCAGCCACGGCGGATACCGGCACCACCAGCGGCTGACGGTCCCCGGCCACACGATAAACCGCCGCAAGCCCCGGCCAGTTCCACGGCGCCGGCCGCCGCGCCGGTAGCCGGCGCGGCATCATCCTGTCCAACATCTCCCGGTCCGGTTGCCACCGTCCCTGGGCCGGCTCCGCGCCGCCCTGCGGACCATACCCCGGCACCACCCCGCGGGATTACCACGTGCCACCGACAACCACCCGCCGTCAGCCCGCCTTCCGCCGCCCTTTCCCCGCTTCCACCAGCCGCAGGTGACGCTCGCGCTCGTCGGCAAAGGAGAGCGCCCCCACCGGACAGATATCGACGCAGGCACGGCAATCGCGGCAGGCATCCTCAACCCCCTCGGCCTCGCTGCCGAAGAAGGTGACAATGGTGTTGAAACCGCGGTTGGCGAAGCTCAGACTGAAAGGATTGCCGCGACGTTCACAGACATAGACGCAGCGGCCGCAGAGCACACACTTGTTGGGCTCGTAGACAATGCAGGGGTGGTCGGTAAGCACCTCCGGCACATCCTTGGGGATGTGGCGCATCTGCTTGGTGCGGAGCGGCAGGTGGAGAAATTTGGCGATCTGCTGGAGATCGCAGCGCTTGTTGGCCATGCAGACGCGGCAGTTACCCTGGTTGCAGCTCACCAACATGCGGAAGGCCAGCTTCTGCAACTCACGCACCTCGTCGGTGTTGGTGTGGACCACCATGCCGTCGACCGCCGCCAGGGTACAGGAGGTCACCGGCCCCCTCATGCCGTCCACCTCCACCAGGCACAAACGGCAGGAGGCCGGCGGATGCTCCATGCCGTCCAGATGGCAGAGGTTGGGAATGTAGATCCCGTTGTCGAGACAGGCATCGAGGACCGTGGTACCCGCCGGTACGCTGATCTCAAGACCGTCGACGGTCATGGTCACCTTGTTACGCATCGTCCTCTCCTCCCTCCGTCGCTTCGTCCTTCCCCAGCGGCACGACACCCTGATCGGGCACCAGGTACGGCGGAGAAACCTTGCGCACGGCATCGTACTCCGGCGGACAGGCGTAGACACACTCGCCGCACTTGACGCATTTTTCCTGGTCGATGGCCTTCTTGCGGTTGCTGGTAGTGAAGATGGCTTCCGTCGGACAGCAGGCGACACAGGCGTCGCAGCCCCGGGCACAGGCCTCGAGATCGATGTAGTAGGCGGTCAGCTCCCGGCACATACAGGCCGGACAGCGCCGTTCACGCACATGGGCGAGGTATTCGTCCATAAAAAAGCGCATGGTGGTGAGCACCGGGTTGGGCGCCGTCTTGCCGAGGCTGCACAGCGACCCTTTGATGATCCCGGCGGAAAGTTCTTTGAGTTCATCGAGATCCTCCTCCGTCGCCCTCCCTTTGGTCAGGTCGGTGAGGATGTCCAGCAGATGGCGGGTACCAATGCGGCAGAAGGTACACTTGCCGCAAGACTCCTTCTGGGTGAAATCGATGAAGTAGCGCGACACCTCGACCATGCAGGCGGAGTCGTTCATCACCACCATGCCGCCGGAGCCCATCATCGCCCCGGCGCGGCGCAGGCTGTCGAAATCAATGGGAGTGTCCAACTCGCTTGCCGGCAGACAGCCGCCCGAAGGTCCGCCGATCTGCACCGCCTTAAACTCGCGGCCGCCGGCAATGCCGCCACAGATTTCGTCGATAAGATGACGCAGGGTGGTACCCATGGGCACCTCCACCAACCCCGGGTATTCCACCTCGCCGACCACCGAGAAGATGGCGGTGCCGGGGGTATCCTCGGTACCGATGCCCCTGAACCAATCGCTGCCGTGGTTGATGATCAGCGGCACGGTGGACAGGGTCTTGACGTTATTGATCACCGTGGGGTTGCCGTCCAGCCCCACCACCGCCGGATAGGGCGGCCGGTGTTGGGGCATCCCCCGCTTCCCTTCCAGTGACTGGATGAGCGCGGTCTCCTCACCGCAGACGAAGGCCCCGGAACCCTTGAACACCTCGACCTCGAGATCGAAGCCGGAGTCGAGGATGTTTTTGCCCAGCAGGCCGCGTTCTCCGGCATCGGTGATGGCCTTCTCGACCATCTCCACCGCCAGGGGATACTCGGCGCGGATATAGAGTAGCGCCCGCTCGGCGCCGATGGCCAGGGCAGCGATGGCCAGCCCCTCCAGCACCTGGTGCGGATTGCTCTCCATCAGGGTGCGGTCCATGTAGGCGCCGGGATCGCCCTCGTCACCGTTGCAGATAACGGTTTTCGGCGTTCCGGCGGCGTTGCGGGCGATCTCCCATTTGATCCCGGCGGGGAAACCGGCACCGCCGCGGCCGCGCAGTTTCGCGGCCGTAATCTCTTCAACCACCCGCTCACCACCCTGCTCCAGCGCCCGTGCCAGCGCCCGGTAGCCACCCACAGCGAGGTACTGGTCGATACTCCCGGGTTCGATGACCCCGCAGTGTTCCATGATCAGGCGCTTCTCATAGAGATAGCGGGGATAGTCCATCAGGGTGGGGAAGGTATCGTTGGGCTCCAGGGCGCCGATGAGGTATTCGAAACAGGGGTCTTCGCCGGCAACCAGGAAGCTGTTCACCAGTACCCGGGCCTCACCGGCGCCGATCTTCTGATAGAGCAGCGGCGGAAAGCCGGGATAGTGGATCGTCACCAGCGGCTCGGCGTAGCAATGGCCCATGCAGCCCACGGTACGGATGTCGGCGCCGATGCCCTTCTCCGCCAGGGCCTCGCGAAACCCGGCGATGGTGTCGCCGGAGCCCGCGGCGCGGCCGCAGGTGGCGTTGCCGACGGTAATCAGCGGCCTTTCCGGTTGGCGTATTTTTCCCCACTCGTTTCTGGCTGGTGCGGCCAGAGATGCCAGCAGTTCAGTCGGTCTTGCCATGGCACTGCTCCTCCCTTTCCGCGGCCCGGACCGCCATCTCGTTCTCGATTTCAACCTGGGTCACCACCCCCTCGACCTTGCTCGGGGTAACATGGGCCTCGACCTTCTCCCCGACAAGAACCACTGGCGCCAGGGCACAGCAACCGACACAGGCTACCCGTTCGAGGCTGAATTCACGGTCGGCGGTGGTTTCCCCCTCGACGATACCCAGCTTCCGTTCGAAATTCTCCAGCACGATATCACCGCCGCGGACATGGCAGGCGGTGCCGAGACACACCTTGATGGGATGCCGGCCGGGCGGATTGAAGCGGAACTGGTTGTAGAAAGTCGCCACACCGTACACCTTGCTGGCCGGCAGGCCGAAGTGTCGGGCAACCATTACCAGTCCGCCCCGAGGCAGGTAACCGTGGCGGTTCTGGATCCCCTGCAGTGAGGGAATCAGTTGATGTTCGTCACGCGGCAGGGCGGGAATCTCCGTCTCGATCACGGCCAGCACCTGCTCCTCTTCAGGATCGGGCTGTCGCTCCGCGGCATACGCGGTATCGTTCATGATACAATCCTCCTCGTCACTCGTTTGCCGCCGAACGGCGGGCCTTTTTCGCAGGCATCGGTCAACCGCGCAAGGCGGTCGCCCAGAGCCGTCAAGGCCGCCTCAGCGGCCGCCTCGCGGCCCCGGCCGATGACATCCATCACCCGGTAGATACCGAGAAAATCATGTTCCGGCCCCACCAGTTCGACATCGCCGGCGGCCGCCAGCAAATCATCCCGGATCGGCGGACAGACGAAATTAAGACAGAGCGGCCCCTTCAGTTCCCCCAGCACGCAACCCCGCGGCCCCATGTAGCAGCAGTGCTCGCCGCTGATGCGGCGGCCGCTTTCCGGCTCCTCGAGTTCGTAGGGCGGCAGCGACCGATGATCGATGGCGGCGAGATGCCGCTGCCGTGCCGCCTGAAGCTCTGCCGCCAGTACCGGCGCCAAACGGCCGTCACCGCCGGCTTCGTCCTTCACCCCCTCGAGACGAAAGATATCCCCCGCGCCGCGGTGGCAGCACCCCGGGAAAACCCCCGCAACCAGCCGGTGGCGGTCGCCGCCACCCGGCAGGCGTGCCAGCACCCGCCGGCAGTCGCGGCAGCCGGGAGCGACAAACCGCTCGAAAAAGCGGTTCAGCCGCCGGGCCAGGGCGCGATAGGCCGCCAGCCGCCAGGATTCCGTCTTCAGCGTAGTATCCGGCATATCATTGCAACGTCCCCGCAGGGATGGATCCGGTGCCGGCATCACCCATCACCGCTTCCGGCCATTTCGGCGCACGCCTGATCGTGCAGTTCCACCAGCAGACGCTTGAACTGCTGCACCTCGTCGACACCCTGGTTACGGGTCACCCAGTGCATGAAGCAACTGCCGATCTCCGCCAGTCCGGCGTGCAGCGCCAGGCCGTCGTCGGTGAGCGCGACGATGGCCTGGCGCCGGTCGCCGGGATCGCTGCGGCGCTCGACCAGTCCCTTCTCCACCAGCCGGTCGACGGTACGGGTCACGGTGGGATGTTCCAGAGCGAGGATGGCGGACAGGCGTTTCTGACCCAGGGGCCCGTTCTCGGCCAGTGCCATCATCGCGCACCAGGTGGCGGCGGTAAGACCGTGGCCGGCAAGACGGGCGTCGAACGCCCGTTTGAGGGTCCGGGTAAGACGGTTGGCAAGGAAATAGGTGCAATCCTGAAGTCTCATGGCACACAACATACGGTATACAGTTTATAGCTAATATTTAGTTAGCTAACTATCACGCCGATGTCAAGGAGAATCTCACCGCCGGCGCTCACCCCGCTCGCCCCACCGGTTCATCTCGTAGAGCCGCACCAACCCCTTGAGGGTCAGCAGTTCGTCAACCTCATGGATGGCCTCCGTCAACGGCCCGATGAGCGGCGCCAGACCGCCGGTGGCAATTACCCTGGGGTCATCGCCCAATTCGGTGGCGAGACGGGCAACCAAGCCCTCGACCAGGGAGATGTAACCATTGACGATGCCTGACTGCATGCTCTGTACGGTGTTCCTGCCGATCACTGCCGGCGGCTGGACAAGTTCCACCCGAGGCAGCTTGGAGGCCCGCTGAAAGAGGGCCTCGGTGGAGATCTGCAGGCCGGGCGCGATCACCCCGCCGAGATACTCGCCGCGAGCAGAGACGCAGTCGAAGGTGGTGGCGGTACCGAAATCGATGACGATGAGTGCCTGACGCCAGGTTTCGTAGGCCTCCACCGCATTGACAATGCGATCGGCTCCCACCTCGCGGGGGTTTTCCAACTGGATGGGCATGCCGGTTTTCACTCCCGGACCGATCACCATGGGTTTGACCCCAAGGTACTTGCGCGCCAGCCCCTCGAGGGCGACAACCATCGGCGGCACGACGCAGGAAACCACCATACCGGATACCTGGCCCAGGGAAATACCGCTGAACAGCAGCAGATCCTTGAGAAGGATGCCGTATTCATCCTCGGTACGGGAGATATGGGTGGCGATGCGCCAGTTGTCCACCATCTCGCGGCCCTCGAACAGGCCGAGCACCGTGTGCGTGTTGCCGACATCAACCACCAGGATCATTTGAGGATCTCCTCCATGAGCAAGAATTCAGAAATCAGGAGTCAGGAATCAGGAGTCAGGAGTCAAAAACCGGAAGAAAAACATTCCGAATCCCAAGAAGGGATGGCATCGCAACGGTTCCGGGTTCGCGACACTTCCTTACCGGGGAATGCGGCGTTACGTTATTTCGTTAGGTCGAATGACGCAACTTACGGCGCCACGAAGATGATGAAGTTATGACGAAGCCATCAAGCCCGCCGCACACTATCGGCCGGCGGCGGATATGCACCCGCCATGAGACAGAATACTCGCCTCGCCGGCGGCAAAAAACCGGCGGCAACCGAAATCGTCATCGAGCAGCAACCGGCCGCCGGCATCGACCCCGACAACCATTCCGGCACCGGTGCGGTCACCGGCTTCGATCGCCACCCGTTTGCCGGTCAACAGACAGCGATGCCGGAAACGCTCCAGCAGCCGGCCGCCGAAACCTTCGGCGGAAAAAATTTCCAGGTCGCGGTCGAGCCCTTCGACCAGGTGACGGAGCACCAGGGGAAGATCGAACTGCCGCCCCGCCAGCCGGGCCATGGACACCGCCGGGATTTCCGGCGCAAAATCCTCCGCCCGGGAGTTGACATTCACGCCGATGCCCATGATCACCGCACGGCCGGCCGGCCCCGGTGCCCCGGCCTCGCAGAGGATTCCGGCCAGTTTCCCCCCCCGGCACCAGACGTCATTGGGCCATTTGACCCGTACCTCGGGCAACCGGCGGCCGATGGTATCGGCCAGCGAGATGCCGGCAACCAGGGCCAACAGCGGCACCCGGTCGTCGGGCAGCGCCGGCCGCAGGATGAGGGAGAACGCCAGATTCCTGCCCGGCGGTGAGCTCCACTCACGCCCGCGACGCCCACGGCCGGCGAACTGCTCGTCTGCCACCACCAGGGTACCGTGTTCGGCTCCCGCGGCCGCCAGCCGGGCGGCATGGCGGTTGGTGGAATCCACCCGCTCGAGATGCACGACCCGGCACCCCGGCCGGCCCGGCGGCGCCATACAATCCGGCCAGTCAACCACCGGTACTCAGCCGACCAGATCCAGGGCCAGATCGATAGCCCGGGCCGAATGGGTCAGCGCCCCCACGGAGATGAAATCGACGCCGGTTTGCGCCACCGCGGCGACGGTATGCAGGTTGATGCCGCCGGAGGCTTCCAGCAGCACCGCGGGAAATTTCTCCTCACGCCAGAGCACCGCCCGACGCATCGATTCCAGCTCCATATTGTCCAGCAGGACGATCTCGGCTCCCGCCTCGCAGGCCTGGCACAGCTGGTCGAGACTCTCGACCTCCACCTCGATGCGCAGGGTATGGGGTGCCAGCTCCTGCGCCTGGCGTACCGCGGCGGCGACCGAACCGGCGGCCTGCAGATGGTTGTCCTTGATCAGGACGCCGTCAAAAAGGCCCATCCGGTGGTTTTTGCCGCCGCCCACCCGGACGGCGTATTTCTCCAACGACCGCCAGCCGGGGGTGGTCTTGCGGGTATCGACGATCCGCGCCCCGGTACCGGCGACGAGATCGACGAACCGACGCGTCAGGGTGGCGATACCGCTCAGGTGCTGGATGAAATTGAGCGCCGTGCGCTCGCCCGTGAGGAGGGAAACAACCGGGCCCCGCAGGACGGCGACGGTATCCCCCGCCGCCACCAGGGCACCTTCGGCGGCCCCGGGCTCGATCTCCACCGCGGCATCGAGGGTGCGGTAGACGCGGCAAAAGACATCGAAACCGGCCAGCACCCCGGCCTCCCGGGCCACCAGCCGCGCCTCGCCCCGGGTGCCGGCCGGCACCGTCGCCCGGGTGGTAATATCACCGGTTCCCAGGTCCTCGGCAAGGGCCATCCTGATAAGCTGCTCGGTGGCGAACATTCGCTTCTCCTCCCTCCCGGACCGGGATAAGCCAGACATATTACCTTGCGAAACCGGCGGATTTATACCATAATGCGGTCTTGCAAGGCAAGCGGGATGGATTCCTGTATTTCTCGCTGCCCGACCGCAGGGAGGATGTCCCCGCCGGCCGGCAACGGTCATCTCCTGACGACGTCACTCGGCACGGCCTGCTGCCCGCTCCCCGGACCGGAGAGCGTCGCCAAGGCGGTGTTATCGCAACGCCGGAGAAAGCGTCACAATTCCAGGGCACGATAGCAGCGGCATCGGGTTTTCAGGACTGTTCCGGCAGCCACCATGATCAATCGGGGACAAAACGACCCCGAAGAGCGTTGCACGGACCACCAGACCGGAAGGGAGAAAACAGCATATGACCACCATCACCTTCGGTACGTCCGGATGGCGGGCGATCATGAACGACGAATTCACCTTCGCCAACGCCCGCACCTGCGCCCGAGCCATCGCCGACTACCTGCAGCGCGAGAGGTTGGAAAAGCAGGGCGTGATCATCGGCCACGACAGCCGTTTCATGGGCGAGGATTTCGCCGCCGAATGCGGCCGCGTGCTGGCCGCCGCCGGCATCCCGGTGCACCTCTGCACCCGGGAAACACCGACCCCGGTGATCGCCTGGTACATCGTCGGCCGCAAACTTGCCGGCGGCATCAACATCACCGCGAGCCACAACCCGCCGAACTGGAACGGGATAAAATTCTCCCCCGACTGGGGCGGCCCGGCTATGCCCGAGACCACCTCGTGGATCGCCGAGAGGGCCAACCGCCTGCTGGCGACCAGGGCGGCGATCCCGCTCATGGACCGGGAAGAGGCGGAAAAACAGGGGCTGATCAGCCCCTGCGACCCCCGCGAGGCCTACCTCGACGACCTGCGGAAAAAGATCGATTTCAACCTCATCAGGAAAGCCGGACTGAGGATCACCTGCGACCCGATGTACGGTACCGCCCGGGGTTACCTCGACGCCGTGCTTGCCGATGCCGCCGCCACGCTTACCGTGCTGCACAACCGCCGCGACCCCTATTTCGGCGGCCGGCCGCCGGAACCCTCGGAGGCCAACATCCCCGAACTGCTGGAAACGGTGAAGAACGGCCCCGATGATCTCGGCCTCGCCACCGACGGCGATGCCGACCGTTTCGGTATCGTCGACGCCGACGGCACCTTCATCGACGCCAACACCTTCATCGCCCTGGCGGCGGACTACCTCATCGCCGAACGGGGCTTCGCCGGCGGTCTGGCACGTTCGGTGGCCACCAGCCACCTCATCGACCGGGTGGCAGCACATCACCGCCGCGAGCTGCACGAGACACCGGTAGGGTTCAAGTACATCGGCCAACTCATCACCCAAGATGCAATCGTGCTGGGCGGCGAGGAGAGCGCCGGGCTGAGCATCCGCGGCCACGTACCGGAGAAGGACGGCATTCTCGCCTGCCTGCTGGCGGCTGAGATGGTCGCCCGCCGCGGCACCTCCCTCAGCACCCAGCGGGACGAACTCTACAACCGGGTCGGGGCGCTCTACGCCCGGCGGGTCAACGTCCGCCTCACCCCGACGGTGCAGCAGGCCATCGGCAGCCGGCTGGCATCACCGCCGGACTCCATCGGCGCCTTCACGGTACGGGATACGGTCACCATCGACGGCACCAAGTTCATGCTCGACGACGACTGCTGGCTGTTGATCCGCCTCTCGGGCACCGAGCCGGTAGCGCGGCTCTACGCCGAGGCCCCCGATCACGATCGGCTGGAACGGCTGCTGGAAGCCGGCAGCGCCCATTTTTTCCGTTGATCAAAAAGGATTCGATACATCACATGCATCGTCAACCACCCGCATTCCCCCTCTCGCACAAGGCCGCGGCGATGAAATCGTTCATGGCCATGGACATCCTCGAGCGGGCCACCGAACTGGAACGCACCGGCCGCTCCATCATCCATCTCGAGGTCGGTCAGCCGGACTTTCCCACCCCGGAACCGGTGAAGGAGGCCGCCGCCCGGGCGCTGGCCGCGAACCATACCCGCTATACCCACAGCATGGGGATCATCGAACTCCGGGAGGCCATCAGCCGCCATTACCGGAAGCGCTACGGCGTCGAAGTGGAACCCGACCGCATCCTCGTCACCTCGGGTACCTCCCCCGCCCTGCTGATGACCTGCGCCGCCATGCTCAACCCCGGCGACCGGATGATGCTCACCAACCCCGGCTATGCCTGCTACGGCAATTTCGTCGACTATTGCGGCGGCAAACCCCAGTGGGTACCGGTGAACGAAGCCACTGGTTTCCAGTACGACCCCGACGACGTGAAAAAGCGGTTGACCCCGGCAACCCGGGGCATTTTAGTCAATTCGCCCGCCAACCCCAGCGGCACGGTACTCGACGCCGAACGGTTCAAGGCGCTGGCCGAAATCGGTCTGCCGGTAATCTCCGACGAGATCTACCACGGCCTGATCTACGACGATGCCGAGGACCACACCATCCTCGAGTACACCGACAATGCCTTCGTCCTCAACGGTTTTTCAAAACTTTACGCCATGACCGGCTGGCGTCTGGGCTATCTCATCGCGCCACGGCCATACATCCGCACCCTGCAGACGATCCAGCAGAACTTCTTCATCGCCGCCTGCCATTTCGGCCAGACCGCGGCGATCACGGCACTGGAGTCGCCGGAAGTCGCCGCCGCGGTGGAACACATGCGCCGCACCTACGACGAACGCCGGCGTTATCTGGTAAACCGCGTCCGCAAAACGAAGCTTAAACTCCTCGCCGAACCCACCGGGGCGTTCTACGTCTTCGCCGACGCCCGGCAGTTCTGCGAGTCATCCTACGATTTCGCCTTCGAGATTCTCGAGAAAGCCGGGGTCGGGGTGACCCCGGGCATCGACTTCGGCAGTGCCGGCGAGGGATATATCCGCTTCACCTACGCCAATTCACTGAAAAACATCGCCACCGGCATGGACCGGTTGGAGGAGTTTCTGCGGCAACGGTAAACACCATTTATCGAGAACGATACCGATTCCGACGCCGATAAAGAAGTCAACGACAGCCGCCGGAAGGCGAATTGGGGCAGAACAAAGGCGGGCGGTCCCGGTAGTGACAGAACCGCAACCGGTACAACTCGACCGGCAGGTAACATGGAAGCTGGAGCGATTACCAAGCCATCATCACTGCCGCAACGGAAACCCCAGTAAATACGTATCACCGGTGGTTTTCAGCAGGTCGTCGCTGCGCTTGACCATCGCCACCAGCAACTCGTTTTCCACCACGTTGATCCCCTGTACCGGCCCTTCCAACTCCCCGGTCATCGGTCGCAACGCAAACCCCATGCCGGCATATTCCAGCAGGACGACGCCACCCTTGGAAAGAAAACCGAATTCACCGAGCCCGGTTGATATTGCCGAGGTGTTGCGCACCACCATCACCTCCAGCCGGCGGTCGCCGTTCACGTCGACAACACGCAGGGGCGGCGGCACATCGAGCTTGTTGGTATAGGATACCTTGTTGGTGCCGACCTCTACCTGGGTATCGTTGAGGGATCCCCCGAGCCGCTCGTCGCTCATCCACAGACGGTCGCCGCCCTGATAGACGAGAAGAAAGTTCTGCGCGTTCATGAAACACAGTTCGCGCCGGCCGTCATGGTTGATGTCCTCGAAAAGGGCACCGGGCAGACGGAATTCCAGCGGCACGGCAAACGGTTCGGCGGTCTTCACCCCGTCACCCTGCAACTGCAACCGGTAGACCAGATTGCCGTAGACCACTTCCTCGGCAAAGGTCTGGCCGACGAAAAAACCGCCGTCGGCTACCGAGAACCCCCCCAGCACTCCGAGTACATACGGTACCAGGGTGACAATCTCACGGTATTTCCCCTCCTTGTAGCCCAGAATGAAGGACGAGAAACCGTCTTCATCTTCGTTCATGGCATTGACAAGGATCTCGCCCCGACGGTCGCCGTCGATATCGGCAATCTGGACGTTCATCAGGGTGCCCCAGCGGCTGAGCTGGTAACGATAGCGGTATTTCAACCCCTGCGGCGTCAGGGTATAGACATAGACGCGCTCCTTGTCGGTAAACACCACCTCCGACTGGCCGTCGCCGGTGACATCGCCGATATCGATGCTGTAGGCAATACCGTTGATCGTCGCCGCCTGGCGGTAGGTCGCCGTCAGCGCCCGGCTGCGTTCGGAGGTGGAAAGGTTGTAGCGGCCGCCGGCGTCGCCGGCGGTGGAAGAAGCGGCGGATTCGGCCGCCGCGGGATCCGGCACCCGGGCAAAGCGGACGCCGATGAGTTCGCCGTCGGCGTTGAACAACTGCACCTGCCGGCCGTCGGCCAGCAGGTAGAGATCATAACCCAGACGGGCCAGCTGCCGTACCGCCCCCAGCACCGCCGGCTGACGGCCCGCCTCGTAGGCATCCCACTGCAGGTGCGGCGTCTGATCGCGGTACCAGGAATACGCCTGCCGCTGGTGGCCGTCCAGGTCGATGAACAGCAGCCGTTGCTCGGCGGCACGCTTCACCATCTGGCCGCGCATCAACGGCACCTGACGATAACGGCCCAGGGGGACGGTAACCGCGTAACCAGCCTCGGCCCGCACCACCTTGATAAGGGCCAGTTTCTCATCCCGGCGGCCGATCACCTGCCCGGTTGCCGGATGCACCAGTGGCGCTCCGGGACGCAGAACGGAGAAGACATCACCGGGGTTGACGCCGTGTGAGCTGCCGCGATCAATAACGATTCCCTGCGGTCCACTCTCGACAACGTAGCCGGCCAGCGGCTGAAGGCGCTCGACAATCCGGTCGTCGGCCCGGGCAACCCCTGCCGACGGAAAAACACCAGTGCACAATATCACGGCAACAAAGGCAACCAGCCCACAAGACAAGCGCCGCATCAATTATCCTCCCCGTCGACGGCCCGGCGGACGTTTCCCGCCACCCGATCGATCATCCACGATTAGACCACAAAAACCCGGGCAGTATCCACTACGCTTTTTGCGTACCCGTCCGTAGCGGGACCGGCCCGGGGCTTCCTGCAAAGGCTTTGGTGAATCGTTAAGTAATTGTTTCTACAATTGAAAATTTGTGATCAACCGTCCGATCAATCGCAGGAATTCTTAGCAGAAAGGCAAAAAAAAGGGAAGCGCTTTCGCGCTTCCCTTGGCAAACCGCAGTCACGTAGTGTTTTAGAACTTGTAACGCACGCGGGCGGTGGAGATGAAGATGTCCTCGTCGGAGTTGCCGTCCCGATCAGCCTCGAAGTAATCGATCGCGTCGTCGGCAAACAGGTAACCGGCATTCAGCGCGAACTCCAGGTCATCGTAGATCTTGTACTTCATGTAGGCGTCGATTTCGGTGCCGATGCTGTCGTCACTGCGATCCCGGCCCAGATCATCCACGTACTCGACGTCCTCGGCGGTCATCATGTACATCAGCGAGGCGCCCAGGGTCATCTTCTTGCTGGCCTTGTAGTCCAGCGCCAATTTGTTCATGATGAAGCCCTTGTCGAGGATGTACGGGCGCTCGGTGAAGTAGTCGTCATCGGTGAATCCGCCCTCGAAGATTACCACGTTGTCCATCCGGTCGACATCGATGGAGAGGAAGGCATCCAGATCGTCGTCATCGTCGTCGTCACCCGAGGCATACCAGAAGGTATAGGTAAGCTTCATCTTGTCCATCTTGTAGCCGAGGTCGACGTGGGCAAAATAGGCGGAAAGATCGTAGTCGCCGGCATCGGTCGCATCGATGCTGCCGTCCTGGTACATGAGATCCCAGGCGCCGAAGAAGTTGCCATTGGCGAACTTACCGTCGGTACCGACGGTAAGGATATCCATGTCAAAGTTGTTCTTGAAGCTCTTGACCTCGTAACCGGATCCGGTCGTCGACAGCGCGCCGCCGGGGACATCGTCATCACCGGTCATATAAAGGGCGAAGATACCGGCCTCGACACCGTCCATCGGCTTGAAATTCACCCGGCCGTAGAAGGAATCCAGATCCTCGGGCTCGGTGGCATCATCGACGGTATCCTTGTCGTTCCAGGGACGCACCCAGCCCAAGGTGTAGTCGACGCTGCCGGCGGCACCGTCGAACACCACGCCCATGGCGGTTTCCGCCCACAGGAAGGAGTTGACCTTGAAGGGCTGCAGACCCATTTTAATGCGCGCCTTGTTCTCATACCAGGGAAGCTGGAAATCGGTGTAGGCCCAGCGCAGTTCATGGACCATACCGTCGCCGGAGTAGCCGCCGGCACCTTTGGATTCGTCGCCGTATTCCAGGGAGCCGATTTCGAAGGCGTAGTAGCCCTTGACCTTGCCGTCGTTGCTGGAGGCTTCGACCCACATGCGGTACTTGGCCTCACCCCAGCTCTCGTCGACTTCGTCGTCACCCAGGGTGGACTTCTGGTCGGCCTCGAGCCAGTCAGCATGGTTGGTGTAAACCATAAACCGGTTGTTGAAATCTCCCCGCACCTTCACGTCGGCGGCAAACGCCGGGGCTGCCAGGGCAACCGTCATGAAGATCGCCAGCACCACTGCCAATCTCTTCATTTCTTTCTCCTCCTTGGTAGACATCGTTAACTGTAACCTGCACATCTTTGTCAACAAGCCGTTGACTCTACGCCTCCGGCTTTTACCCATCAATCATTAGAAAATTATGAGAAAGGACAATCTTTCACGCACCACCCCCCTCCCGTCCTGCGGCTCACCGTCCAATTAACAAAATCTAATCAGCAGTGCAAGCAAAAAACTTCATATATCTCTTGCATTTCACAGAATCCGCAATATCCCCTCATAGAGATAGTCCCGGGTGTTGGTGCGGATATCCTCGATTTCAAGCCGGCGGCGGGCCTGACCGTTCGCCATCGCCGCAGCGGCCACCGCTGCCGCCACCAGCGGCGGCACCGCGAGATCCATCGCCGGGGGGATGATGGTCCCCCGTTCCAGATCCTCGGCGGTCACCATTGAAGCGATGGCGTGGGCCGCGGCCACCTTCATATCGTCGTCGATCTGGCGGGCACGCACGTCCAAAGCGCCGCGAAAGATCCCCGGGAAAGCGAGCGAATTATTGACCTGATTGGGAAAATCGGACCGCCCGGTAGCCACCACCCGGGCGCCGGCGGCCCGGGCCTCGTCGGGCATGATCTCGGGCACCGGATTGGCGAGGGCGAAGACGATGGCATCGGCGGCCATGGATTTGATCATCTCAGGCGTCACCGTCCCCGGCTTCGACAGGCCGACGACGGCATCGGCGCCACGGACCACCGCCGCCAGATCGCCCTGGAGTTTCTGCGGGTTGGTGAGCGCCGCCAGTTCCTCCTTCCACGGGTTCATCCGCCGGCGGCGACCGGCATACAGGGCGCCGGCGGTATCGCAGACAACGATATCGGCAATCCCGGCGGACAACAGCAGCCGGGTGACCGCCGTCGCCCCGGCGCCGGCGCCATTGACCACCACCCGCACGTCCTCGGGCTGCTTGCCCACCAGTTTCAGGGCGTTGAGCATCCCCGCCAGGGTGACCACCGCGGTACCGTGCTGATCGTCGTGGAACACCGGGATGTCGAGCCGCTCCCGCAGGCAGCGCTCAATCTCGAAGCAGCGCGGCGCGGCGATATCCTCGAGGTTGATGCCGCCGAACACCGGGGCGATGGCCTCCACCACCTCGACGATACGATCCACTTCCTGGGTGTCGAGGCAGATGGGTACCGCCTCGACGCCGCCGAAGGTCTTGAACAGGATCGCCTTGCCCTCCATCACCGGCAGCGCCGCCCGCGGGCCGATGTTGCCGAAACCGAGTACCGCGGAACCGTCGGAAACCACCGCCACCAGATTGCTCTTGACGGTGAGATCGTAGAGCTTGTCGGGCTCGTCGACGATCAGCCGGCAGATGTCGGCCGCCACCGAGGCCGAATAAAGTACCGCCGCCAGCCGGGTATCCTTCACCGGCACCTTGGTTTCCATCCCCACCACGCCCATGTAGCGCCGGTGCAGTTCCAGCGCCTCATCATCCAGGGTGGCGGCGGCATCGGGGCGGTGGCGGCGGCGGCCGGATGCCGGCAGAAGGGCCAGTTCACCTTCGTAAACATAGGTCAGCAACCTCTCTTTGACCCGTTCCGGATCCACCGGCTTGCGGTTCACCCCGCCCTCGAGGGCGGCGGCGGCAACGCTGCCGGCAATCTCCGGGGCGAGGCTGAAATCGAACAGTCGCGGGACGATATTCACCTCGCTCAGCAGGTTTTCCGGCACGTGCCGCCTAATCGCGCCGACCGCGGCCATCTCCATCTCCCCGGTGATGCGCCAGGCGGCGGCATCCAGGGCACCGCGGAAGAAACCCGGAAAAACCAACGCCGAGGTCAGGTAGTTGGGATAGCTGACGTCGCCGGTGGCGGCGATGAAGGCCCCGGCGCGGCGTGCCTCCAGATAGCCGATCTCGGGCTCCGGCAGCGCCAGGGCGAACACGATGGGCCGCGCCGCCATCTTCCCGATCCACTCGGGCTGCAGCAGCCCGCCGGCGGACAGGCCGATGAACACGTCGGCCCCCGCCAGCGCCTCCTCCAGGGGACCGGCAAGGCGGGAATGATTGGTGATAAACGACAACTCCGACTTGACCCAGTTCATGTTCGCCATGCGGTGGCGGTGGATCGCCCCGGCGCGGTCGCACACGATGAGCTCACCGACACCGAGACGGGCCAGCCGCCGGGCCAGGGCGATGCCGGCGGCGCCGGCGCCGTTGATCACCACCTTGACGTCGGCGAGTTTTTTGTCCGCTACCGCGAGGGCGTTCTCCAGCGCCGCGAGGATGACGATGGCGGAACCATGCTGGTCGTTGTGAAACACCGGCAGGCGAACGGCCCGCTGCAGCCGCTCGACGATGGCGAAACACTCAGGCGAGGCGATGTCCTCGAGGCAGATGCCGCCGACGGTAGGCGCCAGCAGTCGGGCGGTCTCGACGAAGGATTCCGTGTCGGCCGTCCTGAGTGCCAGGGGAAAGGCATCGATGCCGGCGAAGGTCTTGAAGAAAACCGACACCCCCTCGAGCATGGGGATGGCGGCCTCGGGACCGACATTGCCGAGACCGAAAACCGCCGAACCGTTGGACAGCAGACCGACGGTGTTGGCCCGCATGGTATAGAGGAAGGAATCCGACGAATTGTCGGCGATGGCCTCGCAGCAGCGGCCCACCCCCGGGGTATATACCAGGCTCAGCACCGAGGCATCGCGGATGGGCACCTTGCTGTGGATGCCGATAAGGCCGCGGTACTTCCGCCGCAGTTCGATGGAGGTAGTTGAAATGGCCATGGATCAGGCCCTCGCCTTCCCGCTCCCGAACCCCTTCAACTGGGTGACCCAGTAGCCGCTGAGGAGATAGGAGTAGAACCAGGTACCGAAGGTGATGAGTACATAGGCCTTGGCGATATCCAGCGGCCCGCCCTGGAGACTGAACCCGGGCACGTAACCGAAGAGAAACGGCCCGAGATAGAGGAATTTGGCAAACCTGAAGGCGTTGAAGGCGGTCTGCCACATCGGCGCATTGGCGATGGTGGCACCGGCGAAGGCGGCGATGCACACCGGCGGGGTGATATTGGAGTCCTGCGACAGCCAGTAGACGATCATGTGGGCGGCGATGGGGTTGACGCCCAGGTGGGTCAGCGCCGGCACCGCGACCACCGCGGTGATCAGGTAGGCGGCGGTCACCGGCACCCCCATGCCAAGGATCAGCGACGCCAGGGCGATGAGGATGATGGTCATGAACAGGGAGCCGTGGGCCATGGAAATCATAATGTCGGCGAAGGTCAGCACCAGCCCGGTGGAAGTCAAAACACCGATGATGATGCCGATGACCCCGACGGTGGCGCCGATCTTCAGGCTGCTCTCGGTGCCGTCGACGCAGGCCTCGACAAACCCCCGCGGGCCGATGCGGGTATCGACCCGGAACCAGCTGATGACGATGCAGGTAACCAGGCCGAGGATGGCGGAGTAGCCGGCCGAAAATCCCACCAGCATGAAAACGGTTATGACCACCAGCGGCATGATGTAGAACCATTCCTTCCTGAAGATCGCACCCGCCTTCACCTCCTGTTTCACCCCGACGATGTTGTGCTGCTTGGCGTAGTAATGGATCATGACGAAAACGCTGAAGAAATACATCAGCGCCGGGAAGATCGCCACCAGCATGATGTGGGAATACGGTACATCGGTAAGCTCCGCCATGATGAACCCGCCGGCACCCATGATCGGCGGCATGAACATTCCGCCGATGGAGGCCGCGGGCTCGATGGCACCGGCGACGTGGGGTTTGAAACCGGCCTTCTTCATCAGCGGGATGGTGAAGGAACCGGTGGACACGGTATTGGCGATGGCGCTGCCGGAGATGGAACCGAAGAGACCGCTGGCCACCACCGCGACCTTGCCGGGGCCGCCGATCTTGTGGCCCACCGCCGCCAGGGGAAAGTCGATGAAGAATTTCTGCGCCCCGCACTTGAGCAGGAAGGCGCCGAACAGGACGAAGAGCAGGACATAGGTGGCCAGCACGTTGGCCATGATGCCGAAGACCCCGTCGCTCTTGTAGTAGATGGTGACGCACAGATAATGGAAGGGTTCCCCGGGGTGGGCGAACATATCGGGCACGTAGGCACCATAGACCCCGTAAACAAGCATCAGGATGCTGATCGCGACGAAGGCGTAGCCCAGCACCCGGCGGGCCACCTCGATACCGATGAGTACCCCGACCACGGCGACACCGATGTCCAGCGGCGTTTCCGCCCCGGTACGGTAGTTGATCGCCTCGAAGTTGTACATCCAGTAGCCGATGCAATAGATGCTGGCGGCCAGCAGCAGGTAGTCGACCACCCGCAGAATCGGCGACTTCGACCGGTAGACCATGAACACCAGGATATAGGTGATGATGACGTAGACCCCCCGGTGGTACTGGGTCGCCATGGGTTGCACCACCGCCGCCCAGGAGTAGAAAACGACGAGAAAGATGGAAAGAACGGCCAGCACCTTCCGTTCGTAGGTGTTCAGATTCTCGATCACCGTGAAGTCCCTTCATGATGTTATGATACGGATAACGTACGCGACGGGGAAGGATTCAGCTCACGCCAACCCTCCCCCGCCGCCGGTCAAACCCTCGCGGCCGCGACCGCGCTCACCTTACTTGAGAATGCCCTTTTCCTTCCAGAACTTGATCGCGCCGGGATGCAGGGGGGTGACGACACCCCTGATGCCGTCCGCGACACTCATGGACTTGGCGGTTTTCTTCACTTCACGCATATGGGCCAGGCCCTCGTCGGTGTAGATCTTGGCCAGCAGGGTATAGACCACGTCCTCGGGGACCTTGGCGTTGGCCACCCAGAGGGCGGAATCCTGGAACGACGGGGTCGGGGTGGTCACGCCCTTGTAGGTATTGGCGGGAATCGTAACCGGGGAAAAATAAGGGTTCTTGTCCACGAAGCCGACGCGGTCGGCATCCGCCGCGAGGTCGACCAGGGCGATGTCATTGGTCTGTGCCGCCATGATCACCGCGCCGCTGGGATAGCCGACAAACAGCCAGAAGGCGTCGAGCTGATTGTTGCCGAAGGCGGTGGCGGCATCATTGTAGCCCATGGCGTTGCGCTCGATCTTGTCCCAGATGCCGAGAGCGGTGAAAAACATCTCGCAGTTGGCGAAGGCGCCGGAACCGGCATTGCCGACGCCCACCTTCTTGCCCACCAGGTCCATGCAGCTCTTGATGCCGGAGTCGGCACGAACGACAAGCTGGGCCGGAGCGCCGTAAAAATAGGATACCGCGAGCACATCCTCGTATTTCGTCGGATCGTTTTTCATCTGCCCGTTGCGGCCCATGTAGACATGGCCGGAGTAGACCACGCCCATGGCGTATTTGCCGGAATTGACCGAGCGCAGGTTCTCCACCGAGCCCGCCGAGGCACCGGCCAGCACCTTGAACTCCTTGATATCCTTCACCGGACCGTAGGTGCAGATGCCCCCGGCCATGAACTGAAAGGTGCCGCCGGCGGGGCCGCCGCCGAACTTGTAGATCTCTTTCGCCGACGCCGAGCCGGCGAAGGCCAGGGACAGGACACAGGCCGCCACTGCCAACACGTACCATCTCGATCTCATCTTCGTCTCCTTTTATCCGGGTTGATGCACCATTGCCAAAACAACATGAAACACTATTTTACAACATCTCACATTAGCAGGGGGCGCAAATGGGTGTCAAGCAGACCATTTTTGATTTTGCCATCAGAAATTTTCTTACATCACCGGCCGCAGCGATC
>JAFGAM010000084.1 GCA_016933675.1 Candidatus Anaeroferrophillacea bacterium
CATGGCCCCCGGCCTGATGATGACAAGATCCTGTCGCATGGCCCCCGGCCTGATGATGACAAGATCCTGTCGCATGGATCCAGGCCTGACGGCGAGATCATTTTTGGAAGGTCACTTCCAGCCGGCGGCGGGCACGTTCCGGCGCCCCGGCGTTACCGCAGGTCGCCACCGCCGCCACCCGCCAGAAGCCGGGGGATTCCTCCTCCCGGCTCACCGCAACCCGGCCCGAACCGATTTCCACCACCGCGGTACCGTCCCCGCTCACCTGCCCCCGGTCGATGAGAACGACCATCACCTCGCCCGCCCCGGCAGCGGCATAATGGGCCCGGGCGGAAAACAGTTCCCGCACCGATTCGCGCTCGGCAATGATCGAGGTTCCCGCCAGCACCCAGCCGAGAAATGAGAGAATGAGTATGACAAATACCGCGGCGATCAGCGATACCCCCCGCCGATTACCACACCACGGTCGCCTGATGCCGCCCAGCGAGCGCGGGTCGCTTTTTTTCCCTTCGCTGTCCATCAGGCATTTCTTGAGAAGAATATTCCACTTTTGAGGCAAAAATAAACCGCTTTCAGGGAAAGTTCAGTAGCCGCACCTGCTGACCCAGCCGCACCGTGAGATCGTCACGGGCCAGGGTGAGCCGGACCGCCACCAGCATCGCTTCGGCGCGAGTGCCGGAATGCAATTGAAATTCCAGTGAGGTGACCCCGTCGATGAGCGGCTGACAGCCGGTTTCGGCATCCCCCGGTCGATAGCCGGAACAGTAGAGCAGCTCATCGGCTGCCAGTTTCAGCTTTACCGCCGCATCGCAGACGTAGTAACGCCCGTAGGGTGACGTGCGGTCGATGGTCGTGGAGCAGGTGATGCTGCCGGCACTGTTGCCGATGATCGGGAAGGTGCTCCCGCCGCCGTAGAAATCGGCACTGGAGGTGTTGTAGATCACCAGCAGGCAACCGCTGAAATCACGGCCGCTCAGATCATCGAGTACCGTCAGCACGGGGCCCGAGATCGCCGCGGCGGCACCCGTATCGTAGCCGCCGCCGAACACCGTCCGGCCGTATTCCAACACCGTGCCGCCGTCCAGCACCCGCACCGAATCGGGCACCGCCTCGCGCAGTTCCCGGTCGACGAAGGTCAGTGCCAGCCGCCCGGCATCCTGCAGTTCCTTCAGCGTCGTCCGCGTCCGGTAGCCCCGGCCGGCGGCGAGAATGATCTGCCCCACCACCAGACCGACAATGCCCAGCAAAACGATGACCATCACCAATTCGACGAGGGTGAACCCCGCCCGGCGGCTGGCCATCAGAAGTTCCCCCGGACGCTTACCAGCCGGATATCCTCGCCGGCCATGGTCGTGACGGTTACCGTCACCCGCTTGAAATTGGTCCGTGACGAACCGCCGCAGGCGGTGTCGGGATCACCGCCGCCGCGGCCGTCGCCGGCGAGGGTAAGACCGTAGGGGTCCGCCGCACTGCCGGCGCCGGCAAGGCCAACATACTCCACCGTCGCCGCCCGCACCATGCCCGGCACCCCGGCAATCAGACCGCCGCTCTGGTCGCGGAGGTCATCGCCCGCATCGGCATTGGCGTTGTTCTCCACCAGGCCGTCATAATCGTCGATATCATCCCAGCTCGCCCGGCTGCCGCCGGCGCTCTCTCCGGCATCACGACCGATGGGCGACGCGTCGTCATCGTCACTGCCGGGAACCAGGGCATCACCATCGACGGCGTTGCCGCAGTTTCCGTCATCATTGCGGGTGTCCTTCACCCCACCGGCACAGGCATCGAGACCGCCGCCGCCCACCGGGGTACGTTCATCCCAGGCCCGGCTGAGGATCTCGTCCATCAGGTCGGCGGCCAGAACGACGGCCTTCTGGCGTACCAGGGGAGCGGCACCACGGCGCAGCGTCTGGAAGTAGACCGCCATCACCCCGGCGGCGGCCACCGACATGATGACGATGAAGATCACCGTCTCCACCAGGGTGAAGCCGCCGACGCGCCGCCGGCGCCGGTCGGAGCCGCGCCCGGGGCTCCCCGTTCGCCGCCCGCGATCCGGCGTGTAACGGGGATGCGGCAGCATATCGGTACGGCCATCAAGCGGTTTCATCTTCATTCAACAACATGTACGCAACCGGTGATCCCTTCCAGGTGCAGTAGCAGCTCCCGACCGCCCCGTGCAAGCCGAAAATCGATGCCGGCGGAACTCCAGCCGGCATAGGTTGGCCGCCCGCGGCGGGAGAAACCGACGCCCGCCACCGCCGGTTCGGCGGTCAGGGAATCGATCCTGAGTGCCGCGAAAGACACCCGCCAGTCGCCGCCGGTCAGCGGCTCCGCGGCATAGGGCTCGCCGGCGTCGGGACTGCCGCTGCCGTCGTCATCCCGCCAGAGGAAGTATTCTCCGGCCGCCAGACCGAAGCACCAGGCCTCCCCCGCCCGGTTCAGATTCAGTTCCTGGCAATAGCGCAGGTCCGCCGTGAGCCGGTCGGCGGCACCCCGCAGTTCGTAGTCATGGCGGAAGAGCCGCGGCACCGCGACCACCGCCAGCGCCCCGATGATGACGATGACCATGATGAGTTCCACCACCGTCATCCCGCGCCGACCGGCCGCAGCCCGGCACCCCGACCGCCGCCGGGAACCGACCGTCACCATCCCGGTCCCGCACCTACGCATCACCGTCCTCCGCCGCCAGACCGAGCAGGTAGTCGCGTACCGCGGCGTCGCGACAGCCTTCCGCCAGTTGCCGCAGCCGGGCGGCACGGTTCGTCCCCGCCTCGCCGTTCAGCAGCAGAGC
This sequence comes from Candidatus Anaeroferrophillacea bacterium, assembly GCA_016933675.1. Taxonomy (GTDB): domain Bacteria; phylum Desulfobacterota; class Anaeroferrophillalia; order Anaeroferrophillales; family Anaeroferrophillaceae; genus JAFGAM01. Next base: position 2,789 of record JAFGAM010000084.1, read on the forward strand.
GACGATATCGGCCAGAAACCGCGGTGGGGCGTCGGCCGCCAGCGCCCGGCCGAACCATTTCCGGGCTGCCGGCACATCACCACGACCCTCCCATTCCATCATGCCGAGGAAAAAAGGGAACACCCAGGCACGGGGAAGGGCGCGGCAGGCCTTGCGGAGCAGCCGCTCGCCGCCATCGTAGTCGGCGCGGTACTGCGGCCCGGCGATATACGTGGCGGCATAGAGATAGACCACCCGGAACCAGGGATCGAGATCGGTGATCGCCCCGAGAAAATCCGCCGGCTCGACCCCGGCGGTGCCGCCACCGGCACCGCCGTCGGCACCCGCCCCCTTCTCCGCCAGCCGCCGGTGAGCAGTGAGCCAGAGATAATCGGCGGCGAGGAAACGACCGTCGCCCGCCGCCGCGGTCAACACCGCCGGATGGGGCAGCGCCGGCAATCGCTTTTCTCCGCCCCGCACCGGAGCCGCGGTCAGCACCGCATGGCCACCCATGGTCAACAACAGCAGCAGAATAAGGCCGGCGGGGCCGAGGCCGCGATCACGGTGACCATACCCCGACATGGCTCAATCCATCTCCAGGCGACGGAAGCGCCGGCAGGCCAGGGCCAGCAGCAGCACGATGGCAACGACGCCGTAAGCGCAGCGGCCGGCGAGCTGCCGCGAATCACCGCCTTCGCCGTGAAACGCCGCCGAGGAAATATTGAACAGGGAAAAATCCGGCAGCAGGTGGTAGAAAAAACCGGCCACCGCGGCGCCAACCCCTCCCGGACCTTCCGCCGCCAGCCGTAGCAACCCGGTCCCGTGGCCGACAACCAGCAGCGCCAGGGCAATAAAGGCGGCGGCAAACCCTTCGGCCCAGGTGCCGATGAAGAACATCAGGGCGAGAAACAGCAGGTATTTCTCCAGCAGCAGCAGCACCGCAACCGCCATCATCGCGGACCACGGATGACCGACAGCCACGTAGAGCCCGAAAAACACCAGGGACAGGATGGCGGTACAGACAACCGCGGTCAAGGCGACACCGCCGTAAAGGCCCAGGAGCACCTCGGCACGTGATACCGGCCGGGTCAGCAGCCAGCAGGCTTCCGGGCCGCGGCGCCGGGCCGGACTCCAGCGCCAGCCGAAAAGCATCGTGACGAGGAGCAGAAAGAAGGAGAGCAGGGCAAAACCCGCATCATAATAGAGTTTTCCGGCCTCACCAATATCCAGGGGCGCGGCGAATGCCGCCAGTCCGAGAAGGAGCAGCGCCCCGGCGAATACCGCCTGCAGCAGCCGCTCACCCACCGCCTGGCGCCAGACGGCCCGGCTGATGATCGACACCGGCAGGATCACGGACCGCCACCGCCGTCGCGTTCGAGCGCCTCCATGAACCGCCGCTCCAGTTCCGCCGCCGTTTCCGGTACCGGCCAGACTCCACGGCAACAACCCCGGTGGATCACGCCGCAGCGGGTCGCCAGCCGACCGACATCGGCAATACTGTGGGAAGTGAAGAACACCGTCTTGCCCCGGCGGTGCAGGTCGGCCAGCAGCGCGATGATCGCGCGGCGGCCGAGGATATCGAGGCCGCTGAAAGGCTCGTCGAGAACGAGGATATCGGGATCGTGCATCAAGGCCAGGGCCAGCGAGAAGCGCTGGCGCATCCCGCGGGAAAAACGGCCGACGGCGCCGACGGCGCCGGCAAGCCCGACGAAACCCAACAGCTCCCGAGCCCGCTCCCGGGCGACAACCCGGGAAAGGCCGCCAAGACGCCCGGCGGTGACCAGCAGCGGTTCGGGGGAGAGAGCGTTGAAGGCGGCGGTGGTATCCGCCATGTAGCCCAGCCGGCGACGGCATTCCTCCGGGGTGGCGCCCACCGGCGCCGCACGGCCGGCATCGGGCCGACAAAGCCCCACCAGAACCTTCAGCGCGGTACTTTTGCCGGCCCCGTTGAGGCCGAGGAAGGCGAAACAGTCACCGCTCCCGACGGTCAGGGAAAAATCGTTCAGGGCACGGATCGGCGGCCGGCGGCCGGTCCGCCGGAAGGTCTTGTGCACCCGGTCGAAAACCAGCGCCGCGGACATGGAAACGCTACCAGCTGCTCGGCCGCACCCCGGCGGCATCGACGTTGTCGGTGCCGGCGCGATCATCGTTGACATAGACCACCGCGTCCTCCATGCGTCCGTAGGTATTAATCTGATCACCGGGATAGTAGGCCCAGCCGGAGGTTTCATCGGCCCGCCGGGGATCGACGAGGGCGTCGCCGTGCCCGGCATCCCGCACCCCGCGGGGACTGGCACTCATGCCCACGGTCATCGCCGGGAGATTGACCCCCGGCAGGCTCTGCTCGGCATTGCCGGCGGCCCGGTCGGATTCCACCAGTTGATACCAGCGGATCGCCTGCGGCCGGGAACTCAGCTCGAGGCGGTTTTTCCGCACTTCGTCAACGGTAGGCCAGTCGGGGTTCTCGCCGCCGGCGCCGGTGTTGATCCCCGAGGCGAGGATCTTGGCATGGGCGAGGTGAACCCCCTGACGGATGGAGGCCAGCTGGCCCTGCACCGCGGCAATCTTGGCATCGTTCTGCAGCCCCATGAACTTCGGCACCGCCACCGCCGCCAGCAGGCCGACAATGACGATGACAAGCACCAACTCGATGAGGGTGAAGCCTCGTTTTCGGAACATTGAAACCTCCGGCGGGAAAACCGGTTGTCATGCTTTACCAGCGCGGTTTAGACCCTGCCGTCAACCGCATGCTCGCCGTAACCACGGCATCGGTTGCGCCCGAACGGCTCGGACCGCGCCGGTTTCCCCACGGCCGCCGGCGACGCCGTGCCGCCACCGGCGGCACAAAGCCGCGAACACGAAGAATCACGTCCCGCGGTGCCGGGGTGCGCACGGGCGGTCCCGGCACCGCGACCAGGCCGCAAAAAAGCGGCGGCTCAGTCGACCTTGAAGGAACCGTCCTCATTATGGTACGTCCACAGTTTGTCGATATCGTTATCGTCATCAACATCGATACCGGTCGAAGCATCCACATACGCCGCCGTCGCCGGCCCCTGATACGTCTCTTTACCGGGAGAACTAGCAGCGGCATCAGATAACTTCTTCCACTTGTCACCGGTGCTGAGGGGCTGTTCCAGGACGTATTGAAACAGGAGTGTCGTCGCGTCGGCAGCCTGCTTGTCCAGCGACACCGGCCAGCCATCGCCTGTCACCACCTGGCCCGCGGGACTCGTCGGCACTTCTTCGGATACCAGGTACTTCGCGTGCCAGGTGGAGATCCCCGCCCGGACACTGCCCGCGACCCCCAGTTCAGCCGCTTTCTTGGCATCCTCCTTCATGTCGAAATACTTGGGCACCGCCACCGCCGCGAGAATTCCCAGCACGACGATCACCATGATCAGTTCGATCAGGGTGAAACCGGCCCTGGCATCCGTATGCTTCATCATTCTGCTCTCCTTCGCCTAACCTGTTGATATTCGACCACAAGCAAATCCAATATACCGCTATACCGCTGCCAGATGTCTGCCTGGCGGCAATGTCCGTATATGCCACAGGCCTGCACCTCAGAGCAAGGAGCAAAAATCACATATCTTCTGCCGCCGTCAGCGGAACGCCTGCATCATGTTCCACCAGGGCAGGAAAATGGCCAACGCGATGAACAGGACGAAACCGCCGAGAACGAGGATCAGCAGCGGCTCGATGAGGGTGGTCAGATTTTTTATCAGGTAGCGGCTTTCCTGCTCGAAGTAATCCGCCACCTTGGACAGCATGACATCGAGGCTGCCGGACTGCTCGCCGGCGGCGACCATCTGGATCATCAGCGGCGGGAAGAAGCCGCCGGCACGCATGGGACCGGCCAGATCCTTGCCCCGCTCGACCATATTGCGCACCCGGACCAGTTCCCCGGCGATGACGGCGTTCTCCACCACCCCGCCGACAATATCGAAGATGGTCAAAAGCGGTACACCACTGGCCAGAAGCAGAGAAAACATGCGGGCGAAACGGCCGAAATTGAGTTTCAGGAAGAGGCGACCGAACACCGGCACCCGCAGCTTCAACCGATCGATGCGCAGACGCCACCGCGGTTCCCGATACAGCCGGCGATAGAACAGCCACGCGCCGGCAGCCGCCGCGGCCAGCAGCAGCCAGTAATCCTGAAACAGGGTATTGAGCCCGATGAGCATCCGCGTCGGCAGCGGCAGCGCCAGATTGTTGCGGTCGAAGAGGGTGATGAAGCGGGGCACGACAAAGGTCATCAGGATGGCCATGGCAAGCACCACCGCAAACCCGGCGATCTTCGGGTAGCGGGTCGCGGCCTTGATCTGTTCGCCGGTCTCACGGTCGTATTCCAGTAAATCGGCCAGCCGCTCGAGAATGACATCGAGCTTGCCGGACACTTCACCGACCTTGAGCATATTGACATACAATGTCGAGAAGATCGCCGGATGCCGGGCGAAGGCATCGGACAAATGCCCGCCCCGCTCGATATGGCCGGCGATATCCGCCAGGGCATCGCCCAGCGGCCGGCTGCCGCTTTCCGCCGCCAGGGTCTTCAGGTTCGAGAGCAGCGGGATACCGGCCCCGACGAGGGTCGCCAGCTGACGGGTGAAAACGATCAGATCCTCGTGCCGCACCCGCGCCAGCCGGTTGGCGCCCGCACGCAGCCGGGCCGCCGCCCGCTGCATGCCGCCAGCCTCGCGGATAACCACGGGCAGCAGCCCCTGCTCACCGAGCCAGGCCTGCACCGCGCCGGGAGCTGCCGCCCAGTGTACCCCCTCATGCCGACGGCCATGCTCATCCTGGGCCCGGTAGGCAAACAAAACCAGTTCTTCGGCCACGATCAGTTGACCTCCATGGTCACCCGCAGCACCTCCTCGATGGTGGTCGCCCCGGCCCGGGCATGAAGCAGGCCGACCTCGCGCAGCGGCAGGAAACCATCTTCACGGGCCCGATCGCGGATCGCCTCGGCATGGGCCCGGGCGATGATCAGCTCGCGGATCGCCGCCGTCGGCGGCAGCACTTCATAGAATGCCAGCCGGCCGGAGTAGCCGGTCTGGTGACAATGGGAACAGCCGGCACCGTGATAGAATTCCACGCCGGTATCCGCCAGGCGCAACTGTTCGACCAGCGCCGGACTCGGCGTAAACGGCTCCCGGCAGTGGCTACAGATACGCCGGGCGAGGCGCTGCCCCACCACCAGAATGATGGACGAGGCGACAAGAAAGGGCTGAATCCCCATATCCAGCAGCCGGGCGGCACAACCGGCGGCATCGTTGGTGTGCAGGGTAGAAAACACCAGGTGGCCGGTGAGCGCCGACTGCACCGCCATCTCGGCGGTTTCCCGGTCGCGAATCTCGCCCACCATGATGACGTCGGGATCCTGGCGCAGGATCGCCCGGAGACCGCCGGCGAAGGTGAGATTGATCTTCGGGTTGATCTGGATCTGGTTGATCACCGGCAGCTGGTACTCCACCGGATCCTCCAGGGTGACGATATTCTTGTCGAGGGCGTTGATGCTGCTCAGGGCGGCGTAGAGGGTGGTGGTCTTGCCGCTGCCGGTGGGACCGGTGAGAACGATCATCCCGTAGGGTTTGGCGATCTTGTCGCGGAACAGCAGCTCCTGCTCGGGCAGGAAGCCCAGCTGCTCGAGACCGACAACGATGGAACTCTGGTCCAGCAGCCGCAGCACGACCTTTTCACCCCGCACGGTGGGGATGGTGGACATGCGGACGTCGATGCGCTTGTTGCCCACCGAGAGCTGGAAGCGGCCGTCCTGGGGCAGGCGGCGTTCGGCGATATTGAGATCGGCCATGATCTTCAGCCGGGAGACGACGTTGGCGTGCAAGGAGACGGGGGTGGTCAGCCGCTCGCTCATGATACCGTCGATGCGGAAGCGGATGCGGAGATGGGGATCCTCGGCCTCGATGTGGATATCGCTGGCCTTAACCTTCACCGCCTCGATGAGCAGGGCATTGATGAAGTCGGTGACCTTGCTGTCGTCCCGGGCGATGTCGCCGAGGGCTTCGTCCAACTGCGGCGCGGCTTCCGGCGCCCGCCCGCGTTCATGCAGGGTTTCGTAGACCCGGGCAAGGGAACCGTCACGGCGGTAGTATTTTTCGATGGCATCGACAATCGCCCGCTCGGCGGCGATAACCGGGTTGATGCGGCAGCCGGTGGCCTCCTGCATCTCGTCGATGGAAAGGATGTTGAGGGGATCGACCATCGCCATGGTCAGCTGGTCTTCCACCTTGAACAGCGGGATGGCCTTGTACTTCCGCGCCAGCATCTCCGGCATCGCGGAAACCACCTCGGGATCGATGAGAAAGGAATCGAAGGCCATGTGCGGGATGTTCAACTGCTTGGCAATGGCCTTGATCGTCTGCTCTTCGGTGGTATAGCCGAGAGCGATGAGCGCCCGGCCGAGGCGATCGCCGTCACGCCGGCCCTTCTCCAGCCCCTCGAGGAGCTGGACGTTGGTTATCAGGCCCTCCTCGATGAGGATATCACCCAGCCTTTTCCGTCCGGTAAACGCCATATAGCAATCCCGCCCGTGGTTGTCGGGGTCGGTGTGGGTGCGCACCACCCCGTGGATCGGGGCAGTGCCGGGGACACCGCCGCCACGTGAGTAACGTTCGGCAAAAAACCGCTACTGGTTTAACGTTTTTTACCCGTCCCGACCGAAACTGCCGCCCGGCATCACCGCTTGCGCCGCCGGTACCGGCGGCAAATGCGGCGGGCTTGCCCGAAGCCGGCCGCGGCCACCGGCGGCACGTCACCCCGCCGGCATCCGCTGCGGGGAATAAACCATTGATGCACGCCGCTTGACAAGGCACATGAATTACGCCTAGATTACGTGGTAACGCTCGTCGTAGCCAACATCGCCGGACGCGGGCATCCGCCCCTCCGGAAACGCACGGGTACCGGACCAGCGCCGCAGAGACACCCGCCCGGCACCCGTACCGGAGAAGACTGCCGTATGACACACCATCTGCTGATCATCGACGACGAATCCGACATCCGCGAACTTTCGAGCACCTTCTTCAGGGAACAATGCGGCTACATCGTCGACACCGCGGCCAGCGGCGATGAAGGCATCGACCTGCTGCAACGGCAGGATGTGGATGTCGTCATTACCGACCTGATCATGAACCACGGTTCGGGCGAAGAGGTGGCCGCGTGGGTCGTGAAGCACAAACCATACATCGGCGTTATCGTCATGACCGGCTTCGGCAGCATCGAGTCGGCGGTCAACCTCATGAAAATGGGGGCCACCGATTATGTCCTCAAACCGTTCATCTTCGGCGAATTGAAGGTGGTGGTGGAACGTTGCATCGCCGCCCGGGAAATGGCGGAGGAAAACCGCCTGCTCCGGGAGGCCAACGCCAGGATGCGGGAGGTCAAGGAGATGAAGGACAAGTTCCTGGCCCTGACCAGCCACGAACTGAAAACCCCGCTGACCATCATCAATACCATCCTCGGCATTTTCGCACAGCGTCCGGAGATCGCCCGCGAGGACGACCAGTACCTCCAGCTTCTCAAGCGCACGGTAACCTCACTGGCCCGAAGCATCGGCGACATGCAGCAGCTCGCCCTGTCCCAGGATGAATATTTCTCTCTCCATCTCCAGGCCACCGATATCGCCGCCATGGTGCGGGGGGTACTCGACGACATCCGCCTGCTGGCCCGCAACCGCCGGCTCAGCTTCACCCTGAACGGTGATACCGAAGGCAGGTATATTCTGCCGCTGGACACGGAAAAGATCCGCCAGTCGATTTTCGAACTCCTTCAGAACGCGGTGAAATTCACCCCGGATGACGGGCACATCAGTGTCGGCCTGCAACGGGTGGAGATGGCAGGGGAGCGCCCCGGCGACGTCCGGATCATCATCAGCGACACCGGCATCGGCATCCCGGCGGCGGAGCAGGAAAAGATCTTCGAAAAATTCTACAAGATCCAGGACGCCCGCCATCACCACAGTTCCGAATCGGCATTCCTCGGCGGCGGCATGGGCATCGGGCTGCCGCTGGCCCTGGGGATGGTGGCCGCTCACCACGGCACCATTACCGTCGAAAGCACCCCCGATGAAGGGGCGTCGTTCACCGTCAGCCTGCCCGACACCAGCCGTGGCACCACGGCCACCGATTGAGACCGCCGGCGCACGGCCCCGCCCCGCGGAACCCGGGAAGCACCGCCGTCAGTCGGGCCGCGGGCGCCGGCGATAACCGGGCAGTCCGGAAGCGGCGGACCGCTAAAGCGGGGTGCCCGGGGATAATGAAAGCAGACATCCCATGCAGGTAAGTTTCCCCAGCGCCACCCTGGCGGGGATCGAGGCCCTGCCGGTGGACGTCGAGGTGGATGTCTCCACCGGCCTGCCGAACATCGCCATCGTCGGCCTCGCCGACAGCGCCATCCGCGAAAGCCGGGACCGCATCCGGGCGGCGATCCGCAACGCCGGCTTCCCCTTTCCGCCGCGGCGGATCACCGTCAATCTCGCCCCCGCCGACCGGCGTAAGGAAGGCACCGCCTTCGACCTGCCCACCGCCGTCGGCATCCTCGCCGCCGCCGCCGACACCCCGCCGGCCCTTTCCTGGCAGCGAAACTTCCTTTTCCTTGGTGAGCTGTCGCTGGACGGCGGCGTCCGCGGCGTCCGGGGCATCCTGCCGGCGGCGCTGATGGCCGCCCGGGAAGGCTACGCGGGCCTGGTCCTGGCACCGGAGAACATCCCCGAAGCGGCGGTGGTGGAAAATTTGCATCTGGTGGGCATCCGCCACCTGCGGGAGGCCGCCGATCTGCTGGCGGCGCCGGATCCACCGGCGGCGGCCGGCATCCCGCGGAGGCCCGACGAGGAAGCCGAAGATGATGCGGAGTCACCGGACTACGCCGAGGTACGCGGCCAGCATCACGCCCGGCGAGCACTGGAGATCGCCGCCGCCGGCGGCCACAATCTGCTGTTCAACGGCCCGCCGGGAACCGGCAAGACGATGCTGGCGGAACGGCTGCCCACCATCCTGCCGCCCCTGGCCCGGGCGGAAGCCATCGAAACCACGGTGATCCACAGCGTCGCCGGCCTCATCCCGGCAGCCGGCGGCCTGCTTGGCCGCCCCCCGTTCCGCCAGCCGCATCACAGCGCCTCGGACGCCGCCCTGGCGGGCGGCGGCAACCCGCCCCGGCCCGGCGAGATCTCCCTGGCCCACAACGGCGTCCTTTTTCTCGATGAAATCGCCGAGTTCCGCCGTTCGATCATTGAACTTCTGCGCCAGCCGCTGGAGGACCGCCGCATCACCATCGCCCGGTCGGCAGCCACCGTCACCTTCCCCGCCGGGTTCCTGCTGGTGGCGGCGATGAACCCCTGCCCCTGCGGCTTTTTCGGCCACCCCCGGCGCGAATGCACCTGCACGCCGCAGCAACTTGCCGCCTACCGCGGCCGCCTCTCCGGGCCGCTGCTGGACCGCATCGACATCCAGGTCACCCTCGTTCCGGTGGAAGCCGGCGAACTGCTGGACCACGAACACCGGGGCGAGCCCTCCGCCGCCATCCGCAGCCGGGTCATCGCCGCCCGCAACCGGCAGCGGCGGCGCCTTTCCGGTCGGGCGCAGCCGCTCAACGCCGCCATGGGGGAACGCGACCGGCAGCGTTTCTGCCGCCCCGATGCCGCCGGCCGCGCCCTGCTGGAGCAGGCGGTGGACCGGCTTGGACTCAGCGCCCGGGGCGTCACCCGGACCCTTAAGGTAGCCCGCACCATCGCCGACCTCGCCGCCCGCGAGGAAATCGGCACCGCCCACGTGGCCGAGGCGATTCAGCTCCGGGTGGGGTAGAAAAAACCTCCAGGGAAATACGGCCATCCACCTCAATAGAAGGTTATATCGGTCGCCCAGACTTGATTGGGCCGGTCGATGGTCATACCTCGTAATAGATACGGATAGACCACCTCATCGCAGACAACCCTCCGCCGGTAAACGCTCGGGCGGCCGACGGCGACGCCGAAGACACATCTGGAAGAACCGGTGCAACCGGTGGCGACCGCTCCCACAGATCGAGATGTTTGAGTATTTTCTGGATGACCGGGTAGTCCGTGATGAAACCGACAATCTTCATCTCCCCTCCGGCAGTGGGGGCACCGTAAGGGATCGACCTCCCAGACCTTTTTTGATGCATTCACGCCACTTCGGCGGTGGCATCCGGCGCGGCTCATAATCGGCAACAGCAATAATGTCAGCACCCGCCGAGGGCGTATCGTCCACCTCCGGACGCCACGCTTTCAGGCGGCCACCCCGACTGCGGTTCGAATGCCACCCATAGTACCTCACCAGTTTATGGTTTTTTTCGGGAATGTGCTACGTAATCACCGCGATAAACTCGCCTGCTCCATACACATTGAAATTCTTGCGATTTTTCCCATAGGTCATTTTCGGGCGGCAGAAGGCAATTTCCAAGGGCGTGACCCTCAATGATTTCCGCAAGGATTTCGACGCCCTGGTCAAAAAACACGGCTGGAGCTACAACGGCTCCCGCAACTGGCGCAGCGAGCTGATCTACAACACCAATATCCGCACGGCCTACGCCGCCGGCCGCTGGCAGCAGCTCACCGATCCGGATAGCCTGAAACTGCACCCGTATCTGGAATACCGGCACGGCGACAGCCTGCACCCGCGGCCCCAGCATCTGGCCTGGGACGGACTGACTCTGCCGGCCGACGATCCCTGGTGGCAGACCCATTACCCGCCCAATGGCTGGGGCTGCCGCTGCAAGGTGCTGGCGGCGAACAAACGCGACCTGGAGCGCGCCGGCAAGGAAGGCCCGGACCCGGCGCCCGCCGCCGTTATCGACCCCAAAACCGGCCGTGAAGCCGGCATGGACAAGGGCTGGGAATATAACGTCGGGCAGGGCGGGCAGTTAAATCACGAGGCGGTGCTGGGCGAAAAGCTGGCGAGCCTGCCGCCGGAGTGGCGGAAACGCGCCTACGGCGAGTTGGTGGAAAAGAGCCACGGCTTCCGGGATCAGGCTTTTGGCAATTGGGGCAAAGCGGTGTTGGCGGATGTCAATGGCGAAACCGGCAGGATCAAGACCATCGGGCAAGTGGTAAACGTTCACCACATCGAGCCCGAGACGATGGCGGCCCTGGTCGAGCTGGGCTTTGCACCGGAAACCACGGCCATCGGCATCACCGATTCCGAATGGCTGCATTTGCAGCACCGGGAGCAGCCGGCGGCGGCCAATCGCGACCCGGCCTTTACCCTGACCGAAGCCGAGGCTCTGCGTCTGCCGCGCTATCTGCGCGAGGGGGAACCTTGGTGGGACAGCCAGGAGCGGCGGCTGCTGTATCTGTTTTCGCCCGGCGAGCGCAACGTCAAGGCGGCGGTGGCGGTCAACTATCGGCACCGGGGCGAGAGGGTCAATCTGGTCAGGTCGGCGCGGGCATACGACCCGAAAGATATTTTCGAGGGAAAAGTTTTTCGGCGGCTGCCGCAAGGACAATAAAGACCGGCATGGTGACGCGGAGTCGAACCGCGCGACACGACGACCGGCCTGTAAAGGCCGGCCCCCTGCTCTACCACTGAGACCTACACCATGCCGGGCTTACTGCACAAAGCTTAACCGAAAGCCGGGAGAAAGTCAAATGGCCAACACCTTCACCGTCAAGCTGGAAAGCGCCGCCGTGGAAAAGCGCCTGGCCGAGCTGGCGCGGAAGGTCAGTAACCTGCGCCCGCTGCTGGTCGCCATCGGCGAACGCCTGAAACGCGCGACCGACGATCATTTCCAGCGCCAGAGCGGCCCCGACGGTGTCCCCTGGGAGCCGCTGGCCGAATCGACCAAGGCCAAAAAAACCCAGGCCGGCAAGGGCGGAGCCAAGATTCTGAGCTATTCCGGCCAACTGCGCGACACCATCCACATGCGCGCCACCGATAGCTCAGTGACCGTCGGGTCAGTCAAGTCTTACGCCGCCATCCATCAGCTCGGGGGCCGGGCCGGCCGCGGCGGGGGCGTCCCTATCCCGCCCCGGCCCTTTCTCGGGGTCGGCCCCGAGGACGAACAGGAAATTTTACACCTGACGGCTGATTTTCTTGAACGTTAACCAAGACGAAGGAGCCCATCATTGAACGAAAAAAAACTGATTCCCTACCTGCTTGCAGCCCCGCTGCTGCTGGCCGCGGCGGCCACGGTGGTTCGGGCCGGCGATGTCTACCCGGAATACGAGTTGCTGACCTACGAAGCCGTGCTGCCCTACGTGGTGGTTGACGGCGACTGGTGGGCCGGGGTGGCGCTGGGCAACCCCGAATTCACCAACGCTTTGGACAAATTGGTCAGCAACCCCAGCTTATGCCCCCAGGCCGGATTATCCAACAGTCCGCCGGACAATTGGTTGTCGGCATGACCATACCGAACACACCATGTCAAGAAAAGAAAAAGCGGGAGCCGGCAATGCCGGCTCCCGCTTCGGGACGTTCGAGTTGCAACGAATGGACGTTCGGTCGTGGGAAATCGTCCCGCCCTTCGGACTCAGTCGGTGGGCAGGGTTTCCTCGGGGACGAACTCGCCGCTCTCGCGCTCGGCGAAGAACTGCAGCGCCACCTTGGGAAAAAGGGCATAGGAAAGCACATCCTCGACGCTTTTGGCCTTGTCGCCGAGTTCGTCGCGCAGTTTGTCCATCTCCGGCGGAATGAGGTCCGCGGGCCGGCAGGTGATGGGTTCCTCGTTTTTGAGCGCCAGCTTCTGGACCTCGGGGTCGAAGGGCGCCACCGAGCGGCCGTACATCCCCTTCAGAACGTTCTTCGACTCCGTCGGAATCATCATGTAGCGCTTGCCCGTAAGCACGTTGATGGTCGCCTGGGTGCCGACAATCTGGCTGCTGGGCGTAACCAGCGGCGGGTAGCCGAAATCCTTGCGCACCCGCGGGATCTCCGCCAGGACGTCCTTGAGCTTGGCGATGGCGCCCTGGGCCCGAAGCTGGGATTCGAGGTTGGACATCATGCCGCCGGGCACCTGGTAGATGAGCACGTTGGTGTCGACGCCGGTGAACCCACTTTCATAGGCCTGGTACTTGCCGCGCACGTCGCGGATGTATTCCGCCACCTCGGCCAGGGGCTCGAGTTCGAGCCCGGTATCGTAGCCGGTACCCTTCAATGCCGCCACCAGGCTTTCGGTGGGCGGCTGGGAGGTACCCTGGGAAACGGCGGAAATGGCGCAGTCGACGATGTCGACGCCGGCCTCGACCGCTTTCAGGTAGGTCATGTGGGCCATGCCGCTGGTACAGTGGCAATGGAGGTGAATCGGAACGTCGATGGTCTCCTTCATCGCCTTGACCAGGGCGTAGGCATCGTAGGGCGACAGCAGACCGGCCATGTCCTTGATACAGATGGTGTCCGCCCCCATACCCACCAGTTCCTTCGCCAGATTGACGAAGTACTCGTTGCTGTGCACCGGGCTGATGGTGTAGCTCACCGCCGCCTCGGCGATCTTGCCGGCCTTCTTCACCGATTCCATCGCGGTGCGCATGTTGCGCGGGTCGTTGAGCGCGTCGAAGATGCGGAAGACATCGATGCCGTTGACGGCGGCACGCTCGACGAAGGTTTCCAGCACGTCATCGGCGTAATGCCGGTAGCCGAGGATGTTCTGACCACGGAGCAGCATCTGCAACCGGGTGTTGGGGATCGCCTCGCGCAGCGCCCGCAGCCGATCCCACGGATCCTCCTTGAGAAACCGCAGGCAGGAGTCAAAGGTCGCGCCGCCCCACACCTCCAGCGACCAGTAGCCGATCTTGTCCAGCTTGCTGGCGATGGGCAGCATGTCCTTCGTCCGCATGCGGGTCGCCAGCAGCGACTGGTGTGCATCCCGCAGAACCGTATCGGTTATCAGTACCTTGTGTGCCATCTTTCGATCCCCCTTTGACCGTCTGTCGGCTGGACCGCCTGCCGGCGGCAAATCACTGCATACTGTATACAATCTTTCCACGTCAGAAAAACGGCGCCTGAGCGCCGCATTTTCCTTTTTTTCGTCAGTCGATGACGGCGATCTCGGAATCGGACTCCACCGAGTCTCCGGCACTAACCTTGATTTCCTTGACCGTCCCGTCGCAGGGAGCGACGATCGGCATTTCCATCTTCATGGCTTCGAGGATGGCCACTTCATCACCCTCGGAAACCTGGTCCCCGGCTTTGACCTTGACATCGAGAATCTTGCCCACCATCGGGGAAGTGATAACTTCGCTCATCGGATACCCCTCCTGAAAATTGTCTTGCCTTTATTGCCCATACGGAAAAATATCACATGGGACTAGCACACCCCCCGGGAATTTGCAATCATTTTTGTCACTCCGGCTCGAGTCGGCGGAGTTTCTCCGCCACCCCGTCATCCGGACGCAGTTCAAGTGACCGGCGGTAATGCTCCGCCGCCTCGGCGTCGCGGCCCAGCGCCCGGCAGGTGTCACCGAGGTGTTCGAAGATGACCGGATCGCCGTCAACCAGCGCCACCGCCCGCAGCAGGGTTTCCCGCGCCCGCTCGTACTCCCCGCGCACATAGTACAGCCAGCCGAGACTGTCGACGATGAAGCCGCTGTCGGGTTTCAGCAGCAGCGCGCGCTGGATAAGCTTCTCGGCATCATCGAGCTGCGTCCCCAGTTCAACATAGGTATAGCCGATGAAGTTGAGTACCGTGGCGTCATCGGGGTTGCGCTGCAGCAGTTCCTGCATAACCGCGATACCGGCCAGGGTATCCCCCGCGGTGTGCAGTTGCGCGCCCAGGGCGAAGGTAAGATCGTAGTTGTCGGGAAATTTCTCCAGTGCCTCCCGCAGCATGGCAACCCCGGCCGCGGGGGTTCCCCGCTTCTCCTCCAGCGAGGCCAGCATACGATAAAGGGCGGGCTTGTCGGGGTAGGCATCGATGAGCTGCCGAATGATCTCCGCCGCCGCATCATACGCCTTCATCCCTTCGTGGAGGAAGGCCGTCCGTACCCGGGCGTCATAGTAAAAATCACTGTCGGCGGGAATGGTGAGAAACTGTTCCATCGCCGCTTCCCGTTCGCCCCGGGCTTCGAGGGTGGAAGCGTAGTAATAGGTGATCCGATCCTGGGCGGGAAACCGCCCATGGAGCGGCGCGAGAATTTCGTGGGCGCGGTCGTAGCTGCCAAGCTGAAAATGGATCAGCGCCAGCTTGACCTCGACACTCACCGAATCGGGATCGAGTTCATGCAGTTTCTCGAACAGTTCCAGCGCCGCAGCAGTATCCCCGGTGGCAATGTAAAGCTGACCGAGCCGTTCCAGCACCCGGGGATCGTCGGGCCGGTCGGCCAGAAGGCGGCGATAGACCTCGACGGCCCGCTCGGGCTGCCGGGTATATTCGTAAATCAACCCCAGCTCGTGGAGCGCATCGGCAAAATCTGGTTCCAGCTCGAGCACTTCGAGATATAATTTCTCGGCCTTCTGGTACAGCTTCAGCTCGGAATAGATACGGCCGAGGTAGAAGGACGGCATGGGGTGGTCCGGCCGCCGCGTACGCAGATTCTCGAGCACCGCGATGGCCTTTTCGTACTCCAGGAGATTGACGTAGAGCGAGGCCAGAAAAAGGGCGGCATCGTCGTTTTCAGGGTCCGCCGCCAGCACATGCTCGTACTGTTCGGCCGCCAGCCGCGGCTTATCGAGGGCGGAATAGATCCCCCCCAGCACCATCCGCGCCGGCAGGTAGTCGGGCGCCGCCACCAGGGCGTCCTCGCACAGCTGCCGGGCGGCACCGATCTTGCCGGCCTTCAGCAGCATGGAGGCCAGCTCGACCTTGAGATAGGCGGATTCAGGATCGGCGGCGATGGCTTTTTCGAGAAAGGCGGCGGCCCGGTCGAACTGCCGGCGCTGGCGGTGCAGGTGGTACAGGGTAAAATAGTAGTATCCCGCTGCCGACGGCGCCCTTGCCGGAGCGACAACGGCAGGCTTTTCGACCCCGGCAGCCGGAACGGAAACCGGCACCGGCGGGGCCGTGGAGGTGGTCACACACCCGCCCACCAGCATCACCGCAGCGATGAACATCGAAGCCGGCCGCCACCCGCCGCGGGCCATCACTTGCCACCCTTTTTCCCGACCCGGAAATCATCCAGGATGACCTGAAAGCTGGCAGCCGCGGACGGATAGTCATAAAACAGGAGCATAAAAGGTAGATCGCCGCCATCGGGGGGCACCGCGGCGGCGGGATTTTCCAGCGCCTTGACCATCTCGTCATCGAGACTTTCCAGTTCGGCGTCGGAGAAGGTAACCCCGCCGGCGGTACGGCGTTCGGCAATCACGTTGTTCTCCCGATCCAGCAGTTCTCCCCGGATGACCAGGCCGCCAACCGGCTTGGAAGCGGTATTGTGAATCCTGCCCCGGAGAACCACCAACCGCTTCTCGGGCGAAAAAATCAGGTTACGGCTTTCGAGTCCGACAATGGTGAGGTGTTTGTCCATCTCGATCGCGAAGGTGTTCCAAAGCATCACCCCGCCCCAGATGGCCAGCGACAGGACCACCAGCATCACCCCGGTAACCACCGCCTGCCGCCGCCCGAAACGTTGCGGGCGGGATCCCACCGTCGGGGTGGCGGCCGGCGGCGACGGTACCGCATCACCGCCCCCGGCGCCGGCCGGCGCGGTCACCGGCGGCCGGTCGCCGCCGGCCGTTTCGAATTCAAGCCCCGCTTCGTCGAGTACCGTTTCCCGGGGCGCCCCTCCCTCCCCGGCGGCAGCACCGGTTGCCGCGGCGAGTTCGGCGTCAGACCCGTTATCATCCTCGAGATCGACGTCCCAGTTCAGATCATCAAACTCGTCACCGAATTCATCGGCGAGCTCGAATACCATGCCCCGGTCATCCGCCCTTTCAGGCTTCGCCGGCTCCGCAACCGCGGCCGTCTCCGCCGCGCTCCCGGCCGTTGCGGCAGCGGCCGCGGCAACTCCGGGTCCGGACACCTCGTCCGGCCCCGGCGTGCCGGGGTCAACGCCCGCGGCGCTATCTGCGCCGGATGCGGGCGCAACGAAAAAATCGTCGGCCCCACCTTCCGAGTCATCGGCAAAATCCTCGAATTCGAACTCGGCCGGTGATTCGTCTTCCATATCATCCCGGCCGGAAAGATCGGCGGCGGCATCCGGCACCAACGCCGCCTCATCCCCGGCGAGGGGAAAATCGGCACCTTCCCGGGCGGCAACCGCTTCTCCGGCGACATCAAACGCCGGTGCAACTTCCGCCGCGACGGCCGCGTCCGGCATCTCCGGCACGACCGAAAAGACCTCGCCGCAGCGGGAACAGCGCACCCGCGCCAGAGAACCGGCGGCTGGCAGCAGCCCATCGGCAAGGTTGTAGGTTGATTGACATCTTGGACAGGTCACCAGCATGTATGCGTTCCTCCCACCTGAACGTCTGTCCCACGACACCGCGGGGTACAGAACTAATCCGACCGGAGCGGCAGGCATAATCGCTGCCGGGCAAAGATATATGGAGCCGGATCAACTGCCACAATACGCCGAAAGGCAATGGCTCTGCAACAGCTTCATCTTCGCGGCGCGCAATGAGGTGGGCACAGGAGTACGTCTAATAACTCGGGTTGCCGCGCAACGAACAAGAAGCGGGAGACTACCGCGCCATCATGCGTGGAACCATACGGAATGGCGCCGGGAAAGGCAAGATTTTTCTCCCCCGGGCACCGCCTTCAGGCATGGCAGTCAACCATTGACGGCAGTCGTTCGAGCAGCTCACGCTGCCATTCCGCCGGCACCCCGGCCTCGACCTGGACATCGATAAGCACCTCGCGCCGCAGAATTCCGGCAAGGCGTACCCGGCTGTCGGCCAGCAGCGGCTCCACGGCCTGCCGCTGGGGCTCGCCGGCAACCCGCAGCGCCACCGTCACCCGCCGCGGATCAAGTCCAACGCGGCTGGCGACGCGGCCGAAATCCGGCAGATCAAGGGCAAAGAGAAGCGAGTGCTGTTCGCCCTCGCCGCCGCCGGAGGCGGCCCCTTCACGCCGATACCTGATCCACAGATCGGCCTCCCGGCCGTCACCCCAGAGCGGCAGGATGAGGAATAAACCGTCGAAGCCGCGCAGTCCGACATTATTGAGGTACTGGTTGCACTCCACCAGGCCGAGCAGGTCACGGACCATCCCGGTCATGGAGCGGACAAATTCAGGGGACTCCGGTGCCGTCCGCAACCACTTCAGGGTCTCGAACAGGGCCGCCTTCAACTGCTCGGCGGGTGCCGGCAACCCCGGATTCATAGTAGTACCACCCGGCAATCCCGGCTTCAGATCGGCGGCTATCCGGGCCGCCAGTTGTGACTCCCAGTCCAATCCGAGCCGCCCGGCAAGCGACGTGGTTCCCTCCCGCAGGGCCGCCAGCAGCGATGCCGGCCGGAACAGGTCCGCCGCCTGCCGCAGGACGTCGAGCGCCGGGGAGCGACGCTCACCGAGCAGTTCCATGAGCCCGTTCAGGCGGGTGGAAAAGATGTTGGGGCGGGCGGCGAAGAGCAGCGCCGCCCGGCGAATCCCCTCGGCATCCAGTTCCGCCGAGGGCAGCAGCAGACGCAGGGTCAGCAGCGGTTCCTGCCCGGCGACCTCGACCATGAACGACTGCCCCGCCGACAGTCCCGCGGCGGAACGCGCCCGCAGCTCGGTTCCCTGCAGATCGATGATGAACTGTCCGTCACCCAGCACCCGGAGTACCCGGGCGGCAAGCTGCTGCCCGGTCTCGATCCCCGGCGGCACCACGGGCCGGCCGGCGGACGGCGGCTGATCCACCACCACCAGGCGGGCGCCGGCACCGGCAATTCCCGGTGAAGGATTCATCCCCTGCTTTCCACGCCCGGCCTCAAACCACCACCTCACCGGGCGCCAGCCGCTCGAGACCCGCCGGGTAGCGCCGGGCCAGGTCGACATAGATGTCCTTACCGTAGTTCCAGAACTCCCGGTGGCGCTCGGTAACCTCACCGATCTGCCGCGCCGGGTTACCGGCGACGATAACCTCCGGGGGGATCTCCTTGCCGTTGGGCACCACCGCACCCTCGGCAACAATGGCCCACGAACCGACCCTGACATTGAACGACAGGATGGCACCGATACCGATCACCGCGCCGCTGCCGATAAACGGACAATGGAGCTTGGCGCCATGACCGACGGTAACCCGGGTCTCCAGACGACACTCGGTACCGGGATTGATGTGCATCACCGCGCCCTCCTCGATGGCTGACTCGGCCCCGACAATGATGGTGCCGTAGTCACCCCGGAGGATGGCACCATGACCCACGTATACCCGCGGACCGATACGCACGTCGCCGATGACGATGGCGGTTTCACTGACATAGGCCTGCCGGTCGATGACCGGCCGGCGTCCTTCAAAGGCAAAAATGGGCATGGAATCACTCCCTCGTGTCTGATGGAATCATAGCAACCCCCAAAATGCGGCAAAATCATGCCGGCATGGTACGGGCGAAAGACCGTTCGCCCCGGCCAGGAGCCGGGTTCAAAGCGCTTCCCCGCGGAGGAAAAACGCACTTGGAAATTCGTCGTTTGACCCAATCGGCCGCGCCACGAAGAGGATGGAGTCATTACGCCGCCATCTTTTTACGGTGCGGACCAAAAGAGACACACACCGCAGGAAACCGGGGGCCGCGCCGCGACGCCCACGGAACGAAGGCTGAATGAAGATACCACGGCCCGGCGACGGTTGCAAATCCGGCGCCGACCTGCTACACACTCCGAAAAAGGGCTAAGATCGAAGTCCCCTCAGAAAACGGGCACCCAGCGAAGCCCCCTGCATTCCGGAAGGAAACCCGCCATGCCGACGACACCCCCCCTCGCCCCGCGTCTCACTGCCATCAAACCCCGCGTCATCGAGTGGCGCCGGCACCTGCACCGGCACCCCGAACGCTCCGGCGCCGAGGCCCGCACCGCCGCCTTCGTCGCCGATACCCTGCGGGAAACCGGTATCACCGTGGAGACCGGCATCGGTGGCCACGGCGTCGTCGGCCGGCTCGAAAACGGCTCCGACCGCCCCGCCGTCGCCTTCCGCGCCGACATGGACGCCCTGCCCCTCACCGACGCCAAGGAGGTACCCTGGGCCTCCACCGTTCCCGGCGTCATGCACGCCTGCGGCCACGACGGGCATACCGCGGTGCTCCTGGGACTGGCGGCAGCCCTCGAACCCATCGCCGCCACCCTGCCGCGGCCGGTGCAATTCATCTTCCAACCCGCCGAGGAAATTGGCCAGGGAGCGCAGGCGATGCTCGCCGACGGCATTTTCGCCCGCCAGCCGCCAGCAGCCATCCACGGCTTCCACTTTTTCCCCAGCCTCGTCACCGGCGCCGCGGCCCTGGCCGACGGCGCCTTCATGGCCGCTACCGACACCTTCCGGATCACTGTCTCCGGCCGGGCATCCCATGCCTGCTATCCCGAGGAGGGCGTCGATGCCATCCAGATCGCCGCCGCCGTCATCGCCGCCGGCAACCTGGTAATCAACAAGATGCGCGACCCCGCCAAACCGGCGCTGATCTCCTTCGGCATGGTGGAGGCCGGCACCGCCGCCAACATCATCGCCGCCACGGCGATCCTCACCGGCACCATCCGCACCCTCGATTCCGAGCAGCGGCGACTGATCCACCGGCGTTTCCGCAAACTGATCACCGACCTGGCGGCGGCCCACGGCGGTTCGGCGGAGATGGAACTAACCGAGGTGGCGCCGGCCCTGGTAAACGATCCCACCCTCAGTGAACGGACGGCGGCCATCATCCGGAAGGCGGTTCCGTCTTTGACCACCCTCCTGCGGCGCGTGGAACCGGTCATGGGGGGGGAGGATTTTTCCTACTTCGCCGCCCGCGTCCCCGGCTGCTACATCAAGATCGGCTGCCGCAACGAGGCCCGGGGCATCGTTCATCCCCTCCACAGCGACCGCTTCGACATCGACGACGACGCCCTCGGCATCGCCCTGGAGATGCTCGGCGCCATCGCCACGAACGCCGACCGGGAATAAACCTCCGCGGTGCCTACGCCTCGGTCTCACGCCGGAAGTCGGACGGCTCGTTCTCCTCGGTAAAAACGATGTGGTAGGCAGCATCATGGCTCTCCGCCGCCGCCAGCCGCGCCACCGTCTCCGCCCGGCTCATCACCTTGGAGATCTCCGCCAGCACCCGCAGGTGGTCGCGGAAACAGCCCGAAGGGATGAGCATCAGAATGATGACCCGCGCCCGCGCCCCGTCCAGGGACTGAAAATCGATCCCCGGCGAACAGATCCCCATCACCCCGCGAATGGCACGGCCGCCGGCGACCGTGCCGTGGGGGATGGCGATCCCCTTGCCGATCCCGGTACTGAGCGACTTCTCCCGCTCGATCACCGAGGCCAGCAGCGGCGCCCGCTGCTCGGCCGGAATATCGTAGACCTCCACGGCGAAATCCACCAGTTCCTCGATCGCGGCCCACTTCTCCACCGCCCGGAGCGGCAGCTTGATCGCCTTGCGGGGCACGATGCCGAAAAGCTGCCGGCCCTCGCGGCCGGCCTCTCCGGTACTGATCAGCAGCCGCTTGATGAGTACCGGCCCGACCAGCTCGCTGATCACCACCGCCGCCAGCACCACCACCGTGACCTGCGGCTCGCAGGCGATGAAACGTGGGTTCTCCTGCAGAGCGATCACCAGACCGATGGCGATCCCCGCCTGGGGCACAAGACATAAACCGAGGTTCCGGCGCACCACCGGCTCGCTGCCGCTCAGGATACCGCCGAACCACGCTCCCGCCACCTTGCCGCCGTAGCGGGCGAGCATGTACACCAGCCCCACGAGCCCCATGCGCGGCAGCAGGGCGACATCCAGATGGGTACCGGCGAGGGTAAAGAAGGAAATGAAGATCAGCGGTTCGAGGTCGTCGAGGGCAGTGAGGATCTCCCGGCGCAGGGGCGAGAAATTGCTGATCAGGAAGCCCACCATCATGTTGGGCAGCAGCGGCGAAACCCCCAGCCCGACGGCAACGCCGGTGGTAAAGAAGATGGCCACGGCGATGGCGGTGACATACTGATATTTCTCCCGCAGGCGCCGCGAAAGCACCAGCAGGCCACCGCTCACCGCGATTCCCAGGCCGAGGGAAAGACCGATATCTCGGGCCATCTCGACCAGCACCGCGCCGGCCACCACCGGCCGCGGATCCAAAAGCCAGGCGGCCACCGCCGCCACCACCACGTAAAGCAGCAGCGACATGACGTTGTCCACCGCGATCACCGCCAGCATGGTCTTCACCAGCGGCCCGCGGGCCTCGGTTTCCCGCACCACCGCCAGCGGCGCCGCCGCCGCCGTCGACACCGCGATGGCCGCCAGCAGCAGCGCCACCGGCCACGAATCCAGCACCCACTGACAGGCGTACAGCACCGCGAGAAAGGAACCCACCACCTGGCCGGCGGCGATGGCGGTCACCCGGAACTGCCGCCCCGGAGCACGGTTCAGCCGCAGGTGCGAGGCAATGGTGACGGCGATAAGCCCAAGGGCGACGGAAGAAATGGGCTGGAGGGTATGATAGACGACATCGTGCGGCAGGATGTTGGCCACCGACGGCCCGATGAGCACCCCGATGACGATCTGGCCGGTAACCCCGGGCAGGTGCAGGCGCTTCGCGACGCGGCCGCCCAGCAGCCCGGCGATAACCAGGATGCTGACCGCGAGGATGGCGTTCACGGCCGCTTGCCGTCGGCCGCCGGAGGTGCCGACGGGGTACCCCGGACATCCCCGCCGGCGGCGGTTTGCGGGCCGGCGCCACCTCCGCCGACACCCGGACGGCGCACCGCGGCATCGGGCGGGCGGATGTAGAGCGGTTCGATCACCCCGCCGGCGGCGGGATACACCAGTTCCGCCGCCCCCGCCGCGGCCAGTTCTCTGACCCCTTCGAGATGGGGCCGGCCGGCGGCCGGGCCGGCGAAGGCGGCATCCTCCCCGGCGGCCGCCGCCAGCGCCGCGCGGTGGACCACCGCCCCCGGACCGGCGAAGAGCACCGGTTCCCCGGCGGCGGCACACTCCCGCGCCAGCACCGCCGGATCACCCAGCTCGAAAGCTCCCCGGCGCGCCCAGCCGCCGCGGCCGTCACAACGGTAGCGGGCGGCATACACCTGGCCCCGGCGGGCGTCCAGCAGGGCGCAGACCGGGCCGCGCCAGCAGGAGAACTGGGCTGCGATGAGGTCAAAAACGACGAAGGGCAGCACCGGCAGCCCCCGCGCCAGAGCCAGGCCGGCGACGGTGGCAATGCCGACGCGGATGCCGCTGAAGGCACCGGGGCCGCGGCCGACCGCCAGCAGTTCAATCTCCTCTAGCGTGGTCTCCCCCAGTTCCAGCACCGTGTCCACGGCCGTCAGAAGATGCTCCGAATGGGTCGTCGTCACCCTTTGCAGCAGGCAGCACCGAACCTCCCCGGCCGCCAGGACGGCAAGGGAGAGCAGCGGGGTGGAGGTATCGACAGCGAGGATGCGCATCGGCCGCCCTATTCGGTGAAAATCCGCGTCAGGTCGTTGTAGAACACGAAGATCATCAGCGAGATGAGAAGAAAGAGTCCGATCTGCTGGGCAATCTCCATCTTACGCATGCTCACCGGTCGGCCGAGGACCATTTCCAGCAGGATGAAGACGATGTGGCCGCCGTCGAGGATGGGAACCGGAAAGAGGTTGAGGATACCGAGATTGACGCTGATGATTCCCATGAAATAGATCAGGTTCAGAATGCCGGCTTTGGCCTGCTGACCGGCCATCTGGGCGATCATGATCGGGCCGCCGAGGGTTTTGGCGGGAATCACCCGCTCGATCAGCTTGATGAAACCGACGATGGTGAGGCGGGTAACCTCCCAGGTCTCCACCACCCCGCGAACCAGTGCCCTCCCCGGCGGCAGACGGTGGATATCGGTTTCGCCGGCGGCGGTGATGCCGATGACGTGGGTGACCACGGTCTCGCCGAAGATGTTCTCGGTCTCGACCTTGGCCGGCGCCATCGTCAGCTCCACCTGCAAGCCATCGCGATCCAGGACCACCGTCAACGGCCGGCCCCGGCTCTCCTTGATGGCGGTGGACAGCTCCTCCCAGTCGGCCACCGGCCGGTCGCCGACGGCGAGGATGCGGTCACCGGCGCGGACCCCGGCGGCAAAGGCCGGGTACTCGGGGTCGACCTCTCCCACCGTGGTGTTGAGCACCGGCACCCCGGCAAGATGGACCACGGCGAAGACCAGCGCCGCAAAAATGATGTTGGTGGCCGGTCCGGCGAAGACGATGAGCAGCCGCTGCCAGGGTTTTTTGGCGGCAAAGGAATAGGGCTCGTCCCGGGCCGGCAGCGGCTCGTCGCCGCCGTCGTTGCCTTCGCCGAGCATCTTGACGTAGCCGCCCAGGGGTACCGCCGACAGGCGGTACTCGGTGTCGCCGCGCCGGACGCCGAAAACCCGCGGGCCGAAACCCAGCGAAAAGACCAGCACCCGGACCCCGCACCACTTGGCCACCAGGAAGTGACCCAGCTCGTGGACGAAGATCAGGACGCCAAGGACGATGATGGCGGAAATGACGTTGTACATGTTAGTGGCGCCTCTCGTCAGGAGTCAGACGTCGGAAATCAGCTCCCCATGCTGCCCGCGGCAGCGGTTCATCATCACGTAACCTCGCGATGAACTCGGCAACGCCATTTGTAAGAACGATACCGATACCGATTCCGAGGCCGAGAAAGAAGTCAACTGCAGTCGCCTGAAGGCGGTGGCCCGGAGGAAAACAAACGGGATGTCCCCATCGATGTGATAACATCGGCAAAGGTAATTTGCAGATAAAACATCTATCTTTGCGCATCACGCACTCAGACCGAAGTAACCCGGAGGCATGTTTTCTCCCGTCTTCTCGCTCCCGGCGCCTTTATTCCGGCGGTTGCGTGATGATCAATATGCATTCCCCAGGGGCGGGTTTTCCTCGAGGTCGACGCGCACCCGGCGGTCAATTTCCAGCGCCTCGGCAATGGTATCGCAGTCGGCGGCCGCAACCCGGTCGAGGGCCGCGGCCACCACCCCGGTAATCGCCGGAAACGGCAGCCGGCCGGCGATGAACCGTTCCACCGCCACCTCGTTGGCGGCATTGAGCGCGATGGTGCCGGCATCCCCCAGCGCCAGCGCCCGGTGCGCCAGACCGATAGCGGGAAAACGTTCCGGATCGACGGCGATGAACTCCAGCGGCCCCTCCCGCACCAGGTCGAGACGGGGAAAAGGCAACTCCATGCGCTCCGGGTAATGCAGCGCGTAGGCAATGGGCAGCCGCATGTCGGGGCGCGCCAGGTGGGCGATCACCGCCCCGTCGCAGAACTCCACCAGTGAATGGACGATGCTCTGGGGGTGAATCACCGCCGCGATCCTTTCCGGGTCCTCCTCGAAGAGCCGACACGCCTCGATGATCTCCAGCGCCTTGTTCATCAGGGTGGCGGAATCGATGCTGATCTTTTGGCCCATGCGCCAACGCGGATGCCGGCAGGCTTCCGCCGGCGTCACCCGAGCCAGCTCGGCCACGGCCAGATGGTAAAACGGGCCGCCGGAAGCGGTCAGGGTCAAGCGCCGGACGGCGCTCCGGCGCTCGCCGTGCAAAGACTGCCAGATCGCCGAATGCTCGCTGTCCAGCGGCAGCAGCACGCCGCCGGCGGCACGAGCGGTTTCATTCAGCAGCCGACCGGCCATGACCATGGACTCCTTGTTCGCCAGCGCCACCTGTTTCCCGGCGGCCAGCGCCGCGTAAGTCGGCTCCAGGCCGACGGCACCGACCACCGCCGAAACCACCATGTCGGCGTCGGCCATGGTCGCCAGGCGGCACATTCCCGCCGCCGCCCGGACGATTTCGACCTGCCGGGCCATCCGGCCCAGCCGCGCCGCCAGACGGGCGGCAATCTCATCGTCCCGTACCGCCACCAAGGCCGGGCGGAAGCGTTCGATCTGGGGTACCAGCAGATCGAGGTTTTCCCCGGCGCCGAGTCCGACGACACCGAAGCGGTCGGGAAAGCGCGTCACCAGATCGAGGGTACTGGTGCCGATGGAGCCGGTGGAACCGAGAATGACCAGGCGCTTCATCATCCCAGCCACCAGCGGGCACCGTAATAGATCACCGGCACGGCGAAGATGACGCTGTCGATGCGGTCCAGCAGACCGCCATGGCCGGGAATCAGGCCGCCGGAATCCTTGACCCCGGCCTGGCGCTTGAGCACCGACTCGAAGAGATCCCCCAGCTGCCCGGCACCGTTGGCGAGCACCGCGAGAAGCACCAGACCCGGGCCGCCGCCCGGAACCCAGCCGGTCAGCGCCAGCCCCGCCGCCAGCATGCCGGCGCCGCAGAGACTGCCGACCATCCCTTCGACGGTCTTGTTGGGGCTGATTACCGGCGCCAGTTTGCGGCGTCCCCAGGTCATCCCGGCGTAATACGCCGCGGCATCCCCGCCCCACGCGGCGAGGAATACCAGGCCCACCAGTGCCCGGCCACCCGGCAATTCCCAGAGCAGCAGCAGATGGCTGAGAGCGAAGGGCACGTAGAGCAGCAACAGCAGCGCCCGGAGCAGACAATCGATGGCGGCGGTGCCGATCTCCCGGGTCAGCAGCCAGGCGGCAAGCACCGGCAGCGAGAGCGCCACCGTCATGACCGTCCCGCCGTCACTGCCGCGCCAGGCGGCGAAAACCATCGTCCCGGCCAGCCCGGCAACCACCATCAACAGCGAAATGCTCCACGGCCCCAGCAGCAGCTTCCAGGCTTCCACCAGGGCCACCGCCGCAACGCCGGTCAGCAGCAGCGCGAAGACCCACTTCGGCCCCCGGGCAATAAGCCAGATCAGCAGCGGCAGGGAGACGAGACTGGTATAGACACGGGAATTCAGCAGGTACCGGCTGAGCGCTGACGTCATCACGAGGCCACCTGTTCGCTGGTTTTACCGAAGCGCCGCTCACGGCGGCCGTAGTCGGCGAGGATTCCGTCCAGTTCAGCGGTGGTAAAATCAGGCCACAAGGTGGCGGTAAAGGCCAGCTCGGCGTAAGCCGCCTGCCAGAGGAGAAAATTACTCACCCGGTACTCGCCGCCGGTACGGATCAGGAGATCGGGATCCGGCAGGCCGCGGGTATCCAGTGCCGCGGTCAGGCATTCCTCGTCGATGGCATCGGGATCCAGGGTGCCGGCGCGAACCTCCCGCGCCAGGCGGCGGACCGCGGTGGTCAGCTCGTCCCGGGAACCGTAGCTAATGGCCAGATTGAGGACCATCCCGGAACAATCCGCCGTCCGCCGGCAGGCTTCCTCCAGTTCTTCCCGCACCACCGGCTCGAGACGCTCCCGCCGGCCGATGGCCCGCAGGCGGATGTCATTGCGCCGCAGCCGAGCGGTCTCACGGCGCAGAAACACCCGGAGCAGATGCATCAGCGCCCCGACCTCGGCCGGCGGTCGCTGCCAGTTCTCCGAAGAGAAGGCATAGAGGGTCAGCACGCCGATACCCCGGCGGGCACAGTGCTCGACCACCTGTTCGACGGTCCGGATCCCTGCCTCATGACCCCGCACCCGACCAAGACCGCGACTGGTGGCCCAGCGGCCGTTACCGTCCATGATGATGGCCACGTGGCGCGGCAAATCGGTCATTGCGGCATCACTCATCCTCTGTTCCCCCGGTCGTGACCGGACCGAAATCCGGCCGCCCCAGCGCCCGGGCCAAACCGGCACGGGCGAGATGACAGGCATAGCGGGCGCGGCAACGGCGCGCCCGGGTCGCGGTCAGCAGTGCCCGGGCATCGAGCACCTCGGTGGTGGTGGACATCTGCTCCCGGTAGCGGGCCTCGACGATGCGGACCTGTTCGCACCCGCGACGCTCGGCAATCCGGGCGGTCTCGATGTCCGCCCGGGCGTCCCGATACGCCAGCAGGTGTTCCTGGACCGCCAGACGGATCTCGTCCTCCGTCTGCAGCAGCCGGCGCCGCGCCTCCTCGACCGCTGCCGTGGCCCGCCGCTCCCGGTTGCTGCGGGCCTGCCAGTCCCACAGTTCCCAGCTCGCGAGCAGGGAGATGGAGGTCTGGTACGGGTTGCGGATATCGTCGCCGGCAACATCGGGATGTGCGCCGATGCGCTCATGCACCGCCTCGAGATGCACCTGCGGGTACCAGGCGCTCCGGGCCTGGCGCACCAGCTCCCGGGCCGCCTCGAGACGGTAGTTTGCCGCCTGCAGTTCCGGTCGGCCGGCGAGGGCGGCGGCAATCAGCCCATCGAGATCCAACGCGACGGAATCAGCGAGCGGCACCTCGACCGGCCGGTAAACCCGCTCCCGGGGCTCACCCATGAGCAGCGCCAGCCGGGATCGGGCGATGGTCAGCTCCCGGCGCGCCGCCCGGGCGTCGGCCGCAGCCGCCGCCTCTTCCACCTGCGCCTGCAGCAGGTCATGGTACGGAATCAGCCCCTCCTCGTGGAACCGCCGGGCATCGCGACAGTGGGCCGTAAGGCTGGCTTCCGCATCGTCGGCCACCGCCAGCAGCCGCTCCGCCTCGAGAACGGCGAAATACCCCGCATGGGCCCGGTAGGTCAGGTCCAGACGGGCGAGCTCTTCCCCGACCCGCCCCTGGTCGAGCCCCAGTTCCGCCAGTCGCGCCGCCGACCGCAGGTAGAAACCGGTAAAAACCGGTTGCCGCAGCCTGAGATGAGCGGCGTAATTGTCCTTCCGCGCCAGGATGACATCATAACCCAGAACATCGGTCGTCTGCTCGTCGTCAAGCCGCGTCCAGGAATAATCGGCCGACAACCGCGGCAGCCGGTCGGCGCGCACCGCCGCCAGTTCGCGCGCCGCCTGCTCCCGACGGCTGGCAGCGATGAACGCCTGATGGTTGCCGGCAACCGTCCGGGCGACGCACTCTTGCAGGGTAAGGGGCAACGGCGCATCATCCGCCGCCGCCACCGGGCACTGCCCGGCGACCAGACACGCACTTACGGCTAGCAGCACCGCCAACCGGATCGCCAATCGCCGGCACCCGCGGCGATGCATGCTTCTCAAAACCGTAGCCACCCCCGCTTACAAAAACCAGAAGCCGAAAGCCAGGAGAGAAACATTCCGACTTTCGAGTCGTGACATTGCATACCGTGGTTGCCGAAAAAGTGTCAAGAACAACTTGAACTTCGCTGCCGGGAGCGCTACAAGAAGCCATGTTCAGCAACCGTCCGCTCATCCTCGCGCCGCTGGCCGGCATCACCGACAGCCCGTTCCGGCGGCTGTGCAAAACCTTTGGCGCCGACCTCACCGTCACCGAAATGATCAGCGCCAAAGGGGTATGGTATGGCGACGCCAGGACCATCGCGCTGTGCGACCACCATCCCGAGGAGCGGCCGCTCAGCGCCCAGTTATTCGGCCGCGACCCGGAGATCATCCGCGCTGCGGCGGAGTTCGCGCGGGAACGGGGCGCGGCGGTGGTGGACATCAACATGGGCTGCCCGATAAAGAAGGTGATCAAAACCGGTGCCGGTGCCGCCCTGCTGCGCGACCTGTCGCAGGTCACGGCGATCATGCGCCGGCTTTCCCGGCCCCCGGCGATCCCCTTCACCGTCAAGATCCGCTCGGGCTGGGACCGGGAGCACCTGGTGGCAGACGAGGTCTTCCGCCTGGCGGCCGCCCACGGTGCCCGGGCGGTGGTCTGCCATCCACGCACCGCGACGCAGATGTTCTCCGGCACCGCCGACTGGGACTATCTCGAAGCGACGGCCCGCGACGCACCGCTGCCGGTAATCGGTTCGGGGGACATCGTCTCCGTCGCCGACGGTATCCGCGCCCTGGGTCGGGCGGGCATCGCCGGCCTGATGATCGGCCGCGGCGCACTGGGACGCCCGTGGTTCTTCCGCGAACTCCGCCAGGGCATCGCCGCAGGCACGGAAACCGCCGCCATGCCGGTCGCCGCCGGAGAGCGGTTTGCCGTCGTCATGCGCCACTGGGAGCTGCTCGCCGCGGCGAAGGGCGAGCGCACCGCCCGAATACAATTCCGCAAGCATCTGGGCTGGTACAGCCACGGCCTGCCGGACGCCGCCCGCTTCCGCCGCGAGGTCTTCACCGCCGGGACGACCGCGGCAATGCTCGAACTGGCCGCCACATTTTTCAACCCCGCCTGAAAACCTGCTCCTGACGCCCGGCGCCTGAATTCTATCTCCCGGCTCCCGGCTCCCGACTCCCGGATCCCGTCTTCCAGCTTCCATCTCCTGGCTCCTGAAGTCTGAAGTCTATCTCCCGAAGTCTGTTTCCTGAAGTTTGTTTCCTGAATCCTGAATTATATCTCCTGAATCCCGACTACGGTCTCCCGTCTCCTGAATCCTGACCTTCCCCCGCAGCTGACCGCAGGCGGCGCTGATTTCGGCCCCCCGGCTCTTCCTGACGATGGTCATCAGCCCGCTTGCCAGCAACCGTTCCTGAAAGGCATTCACCGTCGCCGCAGCCGGCGTCCGGCACGGCAGTTCCGGCGCTTCGTTAAAGGGAATCAGGTTTACCTTGCACTTCAACGGCGCAAGCAGCCCGACGAGCCGCCGGGCGTCCTCCGGCCGGTCGTTCAGGCCGGCGATGAGGATGTACTCGAAGGTGATGCGGCGACTGGGTTTGAGCGGCCAGGCGCGGCAGGCCGCCAGCAATTCACCGAGCGGCCAGTGTCGGTTCACCGGCATCAGCCGGGAACGTATCCCGTCATCGGCGGCATTGAGCGACACCGCCAGGCTGACCTCGACCCGCCGCCCAAGTTCCGCCATCTGCGGCACCAGACCGCAGGTGGAAACGGTGATCCGGCGGCTGGAAAAGGCCAGGCCGTCGTCGTATTTCATGATCTCCACCGCCCGGACGACCGCCTCGAGATTGTCCAGCGGCTCCCCCATCCCCATAAAAACAATATTGGTGATCCGCCTGCCGCTCTCGGCCAGCAGGTTCTGCGCCTGCACCACCTGATCGACAATCTCGCCAACCCTGAGCGAGCGGACGAAACCCTGGCGGGCGGTGAGACAGAAGCGGCAGCCCTGGCGGCAGCCCACCTGGGTCGAGATGCACAGGGTCAAGCGCTCGCCGTCGGGGATCAGCACCGACTCGATCCCCTGGCCGTCATCCAGCTCCCAGAGCAGCTTTTCGGTGCCGTCGACGGCGGTCTCCCGCGCCGCGAGAGACAGCTGACCGACAACCGCTACCGTCTCGAGCCATTCCCGGCAAACCCGGGAGAGATTGGTCATCGCGGCGATATCGTTCACGCGCTGGCGATACAGCCAGCGCACGATCTGATCCGCCCGGTAACGTTCCTTGCCGTCGGCAAGGAGAAACGCCGCCAGCTCGGTGCGGGTCAAATCTTTAAGATCGGAAAATGATGTATCTTTTTTCATATGTTTATAAAAAAACTTCCATCCGCAGGCCGTCAGCCGGGAAACCGGCACGATTTTTCCCCATCATACCCTCTGCCACCTTCGTCTCACTGCCGTATCAAACAAAAAAACATAGCAATTACAATGTGCTTACAATAAATTTACCGCCGCGCCAAAAACACCCCCAAAAAGGGAAAAACGGGCACCCAAATTGCAGGTACCCCCCGATTGTAACCGCAGAGGAACACATATACATAATAACGCCCACCCCACAGGATGCCCCCATGCCGGCCCACTACTTCAGCACCGAAGAAATGGAACGCTTTTGCCTCGACCTGCCCCCGGACATTCCGGCATCGCTGCTGCAGGAAAAGGCCCAGACCGTGAACCTGCTGCTCAAGGCCCCCCTGTACCTCGCCTCCTCCGACGACCGGGGCCTCATCATCGAGATGTTCGCCTCCCTGGCCCGCAAGATCATCCGCTACAGCAAGGCGGCGTACTGTACCCGGGACGACGGCAGAAACGCCATGGAGATGGTCTTCCAACGGGGATTCAACGATTCGCAGGCATCCCTGCTTTCCGGCCGCAGGCCCTTCGCCGCCATGGCCTGCCAGTACGAGAAACCGCTCCTGGTCCGGGAACCAACCACCCATGCCGGCCGGGAACTTTTCGACACCCTGGACATCGCCGAGGCACTCATCATTCCGGTTTCATGGAACGGGATGGTCCGGGCCAACTGGCAGCTCTTCGCCAACCGGCCGGGGACCTTCACGATGGACGATATTCAACTGTTCTGGGTGCTGACCATGCAGTGCGAGATGATCTTCCATCACCTTGCCGCTGCCGAACCGGCCCGCCAGCAGACCTATATCGACCCCCTCACCGGCCTGTTCAACCGACACTACTTCGACCATCAGCTCGCGGTAGAGTTCGACCGCTCCCAGCGCCAGCACACGCCGCTTTCCCTGCTGATGCTGGACATCGACAACTTCAGGCAGCTCAACGAACGCTTCAGCCACCAGGCTGGCGACCGGGTTCTGCAGGAGATCGGCCGGTTGCTGCGCCGCAGTACCCGCCGGGTCGATATCATCAGCCGCCACGCAGGCGAGGAATTCAGCATAATTCTGCCACACACCGACCACGTCAAGGCCTATCTCATCGGTGAACGCATCCGCCGGGCAACCGAGAAACATTTGTTCCCCGTCAACCTCCAGCAACCCGTCGGCCTGACCGTCAGCATCGGCATCGCGGCCTATCCAGAGACATCACCCACACCGGCCGACCTGGTCCGACACGCCGACGCCGCCCGCTATGAGGCCAAGCGTCTGGGCCGCAACCAGTCCACCATTTACACCCCCCAGCAGACGGCCGGCGGCCAGCTGGAGGGAACCCCCCGAAGCGGCCTCGACCGGGCCGCCATCGACCGTTTCGCGGTCGGCATCAGAACCCTGGACAATCTCGGCCGGCTGGGCGGCACCCTGCTGGCGAGCCTGTTGCCCCGGCTCGGAAAACCGTGTTTTCTCTTTCTCGCCGCAGAGCCGCAGGCCGGTACCGCCACCCTGGTGCTGGCGGAAAAGAACGGCCGGGCCTGCGA
This sequence comes from Candidatus Anaeroferrophillacea bacterium, assembly GCA_016933675.1. Taxonomy (GTDB): domain Bacteria; phylum Desulfobacterota; class Anaeroferrophillalia; order Anaeroferrophillales; family Anaeroferrophillaceae; genus JAFGAM01. The sequence continues at coordinate 35,662 of JAFGAM010000084.1, forward strand.
AACCTGCCGGGAAATGCCCCTCGACCGCCGGTTGAGTGAACGCCTGCGGGCATGGACTGAACCCGGCCTGATGGACGCCGACGACCGGCACCTGATCGCGGAACTTCTGATCGAAACCCGCGGCCTGCCCTGGGAGCGGCCGGTCTACCGCCACCCGTATCTCCGGAATGATGCCGCTCCCGCCAGCCTGATGCTCTTCCTGCCGCCCGGCCACGCCGACGCCGTTATCGCCGCGTTGCCGCACGAGAACGGTCTGCAGCTTGAACGGATCGCCGCCCTGCTGCTCCGTGGCGTCGCCGCCCGGCGCGACCGGCGGGATTTCGACCGCCGGGCGCTGGAAGCGCTGATCTCCTTCGCCGAAGCCAGTCTGCCGTCCTACGGCCGCCACAGCCGCCGCACCAGCCGGCTGCTCAACGACTTCGGTCGCCACCTGGACCTGGCCCCGGAAACCTGCCGGCAACTGGCGGACACCGCATTCTTCTACGATATCGGGATGATGGGCATCGACCGCGGCATCCTCCTGAAAAAGCAGCCGCTGACCGACGACGAACGCTCCGTATGCCGCCAGCATCCCCGGCTGAGCTGGGAGATCGCCAAGTTCACCCCGGGGAACGTCCATCCGGACCGGGCGGCAATCCTCCATCATCACGAAAACTTCGACGGCTCCGGCTATCCCGAAAAGCTCTCCGGCACCGACATTCCGCTGACCGCCCGGATCCTCGCCCTGGTGGACAGCTACATGGCCATGACCGCCCCCCGGCCCTACCGGCCGGCGAAGAGCAAGCCCGGGGCGCTGGAAGAGATTGACCGGCTGGCAAGCACCCGCTTCGATCCCGGCCTGGCCCGGGAGTTCTGCTCCTTCATGGAAGCGGGCCACGCCTGAACCACGGAAACGGCCGGCAGTCGTCTTTCTCCGGCCCGCCGCCTCGGCGGCGATGACCGGAGCCGGTCGCCGAAACCCGGGCACTCTTTCTCCGGGCAACGCTCCCCTGCCGGCAAAGAGTACGGGCGACCGGCCGGTCGCCCCTCCAGGCCGGGTAAAATTACCGGTTTTTGATCCAGCGGGGGTTCGACAGGCCGTACTGCCTGACCTTGTAGTTCATCACCCGCCGGCTGATCCCCAGCATCCCGGCGGCGTCCTTCTGCACCCAGTCGCACATCTCGAGGCTTTCAATCACCAATCGACGCTCCATCTCAGCCAGGGTGATACCGCCGGGCGGCAGTCGGAATACCGTTTCCTCCGCCCCCCCTGCGCCGGTCGCCTCGCCGCCGAGCAGCAGGTCCTCCGGCCGGATGGTCGCCCCCTCGCACATCAGTACCGCCCGTTCGATACAATTTTCCAGCTCGCGGACGTTGCCCGGCCAGTGATGGCGGTTGAGCAGGTTGATCGCCGCCGGGGCGATGGCGGTCACCCGCTTTTTCAGATCACCGGAGAATTTTTTCCGGAAGTAGTCCGCCAGCAGGGGGATATCCTCGCGGCGCTCCCGGAGCGCGGGAATGCGAATGGTCACAACGTTCAGACGGTAGTACAGATCCTCGCGAAACTCACGTTCCGCCACCGCGGCGGCGAGGTCCTTGTTGGACGCCGAAATGATCCGCACATCGACCTTGATGGTGCGGTTCCCCCCGAGGCGCTCGAACTCCTTCCCCTGCAGCACCCGGAGCAGCTTGGCCTGGGTGGAAAGCGCCATGTCGCCGATCTCGTCGAGAAACAGCGATCCCCGGTGCGCCTGCTCGAAGCGCCCGACGCGCTGCTTGTCGGCACCGGTAAAGGCCCCCTTCTCGTGGCCGAAAAGTTCGCTCTCGAGAAGATTCTCGTGCAATGCGGCGCAGTTGACCTTGACGAAATTCCCCCCGGCGCGAGGACTGGAGTAATGCACCGCGCCGGCGACCAGTTCCTTGCCGGTTCCCGTCTCGCCGGTAATGAGGATGCTGGCATTGCTGCGGGCAATCTTTTTGAGGGTGCGGAACACCTCCCGGATGCGCGGGCTCTCACCGACGAAATTGTCGAACTCGTAGATAATGTTGCGTTCGCCGCGGAGATAGGTCAGCTCCCGCTCCCAGGAAAGCACCTTGAGCCCCTTGGTCACCCGGAGGCGCAGTTCTTCGAGCGGGAAGGGCTTCTGCAGGTAATCGAAGGCGCCCAGCTTCATCGCCTCGACGGCACTCTCCACCGTGCCGTAGCCGGTCATGACGATCACCACCGTCGAGGAATTGACCGCTTTGGCACCCCGCAGCACCTCGATGCCGCCGACATTGGGCATCTTGATGTCGGTGATGATAACATCATACTGGAGGCGGTCCAGCAGCTGCAGCGCCGACTGGCCGTCGGCGGCCTCATCAACCAGGAAGCCGTCGGCGAGAAACACCTCCCGCAGACTCTCCCGCAGAGACCGGTTATCTTCGACAATCAGCAGCCGTCCCTGTCCGACATCATCCATTATATTCCGTCTCGCCCCTGTCACTCGTAATGATGGCACCGTACCCACTGACGACCTCGCGACAACTCCATCTTCTGTGCTGCGCGGCCACCGCGGGTCACTGCGGCGTAGCGGTAAGGGCGGGTTTAACCCCCCCCCGGCGAAAGCCTGCCCCTCCATGCACCGTACGGGCGACCGGCCGGTCGCCCCTAACTGTTTTGCGCCCCGCGAAGCCGGCGCCCGGTGGGGCAAACGGCCAGTCCCGCCGGCGCCGTTTATTCCCACTCGATGGTACCGGGCGGCTTCGAGGAGATGTCGTAGACCACCCGGTTGATCCCGCGCACTTCGTTAATGATGCGGTTGGCGAGCAGCTCCAGCAGGCCGTGGGGCAGGCGCGCCCAGTCGGCGGTCATGCCGTCGACGCTGGTCACCGCACGGATGGCGATAACCTTCTCGTAGGTTCGTTCATCACCCATGACGCCGACGGTCTTCACCGGAATGAGGACGGCAAAGGCCTGCCAGACCTGTTCGTAGAGCCCGGCGCGGGTGATCTCCTCGACCACGATGGCATCGGCTTCGCGCAGCATGCGCAGGCGTTCGGCGGTCACCTCGCCGATGATGCGGATGGCCAGCCCCGGTCCCGGGAACGGCTGGCGGTTGATCATCCGCTCCGGCAGCCCCAGTGCGCGCCCCAGTTCACGGCCCTCGTCCTTGAACAGCTCGCGCAGGGGCTCGATGAGTTCCATATCCATGCGCTCCGGCAGGCCGCCGACATTGTGGTGGCTCTTGATCACCGCCGACGGCCCCTTGAAGGAAACGCTCTCAATGACATCGGGGTAGAGGGTTCCCTGGGCAAGGAAGCGGACCTCACCCAGGCTGCCGGCCTCCTCCTCGAACACGCGGATAAACTCGCTGCCGATGATCTTGCGCTTGTGCTCCGGATCGGTCACCCCCGCCAGCAGCCGCAGGAAACGTTCGGCGGCATCGACATAACGCAGGTCGATGCCGAAGGCTTCACCGAAAAGCCGCTGCACCTCATCCGCCTCGCCCCGGCGCAGCACCCCGTTGTTGACGAAGATGCAGGTCAGCCGGTCGCCGACGGCCCGGTGCAGAAGCATGGCGACTACGGAGGAATCGACGCCCCCGCTCAGGCCGCAGATCACCCGTTCGTCCCCCACCCGGCGGCGGATCTCCTCGACGCTGCGGTCGATAAAGGAGCGCATGGTCCACAGGCCGTGACAACCGCAGATACCGTAAACGAAATTGTCCAGCACCCGCCGGCCGTGGGGAGTATGCACCACCTCGGGATGGAACTGCACCCCCCAGAACCGCCGGTGACGGTCGGCAGCGGCGGCGATGGGCGCGTTGGCGGTCCGGCCGATGACGTCGAAACCGTCCGGCAGCCTGGTCACCTTGTCGCCGTGGCTCATCCACACCTGCTCCTGCCCGTCGAGACCGGCGAAGAGGGGATCGTCCCGCTCCGGCACGAAGGTCGCCTTGCCAAATTCCCGGTGATCGGTACGTTCAACCTCGCCGCCGAGCTGCACCGCCAGTTCCTGCATGCCGTAGCAGATACCGAGCACCGGCACCCCAAGGCCGATGATCTCCGGGGCGAGATGGGGCGCCTCGTGACCGTAGGTGCTTGCGGGCCCGCCGGACAGGACGATGCCCCACGGCCGGAAGGCCGCGACCCGTTCGGTGTCGAGGTTGTAGGGATGGATCTCGCAATAGACCCGGCTCTCGCGGATGCGCCGGGCGATGAGCTGGGTATACTGGGAACCGAAGTCGAGAATGAGAATCTTTTCGGCGTGGATGTCGGTATGCATGCAATCCTTCCCGGTGTCTGAAGGTATCAATCAGGTGATGGAATTCCGGCGGCAGGAGGGGCGACCGGCCGGTCGCCCGTACCGGCCGGCAGGTCTCGCCGCGGCCGTCAGTCGAGCCGATAGTTGGGTGCTTCCTTGGTAATGATGACGTCATGCACGTGACTCTCGCGCAGGCCGGCGGTGGTGATGCGCACGAAACGGGTGTCACGGCGCAGACTCTCGATGGTACGACAGCCGGCGTAGCCCATGCCGGCGCGCAGCCCGCCGACAAGCTGATAGATACTCGACGACAGTGGCCCCTTGTAGGGCACCCGGCCCTCGATCCCCTCAGGCACCAGCTTCGACGCCTCCACGTCCTCCTGGAAATAGCGGTCCTTGCTGCCGGCATGCATCGCCCCGAGGGATCCCATGCCGCGATAGAGCTTGTAGCTGCGGCCCTGGTAAAGGATCGTCTCCCCGGGACTCTCCTCGGTACCGGCAAAGAGGGAACCGATCATCACCGCATGCCCGCCGGCGGCGATGGCCTTCACCAGATCACCGGAAAACTTGATGCCACCGTCGGCAATGAGCGGAATCCCGTGGCGATCGGCAATCTTCCGGCACTCCAGCAGGGCGGTCACCTGGGGCACACCGACCCCGGCCACCACCCGGGTGGTGCAGATGGAGCCCGGCCCGATACCCACCTTGACGGCGTCGGCACCGGCCTTGATCAGCGCTTCGGCGCCCTCGACGGTGGCGACGTTACCGACCACCAGCTGACAGGAAAAATTCATTTTGGTGTCATGCACGGCGTCGATCACCCCCTGGCTGTGGCCATGGGCGGTATCGATGAAGATAACGTCGGCACCGGCGGCCAGCAGGGCAGCGGTGCGTTCCTCGCGGTCGCTGGAAACCCCCACCGCGGCGGCAACCCGCAGTCGCCCGAGGTCGTCCTTGCAGGAGTTGGGATATTTGCGGATCTTCTCGATATCCTTGATGGTGATCAGTCCCTTGAGACGCCCCTGGTCATCGACCACCAGAAGCTTCTCGATACGGTGCTCGTGGAGCAGCACCTTGGCCTGCTCGAGGCTCGTGCCCACCGGCGCGGTGACCAGCTTCCGCTTGGTCATCACATCCCGCAGCGACCGGTCCATGCGGGTCTCGAAACGCAGGTCACGGTTGGTGACGATTCCCACCAGACGTTCGCCGTCGACGATCGGGACCCCTGAGATGCGGTAGCGCTGCATCACCGCCAGCACGTCATGCACCTGCTTGTCGGGGTGCATGGTGATGGGATCGACGATCATGCCGCTCTCGGACTTTTTGACCTTGTCCACCTCGTGGGCCTGGTCGGCGATGGAAAGGTTCTTGTGCACCACCCCGATACCGCCCTCGCGGGCCATGGTGATGGCGGTATGGGATTCGGTCACGGTGTCCATCGCGGCACTCAACAGCGGCGTCTTAAGGCGGATCTCCCGGGTCAGGAAAGTGGAGACATCGGTTTCGTTGGGTAGCACCGCCGAGTAGCTCGGCTGGAGCAGCACGTCATCAAAGGTCAGGGCCATCGGTACATGTGGTTCGGTCATCGGAACCCTCCAGAGATTTCCGTGCCCGGTTCAAAACCGGGAGATGGAAGCCGGCATACAGGAGACGGAAGATGGAAACCAGAAGGAAGAAGAACATGCCTGAAGACTGATTTCCGCCTCCTGGCTCCTCCTGCCTTCGGTGGTATTGACCCCCCGGCGCTTCACTCGCCCCCGTTCAGGATCCGCTCCGCCAGGGCGACCTCACGGCGGCAGCCGATGTACACCGGGCTGCGCTGGTCGAGGTCACCGGGAACCACATCGAGGATACGTTCCGTCCCGGTACTGGCGCCCCCCCCCGCCTGTTCGACGAGATAGGCCATGGGATTGAGCTCGAAGGGCAGGCGCAGCTTGCCGCAGGGACTCTTGCGGGTAGCGGGATACATGAACACCCCCGAACCCTTGAGCAGGATCTGGTTGATGTCGGGCACGAAACCGCCGCTGTAGCGCAGTTTGTAACCGTCGGCCTCGAGGCTGGCGACATACCGCTCGTGTTCCGGCAGATATTCACTGCGCAGGCCGCCGGGGCTGTAGAGATTGCCCTGCTCCTTCATGAAGATGTTCTCCCGGGTCAGGGTGTATTCGCCCAGGCTGTTGAGGGTGAATTCAAAAACACCGTTGCCCGTGGAGTAGACCAGGGTGGTGCGCGGACCGTAGACGACGAACATCGCCCCCACCTGGTTTTTCCCCGGCTGCAGCGGGTCGTCGCCCGGATAGATGGAAACGATGGTACCGACGGCAAGATTCACGTCCACCAGCGACGATCCGTCAAGGGGATCATAGCAGACGGCGTACTGACGCCGCCTGCCGCTGCGTTCGAAGATGATGATCTCGCTCTGTTCCTCGGAGACGATCTTACTGACCCGACCAGTATGGTCCAGCCGGTCCTTGATGATCTCGTCGGCCAGCACGTCGAGGGCCAGTTGTTCCTCACCGTAGAGGTTGCTGGTACCCGCAAGACCGAGGTCACCGGTACGCATGGCATGATTGACGTACTTCGACGCCACCCCGACCTCGTAGATGATGCTGGCGAGCCCCATCTCGACCCCGGTGCGCATCAGGTGATTCCACAGTCCCCGACGAACGTGCTTGCTTTTCACTGCCATAAATCCTCCCCGGTCATTGACGCGCGGCGGTACGGGCAAAAAATTTTTCGCCCCCACCACGCCGCAACGGACAGATGGAGTTAGCGCGGAGCCGTCACCGCCGCAGCCCGGCGGTTTTCATCTCCTCGGCATAGGCCCGGATACCGGCGACAATCCCTTCGGCCAGTTTCTGGCGATAGCTCTTCAGCCGCAGCCTTTTTTCCTCCGTCTGATTGGAAATAAACGAGGTCTCCACCAGAATGCTGGGCATCTGGGCCCCGATGAGCACGTAGAACGGCGCCTGCTTGACGCCAAGATCCTTGACATCATTGTAGGATCCACCCGCAACCCGCACGAGATGAGCCTGCACCGCCCGCGCCAGGCGGCTGGATTCGTTGATCTTTGAGTTGCGCATGAGATCGTTCAAAATCAGTTGCAGATCACCGATCCTGCGGGTCGAGGTGGCGTTCTCCTTGGCCGCCAGCTCCATCGCTTCCTGGTCCGTCGCCAGATTGAGGAAATAGGTTTCGATGCCCCGGGCCCTGCGGTTGCGGCTGGCGTTGGCGTGGATGGAAACGAACAGGTCGGCCTTGCGGGTATTGGCGATCACGGTGCGTTCCTCCAGGGGAATAAAGCAGTCGGTATCCCGGGTCAGCTCGACCCGGCAACCCATCTCCAGCTCCAGCAGGGCCTTCACCCGCCGGCAGATATCGAGCACCACCTCCTTCTCGTAGAGGCCGGCGGCGCCCACCGCCCCCGGATCCTTGCCGCCGTGGCCGGGATCGAGGACGATGGTGCCGATACCGAGACCAAGCTGCTGAGCCAGGGTCGGGGGCACCGCGGTCACCGCCGGCGGCTCCGCCACCGGTGACGAACCGTTTTTGCCCGAATCCGCCGCCGGCGGCGCGGCCGCGGCGCCGATGACATCGACCACCACCCGGGGAGGGTTGCCGAGACTGAAGATCTTGAAATCCTCCACATCATCGACATGCAGCACCGTGCGCACCGTGCGCTTGTCGTACTGGGCCACCTTGACAAGACGGAGGATCCCGTCGTGGATGGGGATCGAGCGGCTCGTACCGCTGATGAAGGCACGGTCCAGGTCGATGTAGATCGACTTCATGCGTTCCCGGTCGTGTTCGTCCTTCAGCACCCCCTTGCGAAAGGTGACATCATCGTCAAGGTCGATGACCACCCGGGTGTAGGTCGGCGACGACCAGTAGCGAATGTTGTCCACCCGGGCGAGCCCGGTGAGGGAACCTTGGCGACGTACGCCGCCGGCGGAATAGGCCGGCTTCGCACCGCTGCTGCAGGTCGCCGGCGCCATTTGCGGTGTATCCGGCGAATCCGCTGTATCCGCTGTATCCGGCGAATCAGCTGTATCCGCTGTATCCGGCGAATCCGGGAAGTTGGCCACCAGCTGCGCCCGGGCCCGGCCGGCCATGTCGCCGGCGGGATAATCCTGGATGATCCGGCGCCACAAAGCCCGGCCGGCGGCATCACGCCCGAGCCGATGCAACAGCTCGCCCTGCCGGAACAGGGCATCATCGGCAAGGTTGCTGGCGGCATAGTCCGTCGCCAACTGTTCGTAAAGCTTCACCGCCGCCTCCAGGTCGGCCGGCCGACCCGAATAGTCGTAGAGCGAACGATACAGACGGGCGGCAAGGAACAGGGCATCGTCGGCCCGGCCGCCGGCGGGATCGGCCCGGTGGAGGGTGAGAAACTCGTCGATCAGGTTCGTCCAGTTGCGCCGCTGGCGCCACTTGCGCGGCGCGGCGCTGAAAGCGTGGTAATGCTTCTTCGCCTCCCGGTAAGCCTGCTCACCGGCATCCGCCGCCCGGGTGGGGGTACCGGGCGACAGCAGCACGAGGACCAGCAACAGCGCCAGAACGGCACGGCCGCCCCGCGATGTTGCCATGCCGATCGTCGTTTTCCGCTTCCGGTTATTCATTGCGCTACCTGGACCGCCGGCACCGTCAGCCGCGACGCCGCAGCCCGCCGTCATTCAGCTGCCGGCAGGAGTTCATTGACCGGAACCACCTCGACCCCGGCACGTTCACAAAGCTCCGGCAACCGGGCCAGCGCGGCCACGGTTTCCGGATAGGGATGGCCGATACCAACGGCGGTCCGCCGCAGGCCGGCAATGGCCAGCAGTTTCTCCAGCTGTGCGGTAATATACTGAGGATCCCTGATATTATCAAGAAACACGTCCCGCTGCAGGGCGGCAACATGCTCCCGGCAGGCGGTTTCGTAGGCCACGCTGGCCGCCGAGGTGCGGCTGTCGACGAAGAAGTGCGGCCGGGACCGCGCCGCCAGGAAGCGCATCACCAGGGTCATCTTATGCTCGTCCTCGGTCAGCCGCGAGCCCATGTGGTTGTTGATGCCGGCAATACCGGGGAACGCCTCCAGGGCGGAATCGAGGAGCTGGACGCAGCGGACATCGGTCATGTCGACCAGCAGCGCCCCCGGACCGGGATCAATCTCCGGATAGCCATGGGGTTCCATGGGCAGGTGCAGCATGACATAGCGCCGGCGTTCCCGAAGCAGAGCGGCGGTTTCGACACTGCGGGAGGCAAAGGGAAAGACCGAAAAGGTCAGGGCGGCGGGGATGTCGGCCAGCCGGCGGGCGATATCCACGTTCATACCCATATCGTCGATGATGATCGCCACCCGCGGCGGGTGCAGGGTATCCTGTCGGCCCCCGTTCGCCCGGGGCGCAAGCCAGTGGAGACGCAGCGTTCCCACCACTCGCCCCCCTTCGAGGAAGCTGACCTGAAGTGTCCGGTCGTCATCGAGGTGGGCCGACTGCAACCGCCCGGCCCTGACCCCGGTCCACTCCGCGCCGCAGGCCGCCAACAGTTCGTCGGCGACGCCGACATCATGGTACCAGCCTTCCCAGCGGGTCAGCAGCCAGCGTTCGCCGCCACCGCCGGAGACCCATTCACTCAGGGCCTCGACCTGTCCGGGCGGCAACTGCCGGGTGATAACGGCATCGAGTTCCAGCAGGTCGGGAGACGGGCCGTGAAGATCATAGGGTGCGGGTGCCGGCGGCACATTCGGCGCGGCCACCGCGGAAAACGGTTCAGGCGGCGCAGTTGTCCGGGATTGCGATGTGACCCCGCCGACATCCGACCCCACGATCGGCGAAGGCGCGACAACCGGCGGCGAATCCACCCGGGACGTGACGGAGGCCCGTTCACGCCGGAGCTGGATACTGAATCCCACCAGCAGCAGGACGACAGCCAGAATCACGCCGCCGGCAGAAATCCTCACCCACCGCCGTTTTCCCATCCGCGACTGTACCTCCCGAAACGTAATCGTTATGCCGCCACCGCATCATGAAAGATGAGCGGATCGTAGCCCCCGCCTGAACCCGGCACAAAGGATGGCGACATGACCGCCCCGGGTTCCCGCTGCTTCGATTGCGGGGGCGGACGGCGGCACCATAAACTGACCGCCGCGGATTGCCGCACCTGTCCGCCCGGGCACGGCACCCACCGGCAGACAGTGCAGCGGAAGGGGCCGTTGCCGGGCCATCATAAAATGATGCCATCCGCCTTCCCGGGCTCGGGAGAAACGGATGGCACACGTACCGTACATCAGGCTATCGTCAGTTGGACCCGATCCCGCTGAAAACCTGCAAACCCTGCAGCAGCTCGTGGGCCCGCTGAAACTGGACATCACGGGCCAGCCGGTCCTCTGCTTTCCCGGCCTCTTCACCGTCGGCGGCGGGGGGCGGCACCTCCCCGGCCGGCGGCGCGGCGTCCGGGGCCGTTTCCGCCGGCAGCGGCGTGGCTGATTCACCGGTGGACTCGGCGCCGCCGTTCTCCAGGTGGCCGCGGAGATCCCGCTCCTTCACCCGGTGGAACTCGACCTGATCATCCTCCCGTTTGACCACCAGCCCCTCCTCGACCGTGATGTCCGGAGCGATACCAGTGGCCTGGATGGAACGGCCCGAAGGGGTGTAGTACAACGAGGTGGTCAACCGCACCGCGGAACCGTCCTCGAGGGGAATAATGGTCTGCACCGATCCCTTGCCGAAGGTTTCGGTGCCCATGATCACCGCCCGGCCGTGATCCTGCAGCGCGCCGGCAACGATCTCCGAGGCACTGGCACTGCCGCCGTTGACCAGCACGACAATGGGATAGCTCCCTTCGGTACCGTCATCGTGGGCGTAGTACTTGAGATTCTGCTCCTCGTTGCGGCCATCGGTATAGACGATCAGCCCCGACTTAAGGAAGTAGTCGGAAATCTTTACCGCCTGGTGCAGCAGGCCACCGGGATTGTTACGCAAATCAAGGATCAACCCCCTTACGGGCCCCTCGGCGGCCATTTCGGCGATGCGGTCGGCCATGTCCTCGGCCGTCCGTTCCTGAAACTGGGTCAGGCGCACGTAGCGGATGCCCTTGTCGAAAACCCGGTTCTTGACGCTCTGGATATGGATGATATCACGGGTAACGGTCACGTCCATCAGGCTGGCAAGTCCGCTGCGCATGACGGAAATGGTGATCTCGGTGTCCTTGGGCCCGCGCATCTTGCGCACCGCCTCCATCAGGGTCATGTCCTTGGTCATCTCGCCGTCGATCTTGATAATCCGATCCCCGGCCTTGATGCCGGCGCGAAAAGCCGGGGTATCCTCGATGGGCGAGACCACCGTCAACACCCCGTCACGGATGGTAATCTCGATCCCCAGGCCACCGAAGCTGCCCTGGGTTTCCACCTGCATCTCCTTGAACATCTCCGGCGGCATGAAAGAGGAATGGGGGTCGAGATCGCTCAGCATCCCCTTGATGGAGCCGTAGATCAGCTTTTTGACATCCACCTCCTCCACGTAATGCTGCTGGACCAGGGAAAGGGCATCGGTAAAACGCTTGATATACTCGTAGGGCGGATCTTCCTCTTTGGCGACCGAAGCCCCTTCCATGAAGGCATGCATGGCCACCAGCACCAGTAACAGGACACCGATCGCCAAAACGAGTGATCTTCCCCGGCTCCGCCTTTCCATCAGCCATGTCCTCCGTAAACGTACATGTTCCGCGCCGCCGGCGGCCCCATGGGCGAAACCCATTCAAGGGGGTCGAGGGGACTGCCATGCCGGCGAATCTCGAAATGCAGCACCGTCCCGGCAAGCGAATCGGTGTCGCCCACCAGACCGAGTACCTCGTGCTGTCCCAGTTTCCGATCAACCGCCACCCGCATCTCCTGCAGATGGGCGTAGACCGAATAAAAACCCTCGCCGTGGTCGACGATCACCAGGTTGCCGTAACCGCGGAGCCGGTCGGCAAAGATGACGGTACCGGCGAATACCGCCCGCACCTCGGCACCGGCGGGGGCCCGGATATCGATCCCCCGGCTTTCGGTGACGGTGTTGAAGCGACGGTCGCGGTGGCGGCCGAAAAAGCGCACCACAGTGCCGTCAGCGGGCATCGGCAGACGCCCCTGATGGTCCGCCAGTGACCCCGGCGGGGCCGTCGGGGGCACCCGGTGAGCCTCGACGATCCTCTTCAACGCCGCCGCCGCGGCCTCCAGCTCGGCGGCAAGGGATTGGTAATATTCCTTTCTTTCCCTGATGTTATACAGCAGGCGCTGCTTTTTCGCAACGCTTTCTTTGAGCGCCGCCAGCTGCTCACACTGCCGTTCCCGCACCCCGACCAGTTCTCCCCGACGACGGTCGAGGCCGACCATGCTCTCCTCCCGGCGACGCAGCAGGTCGGTATAATCAGCGATTTCTTCACTGTCCGCCTGCAGGAGAGCCTGCAGATAGGTCAACTGCCGCATCTTTTCGGTCAGGGTCAGCGGCGACGACAGAGCGGCGACAACATGCAGCGGACGCATGAGATAACGTGCCCGCAATCGGGCGGAAAAGGCCCGGCGCCGACCGGCCAGCCGAGCATCCAGCCGTTCGAGCTCCCCCCGGTTCGCGGCGACGTCAGCCTCCAGAGCGGCTATTCGTGCCGCCAACCGTTGCGTCTCTGCCGTCAGCTCCCGCTCCCGCCCGGATGCGGCATGCAGCTCGTCCAGCAGGGATCCCTCGCGACGACTGACGGCATCGACCTCCCCCCGGGTTTCCCGCAGCCGGGTTTCGATATCTTCGAGCTGCTGCTCGGCGGCCGCCCGCGCCGCCGGCAGCCGGACTCCCGGCAGCAGGTTCACGAACGTCAGCAGCACCGCCGCCAGCAGCACCGCCACACCCCTCGGGCACCGCCCGCCGGCGCCGTCAATGCCGTAACGCGAGCCATTTCGCACCACCCTCGCCCCCGAAACAGATACCGAGCGGCGGCAGCGTCCACACCATGCCTCAGGCACTTTTCAACCAGCGAAAGGTGATGAGAAATCCGGCCACCCCGAGCATGATCCCCAGCGCCAGAAACCCTGCGGTCTGTAACGGGGAGAAAAACCGCAACGCCCAGGTACCGGCCAGAAAAGCCAGGTTTTCATGCAGCCAGCCGGCAAGATAACGGAACAGCCCGTAGAGCGCCGCCAGCGCCAGAACCGCGGCCACCGCGCCCTGGAACATGCCCTCAAGCAGGTAGGGAACCGCGATGTAGAACTTGGTGGCGCCCACCAGTTCCATGATCCCGATGGCATCCAGACGCGCATAGAACGACAGCTTGATGGTATTGGAAACGATGATCACCGTCACCATAAAGAGAAAGCCGGTCACCGCCATGCCGCCGAGGCGCAGAAAGCGCAGCAGGGAGAAAAAATGCGCCAGCCACTGCCGGCTGTAGCGGATCTCGGCGACCCCGTCCCGGATGCCGAGGATCACCGCCAGATCATCCATCGACGCCGCATCAATCAGCGCATCGGAAAGCTTCAGCTCCAACGATGCCGGCAGGGGATTTTCCGTCAGCCCCTCCAGCAGGCGGGCCTCGGCTCCCAGGGTCCGGCGAAATCGTTTGAGCGCCTCCTCCTTGTCGGTGTAATGCACCGCCGCCACGCCGTGCTGCTCGCGGCAGAAGGTTTTGAGTTCCTCCAGCCGCGCCCCGGAGACATCATCGTCGAGATACACGACCATTTCGAGGTCGGCCTGCCAGAGGCTCACCGACTGCATGACGTTACCGGTCGCCAGCCCGTAGAGACCGAAGAGTACCAGTGAGAAGGTAATAGTGACGATGGAAACGGCATTGATGGCCAGATGCCGGTGGATGTTCCGCCAGGTGGACCGCACCTGGCAGGAGACATGGCGCAGGAATTTCATGCCTCCGGCTCCACCGCAGAAAGGACCCCCTGACTCAGGTGCAGCACCCGGCGCCGGAAGGTTTCCAGCAGCAGACGGTTGTGCGTGGCCAGCATCACCGTGGTCCCCTGGGAGTTGACATAGTTAAAGATATTCATGATCTCGGTGGTGATCTCGAAATCGAGGTTGCCGGTGGGTTCGTCGGCAAGGATGATCCCCGGGTTGTTGACCAGCGCCCGGGCGATGGCCACCCGCTGCTGCTCACCGCCGGAGAGCTGCGGCGGCAGGCGGTTGTACTGCTGCTCGATACCCACCAGCTGCAGCACCTTCCACACCCGTTTCTTGATCTCGTTGCGGGGCTGGCCGATGATCTCCAGCACCAGGGCGACGTTGTCGAACACGGTACGGTACGGAATGAGCTTGAAATCCTGAAACACGACGCCGATGGAGCGGCGCACCCGGGCGATCTGCCGGCGGGAAAAACTGGTGATGTTGCGGCCGTTGATGAGCACCTGGCCGGAACGAGGCTTCTCCGCCGCGAACAGCACCCGAAGCAGGGTTGTCTTGCCGGCGCCGCTGGGCCCGGTGAGAAAGACGAACTCACCGGGGTTCACGGCAAAGGAGACGTCTTTGAGCACCATCACCGTGGGCAGGTAGTTTTTATAGAGGTGGTAGACCCTGATCATCGGCCCGCATCCGCTCGACGAACTGCCACAGGGGGGTGAAATCGTCCACCGGCAGCTCGATCGTTTCCCGCGTCCGCCGGTCGCGGGCCTCGAAGATGCCGCGGCCGTACCCCTTGCGGCCGACGGTGAGCCTGAGCGGCGCGCCGATGAGGTCGGCATCCTTGAATTTGATCCCCGGGCGCTCGGCGCGGTCGTCCAGCAGGACATCGATACCACGCCGCCGCAGTTCCTCGTAAAGCCGCTCACTGAAGGCCCGCACCTCGTCGTGCTTCTCGTCGAGACAAAGCACCGCAACCTTGAAGGGGGCGATGGCCCAGGGCATGATGATACCGTCATCATCGTGGTTCTGTTCGATGGCGGCGGCCACGGTACGGCCGATGCCGATGCCGTAGCAACCCATCACCAGCGGCCGTTCCTCACCGTCGCGGTCCTGGAAGGTGGCGCCCATGGCTTCACTGTATTTGGTCCCCAGCTTGAAGATATGGCCGACCTCGATGCCGCGGACGATTCTGAGCTCTCCACCGCAGCGGGGGCAGGCGTCGCCGGCATGTACCTCGACGATATCGGCGACCACGGAGGGACTGAAATCACGGCCGCAAAGCACGTCCCGGAGATGCCGGCCGTCGCGATTGGCGCCGCAGACCGCCGGCCCCTGCACCGGCACCCCGCGGTCGGCAATCACCGCCAGGGGGGTATCTACCGGACCGAGGAAACCGCTGCCAGCACCGCAGGCGGCGCGAATCGCCTCGGCCTCCGCCAGCTGCACCCAGGGCACCCCCAGCCGCGCCTTGAGCTTGGTTTCACTCACCTGGCGATCCCCGGTCACCACCGCCAGCACCAGCCCGCGGTCGCTCTCATAGACCATGCTTTTGAGCGCCGCCACCGGCTCGATCCCGAAGAAGGCGCAGACATCTTCGATGGAGCGGCAGCCGGGGGTTTCGACTTCCGCCAATGCCGGAACCGCTGCCGCCCCGGCGGACTCCGGTTCCGTGCCGCAAGCACCCGCCCGTTCGGCCTTTTCGATATTGGCGGCGTAATCGCAGGCGGTACAGGTGGCCACCGCATCTTCGCCGGACGAGGCGAGCACGACGAATTCGTGGGAGAAACTGCCGCCGATGGCGCCGGAATCGGCCTCCACGGCGCGGAAGTCGAGGCCGCAGCGGCGGAAGATGCGGGAATAGGCGTCGCGCATGGCGGCATAGCTCGCCTCGGCACCGGGATCGTCGGCATCGAAGCTGTAGGCGTCCTTCATGACGAACTCACGGCCGCGCATGAGACCGAAGCGGGGGCGGATCTCGTCGCGGAACTTGGTCTGCACCTGATAGAGGTTCAGGGGTAACTGGCGGTAGGATCGCACCTCGTGGCGCACCAGGTCGGTGATCACCTCCTCGTGGGTCGGACCGAGGCAGAATTCACGACCATGACGGTCTTTCAGCCGCAGCAGCTCACGGCCGTACCGTTCCCAACGGCCGCTCTCCTGCCACAGCTCCGCCGGCTGCACCCCCGGCAGCAGCAGCTCCTGGGCGCCGGCGCGGTCCATCTCCGCGCGCACGATACGCTCGACGTTCTGCACCGCCTTGAGTCCCAGCGGCAGGTAGCTGTAGATCCCGGCGGCAAGTTTGCGGATCATGCCGGCGCGCAGCATCAGGCGGTGGCTGATGACCTCGGCCTCGGCCGGATCCTCCTTGAGTGTGGGAAGGTAAAAACGGGAAAAGCGCATGTAAAACTCCGATTTCCGGTTACGGAAAAAACAATATCCTTATGCAAGTGCCGCCGGGTTGTCAAGGATGAAAAAACGACTTCGTAACAACTCCAGCAAAAAACCCTCCGGCCCGCAGGCCGGAGGGTTTTTTCAATGGTACGGCGGTACGGCAGCGCAATATTACAGAGCGCGGCGGTCTTCCATGCCGAAGAGCTTGCGCTCCTGCTTCTCCTGGATGCCCAGGGCTTCGCGCTTCCTGTCGATGTGATCGATCATGAGCTGGGCGTGCTCGTAGGGATCCTTGGCGAAATCCCAGGAACCGCCGACCTGGTCGGCGAGGCCCTTGAACAGCAGATCCTTGAACTTGGTGTTGTCGGTCACCGGGAAGGTGGCGCCGAAAACGGTGTAAACCCCGGAGGAAACGAAGTACTGGCCGATGGAGATGGCCTTTTCACTCATCCACTCAGGCGCCGAACCAGCCACCGGCAGGTCGGAGATGCGCTCGCCCAGACCGCCGGTCTTGACCATCTCGGCGCAGGCGATGAGGATGCGGCTGTTGTCGACGCAGGAGCCGACGTTGAGCACCGGCGGAATACCGACGGTCTCACAGATCTCGGCCAGACCGTCACCGCAGTACTTGGCGGCTTCGGGGACCATCAGGCCGACCTTGGCCAGGGAGATGGCGGAGCAGCCGGTCTGGACCACCAGCACGTTGTTCTTGATCAGCTCCTTGACCACTTCCACATGGACCCAGTCATGCTTGACGCGCGGGTTGGTACAGCCGACGACGCCGGCGACGCCGCGGATACGGCCGTTGATGATGTTCTCGTTCAGCGGCTTGTAGGAAGAACGGAACTTTCCGCCGAGCATGTAATTGATGTATTCATGGCTGAAGCCGGCGATGCTCATCTGCTTGTACTGCGGAATCTCAACCGGCTTGTTGCGGTTCTTATAGCGCTCGATGGCCATCTCGACCACCTTGTCGACGCACTTGCGCGGCTCGTCTTCCTTCAACTCGACGTGGATGGCACCCTCGATGTGCGCCCGAGGGTTGGTGGTGACGAACTTGGTACCGTAGCACTCGGACAGCGGCGCCAGGGCCTGCTTGATACACTGGACGTCGACCGCCATGGCATCGACGGCGCCGGAGACGATGACCGCCTCGGTGGAGAGGAAGTTACCGATGTGGGGCACCCCGTGGCGCATGAGCACCTCGGCACCGGAACAGCACATGCCGCCCAGATTGATCCCCTTGGCGCCAGCGGCCTTGGCCTTTTCGATGTTCTTCGGATCGTTGACGGCGTCGATCATCGATTCGAACAGGTTCGGCTCATGGCCGTGGACGATGACGTTGACGTAGTCGGCATCCAGGCAGCCCATGTCAACCCAGCCATGCACCGCCTTCGGGGTGCCGTAGAGGATATCGGAGATCTCAGTGGCGACCATGGAACCGCCCCAGCCGTCGGACAGGGCCGTGCGCTGGAACTGCTTGGTGATGTTGTTATACTCCTGGTCGACGCCGATATGCGTCCGATGCATCATCTCCATCAGTTCACGCATGGAACCGCGGGGAACGATGCCCAGTTCACGCCAGCGTTCGAGGGTCTTGGCCGGCACCCGCTTCATGAAGGGAATTTCACCCTCGACCTGGGTATAGGTTTTTTCCAGTTCCTCGGCCAGCTCCAGGGCCATCTCCTTGACATCGCGATCCTTCACCCCGCCGTCCTCCGTGACGGTGGTGGCGATCCCGATCTCGGAGCAGACATACTTCAGCTTGGCGACGTCCTTGATGGTATAGTCGGTGATCTTGCCGTGCACCACTTCCTTGAACAGGTCAAGCATCGCCATCCCGTGGTCGGTATGGGCGGCGGCGCCGGAAACCACCATGCGGGCGAAGTTACGCGCCTGAATGGTATCGATGGTGGCACCGCAGACGCCGGTCTTGGCGTAGGGATCCTTCGGGCTCAGCCGGCAGGGGCCCATGGAACAGTTCTTACAGCAGGCGGACTTGTCGCCGATGGGACAGGCGGCCATATCGTTCGCCCGGTCGTAGCAGGTTTGTACGCCATCCTTCTTTGCCTTCACGAGCATCTGGATGGTGCTGGGACAGATTGACGCTTCCTGGATGTCCAGTTCCTTGGCCATTACTACCTCCTTGATAGTGTTATGCAAGCTATCTTGTAATGATAATCCGGGCCGGTATCCGGCTTCACGCACGCCATTCACCCCGGCACCGCACCTGCCGGTACCGGCGTGCGCCCATATGACAGCAAATTCCATACCAACTTCAAAATGCGGCCGCGCCGAGCTCCGGGAAAAATAACCGTACCGCCCCCTGGCCGGCGCCCGGAAAAGGCCTTTGACGGCACCGGAACAGGCACGAACCGACGGCAGATTAAAAAACGGCCCCGGGAAATAACCTTCGGAGCCAGGTGGGCAGCAGGTACGCCGGCATCCCGACCTTGCCGGCGATCACTGCAATTATTGCAGGATGCGCACAAAATGCAGTGCAATTTTTGCGTTACATGCCGCCATGCTTGCCGGCGGCCATGAGGTCGTCGAGATCCCTCTGGAGGGAGGCGGGCAGCCCCTCGATGGCGACACTGAGAAAGCCGCGGACGATGGTGGAGACCGCCTCGTCCTCGTTCAGACCGCGGGCCATGAGGTATTCCACCTCCTCGGGGGCGATGCGGCCCACCGCCGCCTCGTGGGACATCTCGACCCCGGACACCCGCCCTTCAAGCTCGGGCACGGCGTGGATGAGGCCCTTTTCACTCAACATCAGGCCGTGGCATTCGAGATGCGCCTTGACCCCGGGATCGCTGCCGATGAGGTGGCCGCGAGCGATGATATCGCCGCCGAAGGAGACGGTGCGGGAGATAATCTCGGCCCGGCAGCCGGGATGGGAGAGCTCCACCCGCGAGCCGAGGTCGAGGTGCGAGCCGGCGGGCGCGGCAACGATGGAATTGAACCGCGCCGTGGCCCCCGCCCCCCGCAGGAAGGCGGTTGGGTACATCTGCAGGTCGCGCACCTTCTTCATGCAGATGTAGTTGGAAACGAAGACCCCGCCCTCGTCGACGTGGGCGACGCTGCGCGGCCGGGTGACCACGTCCTCGGCCCAGTTGTGGATCATGGTGAAGGTCAGGCGGGCGTTCTTTTTGACGTAGAACTCGGTGATGCCGAGGTGCAGGCCGGACTTCAAGTGCTTCGAGGTGGCGCAGCCGCTGATGATCTGAAGATCGGCACCCTCCTCGACAATGATGATGTTGTGGACGTTCTGCAACACCTTCTCGCTGGACATGAACATGCAGGCCTGCACCGGCACCCGCGACGATACCCCGGGCAGAGCGCGGATGAAGTAGCCGTTGTCGAAACCCAGGGCGGCGCGGGCGGTGTACTTGTCGGCGTCGACGCTCACCGCCCGCCACCAGTATTCCGGCAGCCCGGCGAAGCGCTCCAGCGCCGCGCGCGTGGACATCACCTCCACCCCCTCGCGGCCGGGGTTGCAGTGACTGATATGGTGGTTCACCTGCAGAAAACTGGCGGCGCGGTCATCTTCGGACCGCACCTCGAAACCGGCGCCGGCAAGCACCTCCGCCTGTTCCGCCGCCAGTTGTTCGTAGGGCATCACCGGATCGTGCTCCGGATCGTGGACATAGCCCGACACGTCGATATCGGCACCGCAGGAAGCCGGTTTGTCCACCGCCGCCGCGGCCCGCAGCCGCAGCTCTTCGGGCAGGAAATCTACAGTGTACATGCGGCACACTCCTCGAATCCCTTCTCATTGATGGTCTTGAAGATCTGGTACGGATTGCCGTGACAGACGAGCCTGCCGTCGATCATCACGTAGCCGAGATCGGCATTGGTGTAGTCGAGGATATAACCGGTATGGGTGATGATCAGTCCGGAACGCCGGCGGGTGCGGTTCAAATGGCGCTCAAGGAGCCGGCCCGCCACCTCGCCGATGAGATGCATGTTCTCGATATCAACCCCCGACTCGGGCTCGTCGAGCATGATGAAATCGGGCTGCTGCACCAAAAGCTGGAGCATCTCGGAGCGTTTCACCTCGCCGCCGGAGAAGCCGACGTTGAGTTCCCGGTCGAGGAAGCCGGTGAAATTCAGTTTTTCGGCATCTTCGCTGTAGTCGATCCCCCCGCGGTTGCAGATATCCACCATCTGCCGCGTGAGCAGGCCGCGCACCGTCGGCGGCCGCTGAAACGATACCCCCATGCCGAGGCGGACCCGTTCGTCCACCGGCATACCGGTGATATCCGTACCCTTGAAAA